>NZ_MQWB01000001.1:370501-670501 GCF_002257665.1 Rubricoccus marinus | reverse complement strand
GACACAATATCAACGGGAAACCATATCCTCAGAGCCCGTGTCATTAGGGAGACCCCCGCGCCCTCGATGCCCTCCCCCTCTGACGACATCATCCTGGTCCCTGAGCACCGGTATGCCCTTGCGCGCCCTCGCGGAGTCGTCGGTGTTGGGGAAATTGAACGGGTAGGACGGACGGTCGCATTCCACGAGGAGTGGCGGCCGGGCTTTACGGAGGTGTGGGACATGACGGCCAGCGAGGGGGCGAACATCATGCCGACGGATATCTCTCGGCTAAACCGCTTGGAGGACGAGACCCGCACGCAGCTTGAGGGGTCGCGCACGATCGTGATCACGCCGCGGTCACTCGAACTGTACTCGGTCCAGTTCTACGCGCGCCTGATGAGGCCCCGCGGCCGCGACGTTGTGGGCGTGCGCACACGAGAGGAGGCGGCCGAGATTCTCGGCGTGGACGAGTTGGCGATGCCGCCCTACGACGAGGGCTCCTGACGCCAGAGGCCCCTCGGCTCCAGAGCCTGCGGGCCCTAGAGGCTTCTGGCGCTACGTGCGCCGCTCCAAGGCCTTGGCTTCGTCCCAGAGCGCGTCCATCTCGTCCAGCGTCGCGGCCTCTGGCGTGCGGCCCTCTCGGGCGAGCCCGCGCTCGACGTGCGAGAACCGGCTGGAAAACGTGCCGACGGTCCGGCGCAGCGCGTTCTCTGGAGAGATCCCGCGCATCCGCGCGTAGTTGGTAACGGCGAACAGCAGGTCCCCGATCTCGGCTTCGAGCCGGTCGGCGTCGTGCTCCGGATTGCCACTGGCGCCAGAGGCCTCGTGCACCTCCGCCAGTTCCTCCTCCACCTTGGCCCACGCGCCTCTGGCGTCGGGAAAGTCGAAGCCGACAAGTGCGGCTTTTTCCTGGACGCGCTCGGCGCGGAGCAGGGCCGGGAGTGCCTGCGGCACACCATCCAGTGCGCTCGGGGTTTCGTCGGCGCCAGAGGCCTCGCGCTCGGCGCGCTTGATGGCCTCCCAGTTTTGGAGCACCTCGCCGGTGCTGCTCACCGCCAGAGGCTGGCCGTCTGCGCCTTTGAACACGTGCGGGTGGCGGCGGACGAGCTTCTGCATCTCGCCCTCCATTACGTCGCGGAGCGTGAACGTGCCGTTGGTCTCGGCGATGTGCGCGTGGAAGAGAACGTGGAGGAAGAGATCGCCGAGTTCCTTTTTCAGCTCTTGCGTGTCCCCATCGTCGATGGCCTGGACTACCTCGAAGGCTTCCTCGATGGTGAGCTGCTTGACCGAGTCGTGCGTTTGCTCGCGGTCCCACGGGCAGTCCCGCCGGAGGCGATGGACGATGGCGACGAAGTCCGCAAAAAGGTCGGCGTGAGCGGCGTCGCGGTCGGCGTCGGTTAGGCCGAGCGTTTCGCGGTCGATGGGAACGGGCGGAAGCACAGGAGCAGCGGGAGAGCGGACCGGAAGATCGCCGCGTCGTCGGCGTCTCGCGCCGGGGCAGGTTTCATGTCCAAACAGGGGTGGCGGCGGCCCGGCCTCTGGCGCCAGAGGCGACCGGTATTTCTCGCTCGCTCCCTGTGACAGAGGGTTGACACCGAATGTGGATATTTTCCACCAACGCCGGTTAGACACGGCCTCGTGTTGTGTCTAGACTGCCGCTCTGCCGGAGGCGTACTCGGGCGGGATTCAAGAGAACGGCTGGCCGCTTGCGGACCAGCGGAACGTGCACAACAGCCGCCCGAACGGGCATTTATACCATGGCACGTGGCATCAACAAAGTCATCCTCGTCGGCAACCTCGGGTCAGACCCCGAGCTTCGCTACACCGGCAGCGGCACGGCCGTCTGCAACTTCTCCCTCGCGACGAGTGAGTCCTACAAGGACCGCGACGGCAACCAGGTAGAAAACACGGAGTGGCACCGCATCGTGGCGTGGGCCCGCCTTGCGGAGATCTGCGGCGAGTACCTCAAAAAGGGCCGCCAGGTCTACATCGAGGGCCAGCTCCAGACCCGCCAGTGGGAGGACAAGGACGGCAACACCCGGTACACCACCGAGGTCAAGGCGCGCGAGATGCAGATGCTCGGCGGCCGCGACGATAGCAGCGGTGGTGGCGGAGGCAACTACGGCGATAGCAACGACAGCTACGACCAGAGCCCCCGTCCGCAGCGCCAGTCCTCTGGCGGCGGCCAGCGTCAGAGCGCCCCGTCCTCTGGCGGCGGCGACAACTACGACTTCACGCCCGACGACGATCTCCCCTTCTAGATCGGCCCGGCTCGCGAGTCTCGGCGGCGGCTTCCCACGGGAGGCCGCCGCTTTCGTGTTCTAGGGCAGCGTCGTACTCGCCAGAGGCCCGGTCCCGCGCCTCCAACGCGGCAGTGACGGCGCGGGCCAGCTTGCCGTAGAGCACGAGGCTCGGCCCGGTTTCCAGAATAAACCGCGTGCCGAAGATCATCGCGGGAGCCGTATCCACGAACGCCGCCCAGGGGATGCACACGGGCGGGTGGCCGACCCGGAAGAGGAACGATGGACGGAGAAACAGGCCCTCTGGCGTCGCGACGGCGTTGAGCGCGTTGCTGTAGTTCACCGCGCCGACCCGCCCTGACTGCCAGGACACCTTGTAGCCTCTGGCGGGCCACCGCTCGGCCGGGTACGCCTCCGCCAGGGGCCTCCAGCCGGTCTTCCCAATGAGGCCAATGACCACCATCCAGAACAGCGGGAAGGCCACGAAAAACGCCAGAGGCAGGAGGATCGCGAGGGCCGCGCCGCTCATGCGGGCTGGAGCTCTTTGAGTTCGCCCACGATGGCCTTGATGCTGGCTTTGGCGTCTCCGAAGAGCATCTGCGTGTTGTCCAGGAAGAAGAGCGGGTTCTGGACGCCCGCATAGCCCGTGCTCATGCTGCGCTTGAGGACGACGACTTGCTGCGCCTCATCCACGTTGAGGATCGGCATGCCGTAAATCGGGCTCGACTCGTCGCTCCGCGCGGCGGGGTTGACCACGTCATTTGCACCCACAACGAGGACGACATCGGTCTGGGGGAAGTCCGGGTTGGCGTCGTCCATCTCGATCAGGTGATCGTACGGCACGTTGGCCTCGGCGAGGAGCACGTTCATGTGGCCCGGCATCCGGCCCGCGACGGGGTGGATCGCGTAGACGACCTCGACGCCAGAGGCCGCGAGCATGTCGGCCATCTCGCGCACCTCGTGCTGCGCCTGCGCGACCGCGAGGCCGTAGCCCGGCACGACGACGACGCGCTGCGCGTAGCTCATCATCACGGCCACGTCGTCGGGCGTGGTGCGGCGTACGGGCTTCTCCTCCGCGTCGCCGCTGGCGCCAGAGGCCGCGGCGGCGTCGGCGCCGAAGCCGCCCAGGAGCACGTTGCCGAGCGAGCGGTTCATGGCCTCGCACATGATGCGAGTCAGGATGAGGCCGCTGGCGCCGACGAGCGCGCCGGAGACGACGAGGGCGACGTTGCCCAGCACGAAGCCTGTGGCCGCGGCGGCGAGCCCCGAAGACGCATTGAGCAGCGCGACGACGACCGGCATATCCGCCCCACCGATGGGCAGCACGAGGACGACGCCGAGCGCGAGCGCGAGGATGGACAGACCGCCCAAAAACAGCACAGCCTCGTCCATCCGGCTCGATTCCCCCGCGGTCCCGATCAGGAGCACGATGGAGGCGATCACACCCACCGCGATCAGCAGCGACACCAGGCGGATGCCCGGGAACGAGCCGAGCGAGCGGCCCCGCAGCTTGCCGTACGCCACGAACGAGCCCGAGAGCGTGACCAAGCCGATCAGGACGGAGAGGGCGACGATGAACAGGTCGCCCGCCCCCATATCGGGGACGAACGAGACCGTCTCGCCGCTGGCGGCGATCTCCCGCATCTGCGTGCCGCTACCACGGAGCATCTCGGCGCCCGCGACGAGCGCGCTGGCCGCGCCGCCAAAGCCGTTGAACGCCGCGACGAGCTCGGGCATCGAGGTCATCTCGGTCTTGCGCGCCAGCCAGACGCCGATGATGCCGCCCACGAGGAGCCCGGCCACGAGTTCGACCGGGTTGAGGATCTGGTTCTCCAGAAGCGCCGCCACGACGGCGATCAGCATGCCGCCAGAGGCCAGCCGGTTGCCCGCCCGCGCCGTGCGCGGCGAACCCAGCCGCTTGAGCCCCACGATGAACAGGCAGGACGCGACGAGGTAGGCGAGGGTGGTGAGGACGGTCATGCCTTCACCCCGTTCGAGGCCTCTGGCGCCGAGGCGACGGCCTCTGGCGCGGGGACGCGCGGCTTGAACATCTCCAACATCCGGTCGGTCACGAGAAAGCCGCCGACGACGTTGATCGTCGCGAGGACGAGCGCCGCGAAGCCGACCCACTTCGCCAGAGGCGAGCCGGTCTCCCCCATCACAAGGATCGCGCCGACGATGGTGATGCCGCTGATGGCGTTGGAGCCCGACATAAGCGGGGTGTGCAGCGTCGCGGGCACCTTGGAGATGAGCTCGAACCCGAGAAACGAGGCGAGCACGAAGACGACGAGGAGCGAGAGGTCCATGTTTGGGGGTTCCCAGTTCCGGGCTGGTGGAGCGTGTCGGCGTCAGAGGCCTCTGGCGCCAGAGGCGGCTAGGCGGGCGCGAGCGCGGCGAGCACGCGCGGGTGGACAATCTCGCCGTCCCGGGCCACGACGGCGCCCGCGACGATCTCGTCCTCGGGGTCGAGGTTGAGGGTCCCCTCGTCGTCTAGGAACTCCAGGAGGAAGGCGGCGACGGTGCGGCCGTACATCTCGCTCGCGTGGGTCGGCATCTCGGCCGCGAGGTTGGTCGGGCCGAGAACGGTCACGCCAGAGGCCACGATTTCCTCGTCGGCGCGCGTGGCCTCGACGTTGCCGCCATTCGCGGCGGCAAGGTCCACGATGACAGAGCCGGGGCGCATGCCGGCCACGCCTCTGGCGGTGATGAGGACCGGCGCGGCGCGTCCGGGGATGAGAGCCGTCGTGATCACGACGTGGTAGTCGGGGAGGACCTTTGCGAGGGCCTCGACCTGGCGGGCCGCTTCGTCCTCGGCGAGGGCTTTCGCGTAGCCGCCCGCGTCCTCCTGATCGGCGGTCTCCATGTCCAACTCGACAAAGCTGGCGCCGACGGACTCGACCTGCTCGCGCGCGGCGGCGCGCACGTCGTATCCGGCCGTGATGGCGCCCAGGCGGCGGGCCGTCGCGAGGGCCTGAAGGCCTGCCACGCCCGCGCCGATCACGAGCACGCGCGCAGGCCGGACCGTTCCGGCAGCGGTCGTGAGGAGCGGGAAGAACTGCGGCAGCCGGAACGCCGCGAGCAACGCCGCGCGGTAGCCCGAAACCGTGCTCATGGCCGAGAGCGCGTCCATGCGCTGCGCGCGGGAGGTGCGCGGCACCATCTCCATCGCTACGGCCGTCGCGCCTCTGGCGGCGAGCGCTTCGACAGCCGTGGTGTCGTCCAACGGACGCAAGAGGCCGAGCACGACGGCGCCAGAGGCCAACCCGTCGAGGCCGCTGGCGTCTAGACCAGAGACGGTGCAAACGGCGCCAGAGGCGAGGGCTTCGGCACGGTCCACGATGTGGCACCCGGCGGCCTCGAAGTCGGCGTCGGAGATGAAGGCGCGTTCCCCTGCCCCTTGCTCTACGCGGACCTCGCAGCCTTTGCGGACGAGCCGCCGGGCGGCATCGGACGCGAGGGCGACGCGCGCCTCGCCGGGTGCGGTCTCGCGGGGGACGCCAATCGTGAGGGCCATGAGCTGCGCTGGAAGGGTAGGCGACGGTACCACATCATACAGGTCCCGCGCAAATGTTCAGCCGCTGGCGCTCGGGCGTCAGTCCAACCCGGCCCTTGCTTATCGCGAGCGAGGCATGCCGAACGCGGCGAGCCTTGCCCTATAGTCTCGCGGCGTGGCCATCGCCAGAAGTCCCGGCCTCTGGCGCCAGAGGCAGCCGCATCGTGAACGTCGTTCCCGTCGCCTGGCCCTCGGTTTCCGTCTCGAAGGCGATGCTCCCGCCAGCGGCCTCCACGGCGCGCTTGACGACGGCGAGGCCCAGCCCCATGCCGCTGGACTTGGTGGAGAACGACGGCTGAAAGATCTTCTCGCGGGCCTCTGGCGGGACGCCCATGCCTGTGTCGGCGACTTCCGCGATGGCCCACTCGGTTCCGTCCGGCGCGGTCTGGTGGCGCGTGCGGAGGATGATGCGGCCCGGGCGCGTCTGGTCGTCGCGGTGGGGCATCGCCTGGTGGGCGTTCGTGAGCAGGTTGACGAACGCGCGGCGCAGCTCCTCTCGGTCCGCGACCGTCGCCAGAGGCTGGTCTGCGAGGTCTGTCTGGAGCGTGGCGCGGGCCGTCTCGCCCATGGCCTCGGTCTCGAAAAGAGCCGCGGCGTCGCGCGCGATCTCGCTCAGGTCCAACGGCTCCGGGTTGCGCAGCGGGAGCCGCGCAAAGTCCGAGAACTCGCTGGCGATGTGGCGGAGGCTCTCGATCTGCTCGACGAGCATCTCGGTCGTGCGCTCGAACGCCCCGGCAAACTTCCGGGCCTCTGGCGGATCGTCCTCGCCGGGCGCGCGGAAGATGTGGCGCAGGTGCTGCACGCTGAGCTTCATCGGCGTGAGCGGGTTCTTGATTTCGTGCGCCACCTGCTTCGCCATCTCGCGCCACGCCAGCTCGCGTTCCTGCTCGGCGAGCTTGCGGCGGCTGTCCGCCAGTTGCGCCTGCATCGCGTTGAACGTCTCCACGAGTTCGCCCACCTCGTCACGGGTCTCGACCGGGATGGGCTCCTCGCTCCGCCCTTCCCCGACCGCGCGCAAGCCTTGCTGCAAGCGGCCGAACGGCCGCGTGAGCTGTCCCGCCAGAAGCGCCGCACCCGCCACGATCGCCACCAGGAGCACGAGAAGGCCGCCGAACAGGTACGTCACCATGCGCGCCTGCCCGGCCTCGATGGCCGCCTGCTCCGGCAGCGTCGGCACGGCGGCAGCGCCGACGGGATTGCCGAGCGAGTCCGGAAGCGCCTTGTAGCCGGTCGTGTAGGCAAAGCCACCGTCGGCCGTCCCGATCCGGCTCTCGGCGAAGGCGAACGGGCGGCCCTGGACGTAGAGCGCGTCGTACACCTCGGCGGGCAGGCGCGGCTCAATCAGGCGCTGGTTCACAAGTTGGCGGCGCGAGGACGCGAGCAGGTCCGCGCCGCCGTAGAGGTGCACGTCGAAGCCGAGCGACGCCGAGATGGCGTCGGGCCGGGCGCGCGTGAGCAGCGCGCCCGTCGGTGTGCCCGGGTCGGAATCGGCCGAGAGCGCCGCCTCCACGCGACCGAGCCTCTGGCGCAAGAGGTCGCGCACGGCCTGCTGGTTCTGCTCCTCGATCACGCGTTGCCCCACGAGGCCTGTTAGCGCCACACTCGCGAGGCCGACGAACAGAAAGCGGTTGAGAACCTTGTCGCGGAAGCGCGTGCGCGGCGCGGGCAACAGGCCCATGCGGCGCCGGATGGGCACGCCGACGGCGTACAGGATCGCGGCAACGCCCAGGCCCGCGAGCGTGAGGCGGAGCAGGACGAGCAAGACGTCGAGCGGATCGCCGCCGGCGACGCGGGCGGAGACGACATCGCGCGTGCCGCTGCCCACGCGGACGTAGAACGCGCGGACGGTCTCGCCGTCGGCTTTTTCGTTGAGCAGCGCGGCCCCTGCGCCGGATTCCAGCGCGTCGTAGATGGTCTCGGGGAGCTTGAACGGGGCTTCGTCACCGCCTCTGGCGCGGACGCCGTCGTCGTACTCCGCGTAGGCGACGGCCTCGTCGTCCAGGCCGAACAGGTTGGCGGGCGCGAGCACGCGCGGAAACGGCGTCTCGGCGGCGAAGCGCGCCGGACGGGGCGTGGCGCGGACGTAGATCCACGCGCGGGGCTCCTCGCCAGAGGCTTCGCCACTAGCCGACGCCAGAGGCCCGATGCCCGCGTAGCGCGGCAGGCCGCGGCGGTCCGGCGAGGGCGCGCTGCCTACGAAGAAGCCGCCCTCGTCGCGCTCCAGGTACCGATCTCGCATGTTCGCAAACGCCAGCGGGTCGGCGCTCGGCGCGGGGGGCGCGCCGCCCTCGGCAAAGCCGCCGAGCGTGTCGCCGGTAGGGCTGATAAAGCGGAGCTCGGCGGCAACGTCGGCGAGCGAGCCTAGCAGCGAGCTCTGGACGAGCCCAGCGGCGAGATCTCCCAGCGACTGCCGCGTGGAGTCCAGCGTCGCGAGCGCCACGTCGGTCGTGTCCAGGACGGCCTCTGGCGCCAGAGGCCCGGGCGCGACACGCGTGCCGCGGCGGCGGAGCGAGTCGGCCACGGCGACGGCGTCGAGCAAGGCCGGGCGGAGGGCGTCGTCGGCGCGGGCTTCGGCGAGGACCTGGTCCAACGCGTAGGTGACGCGCTCATCGCGGCCGCCGGCAAAGCTCCGCGCGGCGTCGGAGAGGAGGGCGTCGGTTCGTTCCCCTAGCGGTCCGGCCATGAACCCGTACGCGACGGGCGCGAGCACGAACACGCCTGCGAGCAGCCCTCGGAACGTCAGCGGCCAGCCCCATCGGTCCACCCGCCCGCCGAGTGCCAGGCCCAGCCCCGCCCCCGCCAGCGCGAGCGCGACGCCAGAGGCCGCCGCCATCGCGCCCAGCCAAACGACGGGTAGCGCGCCCGCGAGGACCGCGAGAGCGGCCACGGCGAACGCCTCGCCTCTGGCGAACGCCCGCGTCATCAACACGGCCCCGGCAATGGCGCACATCACGGCCGCTGCGACCGAGACGACCGACCCCATCGCGAGCGCAAGGAGGCCATCAATGATGGGGCCGGTGCGGTCCGCGTAGCCCAGTTGCGGCGCGTCCAAAACCGCGCTCCGCGCCACGAACCCGACCGCGCTCGCGCCCAGCCCGCTCACGGCGCCTACCGCCAGCATGCGCCCGAGGCCTCTGGCGCCGAACCGCGCCGGACTCGCGCCAGAGGCCGCGCGCCGGAGCGCGTGGGCGAGGATCGCGACGGCGAGGACGATACCGAACAGCGCCGTCAGCGCGAAGTCGCCGGGAGACCTCACGAGGCCCCAGCCGAAGTCGGAGGCGAGGATCAGCGGGTCGAACAGCGGCGGCGTCTCGCGGCCATTGCCGAGCCAGCGCACGGGCACGTCCAGGTGCAGCAGCGCGTAGCGGCTCGCCGTCAGCGCCACGGCGAAGCCTGTGAGGACGGTCGCGCTCCGGCGCCAGAGGCGCGGGGTGTCGCCGCGAGCAGCGCTGCGCAGTACGTAGGCGAAAAGCCCGCCGAGGCCGCAGAGGAGCCAGCCCAGCAAGAGCACGGCCCAGAACGCCATCGCGTTGCGGAAGCGCGCGCGCACGCCGTCGGTCAACGCTGAGGCCGTCGGGACGGGCACGCGCACCCACCCGATGGTGCGGCCCGCGATCCCCGCCAGAGGCTGCGCGCCCGGCCGGGGCGGCGACGCGCGGCCGGAGATGAGCACCTCGAACGGGCCGTCGATGCCATCACGCCACTCGTCGGCGATGTCGTAGTCCTGGAGAAAGCGGTTGCGAACGGGGACGGCCGCTTGCGCGAGGCGCACGACGCGCACGGCGCCGCGAAGCGTGTCGCGCACAACGACGGGCGCCCAGACCGTGAGCGCCCGGCGCTCAGCGGGGTCCGGCACGGCCAGGGAGAGCAACGTGTCCGGCGTTGCGCGCACGCCGAGCCGGAACGTGTCCCCGTTCCACGCCACGAGCTTGAGCCCCGGACGGTACACCTCGACCGACGTAAACGGCGGCAACGCGCGCGCCAGAAGCGCACCCAGCGCCTCGCCGGGGTCACCGGACACGGCCGCCTCTGGCGCTGTAAGAGCGGCCCGGACCTCCGGGAGCGCAGCCACGGTGACGGCCTCGCGCTGCATCGAGGCCACGAGCGAGGACGCGCGGGCCCTGACGGCGCCGACGGTCCGTTCCTGCGCCACTCGTGCGGCGCGATCCCCTCCAGAACGGGCCACGACGGCGGCTTCGAGCGCCCACGTAAGCGGGATCAGCAGCGCGAGCCCCAGCGCGACGATTCCAAAGACCGCCGCGCGCCTCTGGCGGACGGAAGTCGAGGAGTCCGGGGAAGCGGGGGCGTCGGTCACGTCGGAAGCTACGCGGACGGCTCAGGGCCTCTGGCGCCAGAGGCGGGACGTCTGCGGGTTCTCCGCCGAGGCGGTGTGCCGAGCGTCCTCAGGGCCTAGAGCCCCGGACGGAACGCGGCCCCGCGGTCGATGCGGATCCCGACGAGCTCCCAGCGGCGGCCCTCCACGCGATGCACCACGCGGACGCTCAGAGGCGACCCTCCATCGCGCGTCCAGTAGCGGCCGATGGCCGTCCGCCCATCGTCCGACGAGGACTGCTCACCAAAGGCGACGCGGGACGGCGGGTAGCGCCGGAAAAAGTCCTTGAGCACGTGCGTGGCCTGCCCCTGGCGGTACATGCCGCCCTCGCCGAACACGACGACCTCGACGCGAGAGGCCGCGTCGACGAGCGCGCCTTCGGAATCGCCCTCTTCGAGGGCACGGGAGACGCGCTCCAGCGCCTCGTCGGCCTGGGCAAGGGACGGGGACGCCACGAACGAGACGCTCGCGAGTGCGATCGCACACACGAGCGAGAAACGGAAGATCGAATGGGGTACGCTCACAGAATAGGGGACGTGGCGACGGGGTCGGACGTCGGAGGCACAGCAAAAGGTAGGCCGCAGATCGCGCCGTGCGCAATGTGGCTGCACGGCACGTTTGGGCCGCTGGCGCCGGTCTCCATATCGGACAGGGTGTCCCGTGCCGTGCTCAGCCTGCGAAACGGCGCAACCACGCCGGGTAGCCCATCGCGTGCTCCTCGTTGAGGCTTGGCGCCGTGCGGAGCCACAGCCGGGCGCTCTCGCGAAGCGCCATCCACCGCGCGCGCGGGCTCGCGCCAGAGGCCTCCAGGCAGACGGACCACCACGCCTCGCCGCGGGCGTCGAGTTCGCTGAGTTCGAGGGCGCACCGGGCGTGCCGGCCCAGCAAGACCACCGGCCTCTGGCGCCGCGATTTCGCCACGTCGATCCAGCCTTCGCCCGGCACCGTACCGGCCGATCCCAGCGTCCACTTCCGCCACGCCTCGACGCCGCCGCGCGCGCCCGGCGCCAAAGGCCGCGTGCCGAACGCGCCGACGCGCTGCTTGGCCTGGACGGTCCCCTCTCGGATCTTGAGGCCCAGATCGTCGCTCTCCGCTGGCACGAGGTAGCGGTCCGTCCGCGTCTCGTCCGCGACGTCGGGCCCGAGCGACGCGAACCACGCCCCGGCCTCTGGCGCCAGAGGCCCGCGGAAGAACCACCGGACCTCCAGGCTGTCCGTCACAGGCGCCAGTGGCCCCGTCACGCCAGCCGCACGACGGTCACGCCGTCGCCGCCCTGGTCCCACTCCGCCGCCTCGAAGCCGACGATGTCGCGCCGACGCGCGAGTTGGTTCTGGATGGCCTGCCGCAGCGCTCCTGTCCCCTTGCCGTGTAGGATCTCGACGCTGGGCAACCCGGCCGCGATGCCTTCGTCCACGAACCGCTCCACTTCTTGGAGCGCGTCTTCCACGCGCTGGCCGCGGAGGTCCACCTTGACGCGCGCCCGCGTGATGGGCAGCGGCTCGTGCGCGCCGCCGCCTTTGACGAACACCTTCTGCTCTTTGCGCCCGCCCACCTTGGTGAGCCGCTTCAGCTTGACGCGGCTTGTGAGCGCGCCCAGCGCGATCACCGCTTCCTTGCCGGTCAGCTCCAGCACCTCGCCAGAGGCGCCGTTGCCGTCGATCCGCACCTGGTCGCCTACTGCGATGGGACCGCTAGAGGCCGGCGCACCGGCGGCCTTCGCGCCAGAGGCGGGGCCGAGCAGGGCGCCGCCCGGAGTACTCGGCGCGCGGCGTTTGCGGCGCTTGTCCACGTTGCGCGAGCGCCGCTGGACGGTTTCCTTCGTCTCGGCGAGCCTCTGGCGAGCGAGTTGCGTGGCCTCCTTCTCGGCCTCGGCCTCCTTGATCTCCCGGACGGCGCGCTCCACGGCGGCGTTGGCGTCGCGCAGGATGGAGTCGGCGTCGGCGAGAGCGGCGGCCTTGATGGCGTCGCGCTCGGCGCGGTGTTTCTCCAGGCGCTGCTCGTAGTCCGCGCGGACGCGGTTGGCCTCCTTGAGTTGGATCTCTGCCTCGGCGCGGGTCCGCTCGGCCTCCTCGGCCCGGGACTCCGCCTCGGCGAGCAAGTCTTCGAGCCGCGCCGCGCTCTCGCCCACCTTGGCGCGCGCCTCGTCGATCACCGGTCCGTCCAGCCCCACGCGCCGCGCGATCTCGAAGGCGTACGACGAGCCCGGAATGCCGGTCTGGAACCGGTACGTCGGCTCCAGCCTCTGGCGCGAGAACTCCATGCTCGCGTTCTCAGCCCCGGGCGTGTCGTGCGCGAATGCTTTGAGCGCGCCGACGTGCGTCGTCGCGACGGTCATCGCGCGGCGCTGCGTGAGGCGGCGCAGCACGGACTCCGCGATCGCGCCGCCCTCGGCCGGATCCGTCCCCGTTCCCGCCTCGTCGATAAGCACGAGCGAGCGCTCGTCGGCCTCCTCCAGCACCCGCCGCATCGTCTGCAGGTGGCTCGTAAACGTCGAGAGGTCGTCCTCGATGGACTGCCGGTCGCCTACGTCCACGAAGATCCGCGTCGGCAGCACGAGCCGCGTGCCAGGCGCGGCGGGGACCGGGAGGCCACAGGCCCCCATGAGCGCGAACAGGCCAACCGTCTTCAGCGCGACGGATTTGCCGCCCGCGTTCGGTCCCGTCACCACAAGCGTGACGTGCTCGTCGCCCAGGCTCAGGTCCAGCGGCACCACGTCGCGGGCCGCTCGCGCGGCAGGCTCCCCTGCCGCTTCCGAGCCTCTGGCGCCAGAGGCCTCCTTCCCTCCCCGCCCCTCGCCAGAGGCCACGTGTAGCATCAGCACCGGATTTCGCGCGCCGACAAGCCGCATCGCGCCCGCGCTGGCGACCTCTGGCACGATGGCGCCCAGGTCGTGCGCGAGCCGTCCCGCTGCGTGCGCCGCGTCCAGCGTGGCAAGAGCCTCCAGGCTCCGCTCGATCTCAGGACGGTGGTGGCGCAGGTGCGCGCTCACCTCCGCCAGGATCCGCTCGATCTCGTAGCCTCTGGCGACCTGAAGCTCACGGATCTCGTTGTTGATCTCGACGGCCGCCGCGGGCTCCACGAACACGGTCTGCCCCGTGCTGGAAACGTCTTGTACGAAGCCCTTGATCTTGCGCTTCGCCTCGGCGCGGACCGGAATCACCGCGCGCCCGCCGCGGATCGTCGGTTGGTCCTCGGTCGCCCAGCCCTGGGCGGTCGCCTCGCGAAGCGCTCGTTGGACGGCGCTGCGCACCTGCCCCTCGGCGTTCTGGATCGCGCGCGCCAAGCGCGAAAGCTCGGGGCTCGCGTCGTCCCGCACCTCCCCATTCTCATCGATCGTGCGGAAGATGCGGTCCTCCAGCGCTTTGATGACCACCACGCGTTGCCCGATCTGCCAGAGCGCGGGCGCATGCCTCTGGCGTCCGTGCAAATCGTCGTGGAGCGCGCGGAGCGTTTCGAGCGTGTGGCGTACGTCAGCCAGTTCCTCGCCCGAGACGCGTGAGCCTTTGGGGCCGAGTCGACGCAACGTCGCGCGGATGTCGGCCGTCTCGCGGACGGGCACGGGCGAGCCGCTGGCGACGGCGCTCTGCATCTCTCCTGCTCGCGCCAGAGGCGCCGCCACAGCGTCCACGTCGGCAACAGGCTGGAGCGCCTCCAGCTTCTCGCGGCCGTACGGCGTGCGCGCGTGCGCCAGAAGCCGGGCGCGGATCGTGTCGAAGCCCAGGCGCGCTTCGGCGTCGGCGGGGTGAAGCTGGATGGAGTCGGTCATCGCGGGAGCCTACGCGCGAACGGGCGCGCTGCTTCCGCCCCCACGTGAAACGTCGGTTTGGCCTCTGGCGCCGGCGGTGGGTGCAGCCGAACGCCCTGCGGAGACATAGCCACACAAAACGCCTCTGGCGCCCCCGCTTTCGCAGGTGTGCCAGAGGCGTCGGGCCCGCGCCAGAGGCCTCTGGCGCGGACAAGGTCGACCCGCCAGAGGCTACTCCTCCGGTCCGACGGTCGCGTGATCGCCGATGTTGAGCGTGCCGGCAAAGCCCCGCACGTGGGCGTTGTGGCCCACGAGCGACCCTTCGAGCGCTGTGCTGTCGATGGTTGAGTCGCCGAAGACGATCGTGTCGCGGACGGCGGACTCTGTGACCGTCGCGCCGCTGTGGATGGCGACGTACGGACCCACCACGGAGTCCTTGACCGTCGCGCCCTCGCCGATAAAAACCGGCTCGATGATTTGGCTGTTCTCGATCGTCCCCTCCTTCCGGTTCTCGCCCTCTTTGGCGAGCACGATGCGGGAGGTGTCGCGGATGGCGGGGATCGTGCCGCAGTCCAGCCACTCCGTCACGGCGGCCGTCTTGAACGTCGCGCCGTCCTTCAGCATCCGGTCCAGCGCGTCGGTGAGTTGGAACTCGTCGCCCTTACCCGTGATGTTGTTATCCATCAGGTACGCGATCTCGCGGCCCAGGCGCTCGCCCTCGCGGACGTAGTAGATGCCCACGATGGCCTCGTTGGAGATCGGCGTGTCCGGCTTCTCCACGAAGTCCGAGATCCGGTCGCCGTCCTTGACCACGACGCCAAAGCGCGAGGGGTCCTCGACCTCCATCACCCATACCACAGCGTCGGCGTCCAGGTCCGGCGCCGCGTCCATGACGAAAAGCGTGTCCGCGAAGACGAGCACGCACTCGCCGTCCAGCTTGTCGCCGGCCTGCGCGATGGCGTGAGCCGTACCCTTGGCGGTCTCCTGCACGCCAAACGAGGCCTCGATGCCGAACCGCGAGCAGATCTCCGAGAGCTCCGCCTTGACGCCGTCCCCGAAGTCAGGGCCGAGGATGAAGACCGCCTCCTCGAAGTCGCCGATGGCCTCGGCAAAGGTTTCGACGATGCGTTCCACCATCGTCCGGCCCACGACGGGCAGGAGCGGCTTCGGCGTAACGTGGGTGTGCGGGCGGAGGCGGGTGCCGCGACCAGCCATGGGGACGATGAGGCGCATTCTGAGAGAGCGAGCTAAAGGAGTAGGCGGGAAAGCTACGCGGGCCCTCCACGGCCCGGTTGAACCGCCCGTGACTTCCACGACCTCTGGCGCGGCCAGAGCCTCACAAACGGTCCGAAAGGGCGACACCGGTGTTCACTGTCTCGGACAGCTCCGCACGCCAGAGGCGCCCTCACGGCCCGTTTTCCACCCTCCCGACGCGCCGGGCATGGAACTTGAAAGGGGGGACACACAGTATCAGGCGCCACTCTTCCCACCGGTGCCCCTCACACCCACCGCGGTTCACGCCGCCCCACCATGACTCTCTCCCGACTCCGCCTCGCGGCCTTGCCGCTCGCGCTTCTCCTCGTTCTCGGCATCTCTCAGACCGGCTGCTCCGGGATGAACAACACCGGTAAGGGCGCCGTCGTCGGCGCAGGCTCCGGTGGAGTCATCGGCGCCGTGATCGGCCGCGCCACGGGCTCGACCGCCAGAGGCGCCATCATCGGTGCCGCCGTGGGCGGCGCAGCAGGCGCCGTGATCGGCCGCCAGATGGACCGCCAGGCCCGCGAGCTCGACAACGACCTCCCCGATGACGTCACGGTGACGCCGATCCCGAGCGAGGACGGCAACACGACCGCCATCGCGATCAACTTCAACAACGACCTGCTGTTCGACCTCGGCAAGTCCACGCTGAAGGCTGGCGTCCAGGCTGACCTCCGCGACCTCGCGGCCAGCCTCAACCGCTACCCCAACTACGACGTGACCATCGTCGGACACGCCTCTACGGACGGTGGTACGCAGTTGAACCAGAACCTCTCTGAGGCCCGCGCCCGCTCGGTCCGTGACTTCCTCGCCGTGCAGGGCGTTGCCAGCAACCGTCTGGAGAACTTCGGCCGTGGCGAGATGGAGCCGATCCCCGGCATCCCCGGCACGAGCCCGCAGAACCGCCGTGTAGAGATCGCCATCTACCCGAGCGAGCAGTTCCGTCAGAACATGGAGGACCCCTCCTACCGCGACGAGTACAGCCGTCAGAACGGCCTCAACTAAGGCCGATCTTTAGGCCCGCCTCTGGCGCGCCCGTTGTCAACCGCCCCCGGCCACCTCGGCCGGGGGCGGTTCTCGTTTGGGGGTGTGCGTCGGTACGTTCCCCCTTAATCCCACTCCCCAAACTCATGTCGACTGATAACCGCCAACCCACCCCTTTCGACGCCTCCAAGGAAATGACGCCAGAGGAGATGATGGCCTGGCAACAGATGCGCGTCAAGGAGACGTGGCAGGTATTCCGCGTCATGAGCGAGTTCGTGGAGGGCTACGAACGGATGGGCCAGTGCGGCCCCAGCGTGTCCGTGTTCGGCTCGGCACGGACGCCCCCAGACCACCCCTACTACGAGATGGGCGTCACCGTTGGCCGGAAGCTCTCCGAGCGCGGCTACGCGGTGATAACGGGGGGCGGCCCGGGGATCATGCAGGCGGCGAACCAGGGCGCGCAAGAGGCCGGCGGCGTCTCGATCGGCTTGAACATTGTGCTGCCACACGAGCAGAGCGCGAACCCGTACGTAGACGCCACGGGCTTGCTCAACTTCGACTTCTTCTTTGCGCGGAAGGTGATGTTCGTCAAGTACGCCCAGGGCTTCGTGGTCTTGCCGGGCGGCTTCGGCACGATGGACGAGTTGTTTGAGAGCCTCACCCTTATCCAGACGCACAAGACCGCGCGCTTCCCCGTCGTCCTGATGGGCACGGAGTACTGGAGCGGGCTGCTCGACTGGATCGACGGCACGCTCAAAGCGGGTGGCTTTATCTCGCCAGAGGACACGGACCTGTTTACCCTCACGGACGACCCCGACGAGGCGGTCGCAATCATCGACCGGTACAGTGAGCAGTCCGGGATCCTGCCCAACTTCTAGCGGCCTCTGGTGGCCGGGAGCCCCGCACCGCTCTCGCCAGAGGCGACAGGGCGGCGGTCTCCGTCGCCAAGGTGACGCGGTCCGTCGTGGCACCGCGGCACGGCCGTCTGGCATGGTGGACACTTTGCGGGTACGAAGGGGCGCAGATGTGCCGTTTCAGCACCGGCACGGTCTCTGTAGTTTCCCGGCTGTCCGCATCCGCCACACTCGACATCACCCCCCTCCCCATGACTCGTTTCCTTCCGCTCCTGGCGGCCCTCGCTTTTGCCGGTACCGCTTCGGCCCAAGATGCTCCTGCTGACTCCTCCGACATGATGGAGATGGAGATGATGGCCGACACCGTAGAGGTCGTCACGTTCGATCCCGACCGTTCCCGCATGCTCTCCATGCAAGCGGACTCCCTGTTCAAGGCCTCCGATTACGAGATGGCGCTTGAGCGCTATTCCGAGGGATACGAGCTCGACTCGACCTACGCCAAGAACCCGTTTGGGCAGGCCCGTTCGTACGTCCGCCTCAACAACCTGAAGGCCGCGATGGTCTCTTACCGCAAGGCGATTGAGCTCGCTGAGGGCGTGGAGGGCATGGGCAACATCTTCGACGCCGCTCGCGAAGAGCGCCGCGTGGTAGAGGCCCGCATCGAAGAGGAGCAGGGCGCGCAGGCCGTGAACGACAAGATCACCCGCGCAACTACCCTTCTGCAGGCCGAGCCGCTCTCGGAGAGCGCTGCGAACACGGCGTTCGAGCTCTTGGAGGATGTCCGCATGAACGCGGACTACGACTCCTCGCAGGTCGCGTTCTACTACGCCAAGGCGTTGAACGCTCTCGGGCGCTCGCAAGAGGCCACGCACTACGCGCAGCTGGCGGTTGACCAGAGCGAAGGCCAGCCGGACCGTTCGGCGTACTTCATTCAGCTCGGCCTCGCTCACATGGGCGCCGAGAACGAGGACGCCGCACGTGAGGCCTTCACGGCTGCCAAGGAGGGCTCTTGGGCCTCTTGGGCCGAGTACTACCTCAACGAGATGGAGAACGCCAACGCTGAGGCGGGCGGCTGATCTTCGCCTCGTCTAGAAAACGCGCGACGCCGCTCCGGGACATCCGGGGCGGCGTCGTCTGTTTCGGTCCGCGCCAAGGGCGCGTCGCGGCAGGCCTCTGGCGCCAGAGGCGCTATACCGTGTTGCGGCTGCCGAGGAACCAGATCGCGGCGAGGAGCAACAGCGGCACGACGAAGCTGACGATGGGCAGCCATTCGAGGCCAGTGCCGTAGCCCTCGGGCGTGGGCGCGAGGAGGAAAGCGAGGAGAGGCATAGCAGAAGCGGGGATAGCTTGCCGAAGCTACGCCGCCCGCCCGCCTCCGATCCCATGACCGACCGCCTCTCCCCCACAGCCCAGGTCGCCTCTGGCGCCATGCTCGCGCCCGACGTGGCCGTGGGTCACTTCTCCGTTGTCGCCAGAGGCGCGCGGATCGGGGCGGGGTGCACCATCGGACACCACGTGGTGATCCACGAGGACGTGGAGATCGGCGAGGGCGTGCGCGTGGACGACCACGCCGTGCTCGGCAAGCGGCCAATGCGGGCGGCCCGTAGCGCGACGACATCTGGCGCGCCGGACCTCGCGCCTCTGGCGATCGGCGCGGATAGCATCATTGGGACCGGGGCGGTGTTGTACCGCGGATGCGAGATCGGTAAGCGCGTGCTCGTGGCGGACTACGCGACGGTCCGCGAGCGCGTCGTGGTAGGAGCCGAAACCATCGTGGGGCGCGGCGTCGCCATCGAAAACGATTCTACTGTTGGCGCGCGATGCAAGCTGGAAACGAACGCGTACATCACCGCCTTCACGACCGTCGAAGACGACGTGTTCGTCGCGCCGGGCGTTCTCACGAGCAACGACGCCTTTATGGGCCGAACGGAAGAGCGCAAAGAGCGCTTCGGCGGCCCGACCGTCCGGCAGAGCGCGCGACTGGGCGTCGGCGCCGTGCTCCTACCGGGCGTGGAGGTGGCGCCAGAGGCCGTCGTCGGCGCGGGCGCGGTGCTCACGCGGGGCGCCTCTGGCGGGCGCGTGCACGTGGGTGTCCCCGCGAGGGAGACGCGCGACGTGGCGCCCGAGCAACTGCGCGAAAACGGGGGGTGAGACCGATCGCCTCCGCGGCGTGACCAAACCGTAGCCTCTGGCGTGGCGTCCGCAGCCGCAGCCTCGTAGTGCGGACGCCCCGTAGCTTCCCGCCATGCACGTACACACGCCAGAGGCGCCCGGACGCCCGCTCAGCATGGTGGACCTCAAGGCCGAGGTCGCCTCTATCCGCCCCGAACTCGACGCCGCCCTCGCGGGCATCTTGGACGCGACGGCGTTCGTCCGAGGCCCCATCGTGGCGGGCTTCGAGGCCGCGCTCGCGGCGTACGTCGCCGATCTGGACGCCCGCGCGCCAGAGGCCCACGTGATCGGCTGTGCGAACGGGACGGACGCGCTTCAGATCGCGCTCATGGCGCTCGGCGTAGGACCGGGCGACGAGGTCGTCTGCCCTTCGTTCACGTTCGTCGCGACGGCGGAGGCGGCGGCTTTGCTGGGCGCCGTCCCGGTCTTCGCGGACATCGACCCCGCCACGTTCAACCTCGCGCCAGAGGCCGTCGAGGCCGCGATCACGGACCGCACGAAGGCCGTGGTCCCGGTCCACCTGTTCGGGCAGATGGCGGACATGGCTGCGCTCCGGTCCGTCTGCGAGCCGCGCGGCATCCCGATTGTGGAGGACGCGGCGCAGGCCATCGGCGCCACGCGCGGCGGCGAGGCGGCGGGGCTGGCGGGCGACCTCGGGACGCTCTCCTTCTACCCGTCTAAAAACCTCGGCGCCTATGGCGACGGCGGCGCGGTCTACACCACGAGTGCGCCTCTGGCGGAGCGCGCGCGGCGCATCGCCAACCACGGCGCGGCGCGGAAGTACTTCCACACCGAGGTCGGCATCAACTCGCGCCTGGACGCCATGCAGGCCGCCATCCTGCGCGTCAAGCTGCGCCACCTGCCTGCGTGGACCACTGCGAGGCGCCTGGCCGCGGCGGTCTACGACGACCACTTCGCGCACCTCCCGGAGGTCACGCGCCCCCCTCGGGCCTCTGGCGCGCGGCACGTGTTTCACCAGTACACCCTGCGCGTGGCGGACCGCGACGCCGTCGCGGACGGGCTGCGCGAGCGGGGCATCCCAACGATGGTGTACTACCCGGTCCCACTCCACGAGATGCCGCCCTACGCAGCAGGCGCCAGAGGCCCGTTGCCTGAGACCGAGCGGGCCTGCCGCGAGGTGCTCTCGCTGCCGATGCACCCGCACCTCTCGCAGGACGACCTCGCGCGCGTCGCCCGTGCCGTCCGCGACCTCGTCACCCAGCCCGTACCCGCCTGATGTCGTCGTTCGCCTACACCGAGCCGCTCCGCCTGGCCCAGATCGGCGTGGGCTACTGGGGGCGCAACCTGCTCCGCAACGCCGCCGCCATGCCCGGCGCCGAAGTTGTCGCCGTGTGTGACCGCGACGAGGACGCGCGCGACGTCGCCGGCCGCCTCGCGCCAGAGGCCCGGCTGACGGGCGACCTTGACTCGGTTCTGGCGGACCCGTCCATCGAGGCCGTCATCGTGGCGACCGAGACGCCAACGCACGCGAGCATCGCGACGCGGGCGCTGGAAGCCGGCAAGCACGTGTTCGTGGAGAAGCCTCTGGCGCAGACCGAGGCCGAGGCGGAAGCCCTCGTGGCGCTGGCCGACGCGCGGGACCTGCGGCTGATGGTGGGCCACCTCTTGCGCTACCACCCGGCGTACCGGCACGTCGAGTCGCTCGTCCGCGCGGGCACGCTGGGGCAGATCCGCTACCTCTACAGCGTGCGCGTCAACCTCGGGATCGTGCGCGAGCACGAGAGCGCGTTCGACAGCCTCGCGCCGCACGACCTCGCGATCGCGCTCTCGCTCATTCCAGGCGAGCCCGTCTCCGTTTCCGCCAGAGGCCACGCGTACCTCCAGCCCGGCGGGCCGGAGGATGTCGTCTTCGCGAGCGTGACGTTCGAGGGCGGCGAGATCGCGCACCTCCACTGCTCGTGGCTGGACCCGCACAAGGTCCGCCGCACAACGGTCGTCGGCAGCGAGCAGATGGCGGTTATCGACGACATGGAGGCCGCCGAGCCCGTCCGCGTCTACGACAAGGGCGTGGGCACGCCCGCGAGCGAACGCGACGGAACGGTTCCCTACGCCGACGCGCTTTCGGTCCGTTCCGGCGACGTGCTCGTTCCGCGCATCGACCGGGCCGAGCCGCTGAGGCTCGAGGTCGAGGAGTTCGCCTCCGCGATCCGGCAGGGCCGCGCGCCGCGCTCGGACGGGCGCGAAGGCCTCGCCGTGGTCCGCATCCTGGAAGCCGCTCGGCGGTCCATCGGAGCGGGCGGGGCGCCCATCGACGTGCAGCGCGGCGCGTAGGTCGGCCTCTGGCGCCAGAGGCGCGCGGTCAGGCGCCCTGGTTGGCCTTCGCCTCGCGTTGCTGCCGCCGGCGCTCGATGCGCGCGCTGCGAAGCTGCCCGGCGCGGCGGAGCGCTTCGGGGTTGGTCAGCAGCGCCGCTACCCGCCGTGGCGACGGTAGGTAGCCGATGCTGCGCAAGAAGCTGTACACCACGCCGGAGCCGAGCGCGAACGTCAGCGCCGCCAGAGGCGCCGGGAAAGCCGCCATCGCGCATGCGCCGAGAGCGACGAACACGCTGAACCAGTACAGCACCCGCACCGCTTCGCCGGACGACATCTGGGCGGCCAGTCGGTGGTGGATGTGGTCATGGTCGGCAAAGAAGAGCGAGTGCCCCATCAGCTTCCGCCGCAACACGGACACAATCAGGTCCAGCAGCGGCAGCCCCATCACGACCGCCGGGATGATGAGTTGGAGCAGAGGGTCCTCGTGCGCCGAACCGCGGAGGCCGTAGGCCGCGAGTACGTACCCCAGGAACAGGCTCCCGCTGTCTCCCATGAAGACGCTCGCTGGCGAGCGGTTGTAGCGCAGGAAGCCCAGCAGCGCCCCGACGACCGACACCACGAGGACCAGGGAGCCCAAGTCCCCCCCAATGGCGTGGACCGCCGCGAGCCCCGCGAGGGCGATCGCAACGACGCCAGCGGCCAGCCCATCCATGCCGTCGATGAGGTTAACAGCGTTCATCATCCCCACCATCCACAGCGCCGTCAGCGCGAAGGAGGCGGCCATACCGACCCCGCCAGTGCCCAGCACTCCGTCCAGCACTTCGATTCGCAGGTTCGCGCTAAAGGTGAGCGCCACCACCAGAAGCTGAGCAACCAGCTTGACTTGAAAGCGCAGGTCTACGCGGTCGTCTACCAGCCCGAGAACCGACGCCAGCAAAGCCCCGACCAGCACGCGCCGCGCCGGGAGGGCCGGGATCGCACCCCATGCGTCCGGCCAGAACGCCGCGCCGAGCGCGATGGCGCCCACCCCCACGAACGCCGAAAACAGGATCGCGATGCCCCCCGCATTGGGCACCGGCGCCGTGTGGTTCTTCCGCCAGCGGTCTGGTACGTCTACCCAGCCCGCGCGAGTGCCGATACGCGCGACAACGGGCACCAGGAGGAACGCGGTCGCGAGGCTAGCCGCGAAGCCAATAAGGAGAGAAGCAAAGGCCATTCGGTGCCGCGAGAGGCGTCAGGGTCACAAGTTGGCGCGCAGTGGGCTCCAGACGTTACTGCCTCAGCCGTTGCCATCCAAGCGCGCTTCTGTCCAACATCGTGCCGGAGCCTGGGGCGATGCCTGAAAGACACCGAACCGTTAGGCCTCTGGCGCCCTCACCCCTCACGGCTCGCCGCCATCAACTCCCGGGCGACGGCCTCTACTCCGTCCTGCCAACGGAAGGCTCCCAGACCGTAGGCTCGGGCAACGTTCTCCATCGCGAGGCGGACCTCTGGCGGGCGCGCCGCAGGCGTCGGGTATTCCGAGCTCGGGATCGGCTGAACGCTCGCGACGGCGCTCTCGCCAGAGGCCCGCGCCTGGGCCACGACGGCCTCGGCCAACCCATACCACGACGTGGAGGGCGTTCCGGCCACGTGGAAGGTCCCGGCCTCGCCCCCGGATGCCAGGCCTCTCGCGAGCACGACTACCGCTTCTGCAAGGTGGCCCGCCCACGTCGGATGGCCCGTCTGGTCCGCGACCACGCGGAGTTCCTCTCGCTCGTGCGCCAAGCGCCACATCGTGCGGATGAAGTTGTGGCCTCTGGCGGAGAACACCCACGCCGTACGGACGATGGCGTGTCGCTCCAGCCTCTGGCGGACGGCCTCCTCCCCTGCCCACTTACTCTCGCCGTAGACGTTCAGCGGAGCGGGCGCATCGTCCTCTGTGTAAGGCGCGCCCTTGGCCCCGTCGAAGACGTAATCCGTCGAGAGGTGGACAAGCGCGGCGCCGTGGCGGGCGCAGGCTTCGGCCAGATGCGCGGGGCCATCGCGGTTGACGGCGAACGCCGCTTCGCGGTCGTTCTCGGCCCGGTCCACCGCGGTGTAAGCCGCCGCGTTGACAAGCGCCAGAGGCCCGGCGCCGCTGGCGTCCGCGACCGCTCGGTCCACGGCTTGGGCGTCGGTGATGTCGAGGTCCGCTCTCGCGAAGGCCCGTACGTCCATCTGCTTCTGGCGCGCGAGCGCCGCGACGGCGTGGCCGACCTGGCCGTTGGCTCCGGTAACGAGGATGCGCATGCCGGGAAAGATCGCACGCGCCGGGGCGCACGGCCGGTCCCCTACCGGCGCGAGGACGTCTGACTGGCATCGTGGTTTATCCTTCGGCCGTTCCGGCGCTTGCGGCTGGGACCGACTCCATCACACACTTCGAGCCCCGACGCGATGCGTACGGTCGTTTTGGTAGGGATGCGGCGAGCCGCCATCGAGAGCGCAGCGCGAATGGGCCTGCGCCCGATCCTCGTCGCGGAGACGCTCCCCAGCACTCGGCTCCGACCGGCCCACACCATCGAGGCGTCTTTCGACGCGCCGCCAGAGGCCTGGAAAACCCTCGCGGCGGACCTGAAGGGCGAAGGCATTGACGCGGTGGTGGCGCTCACGGAGCGGTCCGTCGTTCCCGCAGCGCATCTCCGCGCGGCGTTGGGCCTGGGCGGCCTCTCGCCAGAGGCGGCCCGCCTGTGCACCCACAAAGGCGCGATGAAACGGGCCATCCGGACTGCAGGACTCCCCTGTGCCGACTTCGTCGAAGCCAGCGAGGGATTGACTCGCGACGAGTTGGTCGAGCGCCTCGGTCTGCCTCTCGTCGTCAAACCGTGCGTCGGGTCAGGCGGACGCGGCGCGCGCATCGCTCGGGAGGCCTCGGAGGTGCCGGAGACTCTCGAAGACGGGTGGATGGCCGAGGCGTTCATCCACGGAACCGAGATGAGCGCCGAAGGGCTGGGCTGGGGCGGCCAGATGCGCGCGATGAACCCGACCCGCTACCTCGCGGTCGGCGAGGCGAGCGTTGTCCCTGCTCCTCTGGCGGCGCCAGAGGAACAGGCCGTCCGCGACCTTCACGGTGCGGCGTGGCGCGCGCTCGGCGTGGAGCGGGGGCTGACGCACATGGAGGCCTTCCTGACGCCGGAAGGCCCGGTCTTCGGGGAGTTGGCCGCGCGCCCCCCCGGTGGGCACCTGATGCGCCTGATGGCGCTCGCCTACGAGATGGACCCGTGGGAACTGGCCTTCCGCGTCGAGTGCGGCGAGCACGTCGAGCTTCCCCAGCCACGCCAGGCCGCGGCCGTCCAGATTCTCCATCCGGGCGAGGGCATCGTCCGAGTGGCCTCTGGCGTGGAGACAGTGCGCGAGCTTCCAGGCGTCACGGAAGTCACCCTGCGCGTCCAACCCGGCGACCGCGTCGACCGACGTGAGGGGACGGGCCAGGAGGTCGGTCACCTGATCGTCACCGCGCCGACCGCACCGGAGGCCGAAGCGCGGCTGCGGGCGGCAAGCGAGGCTCTGCGCCTGGAGATCACTCCCGACCCGGGGCACGCCCCCCTCCCCGATGTCGGTCTGGATTGACCTCGGGCGCCCGAGTCCGTAGCTACCGGAAAGGGAGAGGAGCGCGCGCCGCCTCTCCGTATGTCTCCGTCCGCGCACCCTCGGCACGCGCTGGCCGAGCTCTCCATCCCTGTTTTTTAGATCGATGCGTTTTCTCTTCCCTCTCCTCGCGCTCGCAGTTGCACTCCCCCTCCACGCTCAAGACGCGCCAGAGGCCTCTGGCGTGGCCGCGGTCTACGATATCGTGGAGGAGCCGCCGGAGATCGTAGGTGGGCTGGCGGCGCTGACCGCGCGCGTGGTCTACCCCGACTCCGCACAGGCCGCCGGCATCGGGGGCGTGGTGTACGTGTCGGCCGTGGTCGACACGTCTGGCATCGCGCGGGAGGCGGTCGTACGACGGGCACCCGACCCCTCGCTCGGCGCTGCTGCCGTGGTAGCTCTCAACGGTCTGGAGTTCACGCCTGGACGAATCGGAGGGCTCCCCGTCCCGACGCGCGTCACAATGCCCATCCGTTTTGAGCCGCCACCGCTCGCTTCAGAGATCGAGAGTAGCCTCCACACTCCGGCTCAGCCCCTCGGCGGCTGGCAGCGGCTCCGGTCCAACGTCGAGTGGCCCATCGAAGCCATCGATGCAAGCGTCGAGGGTGTGATCACCGTTGCGATCGCTGTGGGCTCGGACGGAAAGGTGGCCGATGTAACGGTTGTGGAATCGAACGTGCTGCAGGACGGGGGCCAGCTAACGGCATGGGAGCCCAGCTTCACGGGCGGAGGCCGAGAGGGTCGCGCCCGCACCCGCCCCACGCTCTCTCAGGCCCGGCGAGCGCTCGAACGGGCCCTTATCCGGGCGGTGAACCACACCCAGTTCATTCCCGCCATCCGCGATGGCGAGGCTGTGAGCTCTACCGTTCCGTACGCTCTCGAGTTCATCCTTAACGACTGACGCCTTCGCTGCTGCGCTCTCCGGACATAAGGCCGAAGACACCGGACCGCTCTCGCGCACCGGTGCCTTGGCGACCGGCCCTAGCATCGACGTCTCGCGAGCCGTTTACACGTTGCCCTCACTTCCCGCCAGAGGCAGATCGCTGATCCCGAGGTCGCGCAGTAGCGGCAGGTTTTGGTCCTTTTCCGAGACCAGCGGGTCGGCCACAGGCCACGGGATGCCGAGGTCCGGGTCGTTCCAGATCACGCCGCCCTCGTCGCTCGCGTCGTAGCGCGCGGTGCAGGCGTAGACGAAGTCGGCCTCTGGCGAGACGACGCAGAAGCCGTGCGCGAGGCCGGGCGGGATCCAGAGCTGGCGGTGGGACTCGTCGTCCAGTTCGTGCGCCTCCCACTGCCCGAAGGTGGGCGAGCCGCGCCGCAGGTCCAGAACGACATCGTAGACCGAGCCTCTGGCGACGCGGACGAGCTTACCCTGGGGATTCTGGATCTGCGTGTGCAGCCCGCGCAGCGTACCCGCGCGGCTGCGGCTGTGGTTGGTCTGCACCCACTCTGTCGGCACGCCAGCGGCCTCGTAGCGCGACGCCTCGAAGGTCTCCAGGAAGAAGCCTCTGGCGTCGCCGTAGACGGCGGGCTCGATGAGGAGCACGCCGGGCAGGGTGGTGTCGCGAACGGTCACGGCGTTGAGGACCGCAGACCGCAGACCACAGACCACGGACGCGCGGACAGAACACGCCCGACCTCTGGCGCCAGAGGCTGCATGTCGTCCGTCGTCCGTCGTCCGTCGTCCAGGATCATACGTTGGGCGACCGCTCTACTCGCCAGAGGCCGGAATCAACCCGGCGGCCTCCAACTGACGAATCACCTCGGCGGCGGACTCTTCGACGGTCGCGTCGGTCGTGTTCAGCGTCATCTCCGGGTTCTCAGGCGCCTCGTACGGCGCGCTGATGCCGGTGAAGTTCTTGATCTCGCCAGCGTCCACCTTCGCGTAGAGGCCCTTAGGGTCGCGCGCCTTCGCGGTCTCCAGGTCTACATCGACAAACACCTCCAGGAAGCGGCCGTCGGGCATCAGCTCGCGCACCCAGTCGCGGTCGCCGCGGTAGGGCGAGACGAAGGTGCACAGCGTGAGCGCGCCGCTCTCCACGAAGAGACGGGCGACCTCGCCGACGCGGCGGATGTTCTCGGCGCGATCCGACGGGCTGAACCCGAGGTCGCCGCAGAGGCCGTGGCGCACCTGATCGCCGTCGAGCAGCATCGTCTTGATGCCTCTGGCGAAGAGCTGCTTCTCCACCTCGCGGGCGACGGTCGTCTTGCCCGAGCCGGAGAGGCCCGTGAACCAGAGAGCGGCCGCCTTGTGGGTCTGCTTCGCCTCGCGCTCCTCGCGCGGGATGTTGAGCCCCTCCCACGTCACGTTGGACGACTTCTTGCGCTCCATGCCCGCCAGCCGCTGCGCCGCTTCCGCGACACGGTCGGCGTCCTGGCCTTCGCCGCGGATCATGCCCGCTGCGACCGTCGTGTTGGAGTACGGGTCGATGAGGACGAACGCGCCGGTCTCCTTGTTGAGGCTGTAGCGGTCGTAGAACAGCGGCGACGCCGTGCTCACGAGCACGCGGCCGATCTCGTTGAGCGCGAGGCTCTCAGAGTCCATCCGGTGCAGCGTGTCGATGTCGACGCGGTAGCGGATGTCGTCGACGAACGCCTTGACCTCGCGGGTCGTGTGGCGCAGGATGTAGTGCCGGTCGCGCGCCAGAGGCTCCTCGCTCATCCAGCACATCATCGCCTCGATCTTGTTGCCTACGCTCGGCGTGTTGCCCGTCCGCACGAGCATGTCGCCGCGCGAGACGTCGATCTCGTCTTCGAGCGTGATTACGACCGCCTCGCCTGCGCGGGCCTCGGCCAGGTCGCCCTGGAACGTCGTGATCTCCTTGACCTTGCTCTTGGTGCCGGCGGGCAGCGCCATCACCTCCTCGCCGGGGCGGATCGCGCCAGAGGCGATCGTGCCCGCGAAGCCGCGGAAGCTCTGGTTGGGCCGGATAACCGTCTGGACCGGGAAGCGGAAGTCGCACAGGTTCTTGTCGCCCGCGACGTTGACGCTCTCCAGGTGGTGCAGGAACGTCGAGCCGCCGTACCACGGCATCTTGTCGCTGCGGTCGACCACGTTGTCGCCCACGAGCGCGCTGACGGGGATGAAGGTGATGTCCTTCACGTCCAGCTTCGCCGCGAAGTCGGTGTACTCGTCCACGATGTCCTCGAACACCTTCTCGGAGTAGCCCACGAGGTCCATCTTGTTGACGCACACGACCACGTGCGGCAGGCCGAGGAGCGCGGCGATAAAGCCGTGGCGCTTGCTCTGCGTCTGCACGCCTCTGGCGGCGTCGATCAGGATCACCGCGAGGTCGGCCGTGCTCGCGCCGGTGACCATGTTGCGGGTGTACTGGACGTGCCCCGGCGTGTCGGCGATGATGAACTTGCGCTTGGGCGTCGCGAAGTAGCGGTAAGCCACGTCGATCGTGATGCCCTGCTCGCGCTCGGCGCGGAGCCCGTCGGTCAGCAGCGCGAGGTTGGGGATGCTGTCGTCATCCGTCATCCCGCGCGACTTGCTCGCCTCCTCGACGGCGTCCATCTGGTCCTGGAAGATGGACTTGGTGTCGTACAGCAGGCGCCCGATAAGGGTGCTCTTGCCGTCGTCCACCGAGCCTGCGGTGGTAAACCGCAGGAGGTCCATCTCCAGGTAGTCGTCGCCTGCGTCGCCAGAGGCCTCTGGCGGGGTCGTTCCGTTCGTAGTCATTCCGGTCGTCTGAGTCTGAGGGACTAGGGGTTGGGTTCTAGGGACTGGCAGACGGGAGACGGCGATCGTGTTGCCAGTCCCCTATCCCCAGTCCCCACGTCCCTCTAGAAATAGCCTTGCTTTTTGCGGTCCTCCATGGCCGCCTCGGAGCGCTTGTCGTCGTGGCGCCCCCCGCGCTCGGTCTCGCGGGCGGCGGCGACCTCCTGGATGATCTCCGGGAGCGTGGCGGCCGTGCTGCTGACGGCACCCGTGCAGGTCGCGTCACCAATCGTGCGGAAGCGGATGGTCTGCTTGCGAAGCTCCTCACCGGGGAGCAGCTCCATGAAGTCGGTCTTGGCGAGGATCGTCCCGCGGCGCTCGAACACCTCGCGCTCGTGGGCGAAGTAGAGGTTCGGGATCGCGATGTCCTCCAGCGCGATGTACTGCCACACATCCATCTCCGTCCAGTTGGAGAGCGGGAAGACGCGGAAGTGCTCGCCGACGTTTTTGTGACCGTTGTAGAGGTGCCACAGCTCCGGGCGCTGGTTCTTCGGGTCCCACTGTCCGAAGCGGTCGCGGTGGGAGAAGAAGCGCTCCTTGGCGCGGGCCTTTTCCTCGTCGCGGCGGCCACCGCCAAAGGCAGCGTCGTACTGGTGCTCCTGGAGGGCATCGAGCAGCGGTACAATCTGGAGACCGTTGCGGGACGCCTCGGGGCCGGTCTCCTCCACCACGCGACCCTTATCGATGGCATCCTGCACGGACGCCACTTCGAGCCGGACACCCAACTCCTCAACGAGCCAGTCGCGGAATTCGATGGTCTCGTCGAAGTTGTGACCGGTGTCGACGTGCAGAAGCGGGAAGGGGATCGTGCCCGGGTGAAACGCCTTGCGCGCCAGGTGGGTCATCACGATGGAGTCCTTGCCGCCCGAGAACAGGAGCACGGGGCGCTCGAACTGCGAGGCTACCTCGCGCATGATGAAGATGGCCTCGGCTTCGAGAGCACGAAGGTGCGAGTCGCGGTAGGTCGTCTCGACGGTCGCCATATCGGCTGGGGGGTCGTCCGGAAGGTCTGCCAAGTCACCGGAGGTTGGTTCCTCTGGTGCGAGGACCAAGCTATACCCCAGGCCCGTATCGGATATGAGCTTCACCAACGCCTCGTATTAGCTCCTGGGGTCTCTAACGATGGTTTCCAGGCCTCCATAACCTCCCCACGCCTCGGTGCTAGAAGCCTAGAGCGCTATAGCCATACGAGTGAACAGACCGTAATGGTGACCACGGCCACGATGAGACTCACCGGCGCGCCAGCGCGCGTGAAGTCGGTGTACTTGTAGCCGCCCGCTGACATCACCATCAGGTTCGTTTGGTACCCGATGGGCGTCAGGAAGCTGGCCGCGCTGCCCACAGCCACAGCAATGCAGAAGCCGACCGGGTCTGCCCCGAGATCTGCCGCGACCGCTAACGCAACGGGCACCATTAATGCTGCTGAGGCCTTGTTCGTCACTAGTTCTGCCAGAAGGTTGCTTACAACGTAGACCGCGATGAGTGCGCCTACAGGTCCGCCCCACGCCCCAATGAGCTCCACGCCTCTGGCGGCGACACCTGCGAGCCCGGTCACCTCAACAGCGTGGCCGATCCCGAGCGCGGCCCCGATGACGAGCAGCACAGGACCATCCATCGCGCGGAGTACGCTAGGGCCACGCAGACACCCCGTGACCACCATCCCGAGCGCGGCGGCAAACGCAGCGGACGCCAGAGGCAGTAAGCCAAAGGCCACGAGCCCGATCATGCCAAACAGGATAGCGAGCGCGATAGGCGCCCGGCTCGTGATCGGGCGCAGCGTGTCGATCGGCGCGACGAGAGCGAAATCCTGCGACTGCACCGAGAGCCGGTTCTGGAGCGCCCCCTTGCCCTCGACCAGCAACAGGTCTCCCGCGCGAAGAAAGACGTTTCCGAGACCACCTTCTACCTGGCCATCACGCCGCCGGATAGCGAGAACGACGCCGCCGTACCGCTCCCGAAAATCGGCGCTCTTGAGTGTCTTGCCCTCCAGTCGAGATCCCGGCGCGACGACGACTTCGAAGAGCGGGAGATCCGCCTCTGAGCCGTCTCCAACCGTTGGCGCCTTCCGCAAGAGGCCGGGGCGCGCGAGTAGCGCGTCATGCGCCTGCGCGTCCCCTGCGAACTCCAGCACGTCTCCTGCCTCTAGTGGCGTCTCAGGGGAGGCACCAAAAACGGAATCTCCGCGCCGGATGCGCGAGAGGAAAGCGTCACCGAGCATACGGAGCCCGGCCTCCTCGACGGTTTGCCCCAGCCAAGAGGCCTCAGGCGAGACAAGGAGTTCGAATCGGTAATCCTGCCGGGGGGCGCCGCCGGCTCCATCCCGATTGGGCAGGAGACGGTGTCCGATAAGCGCGTAGTAGGCACCGACGGCGAGAACGGCCGGGACTCCGATGTACGTGAGGTCGAAGAAGGAGAAGCCATCGAGTCCCTCTGCCTGCATCAGGCCGTGCACTACGACGTTCGTGCTTGTGCCAATCAACGTGAGCCAGCCGCCAACAATCGCGGCCGTCGAAAGGGGGATGAGCAACTTGGAAGCTGGAATCCCTCTCTCTCGCGCCCACGCCTGAATGCGAGGAATCAGCATCGCCACGACCGGGGTGTTGTTCAGAACCCCTGAAAGCACTGCCGTCGGGACGAACAGCCGGACGACGGCCGCCCCCTTGCTCGCGCTCCGTGGGCGTAGAAGCCCGTCCACGAACCCAAGCGCTCCTGTCCGGTCAACACCAGCAGCGACGACGAAGAGGGCTCCAATCGCAATCACCGCCGGGTTGGCAAACCCCGCAAAAGCATCCTCTGGCGAAAGCACGCCCGCGATCAGCAGGAGCCCGAGCGAGCCAAGCAGGACGAGATCCGTCCGCGCCCACGACCGCACCAACCCCACGACCATCAGGACGAGAACGGCGAGCGTGTACCAGGCGGTCCAGCCGAGAGACAAAACGTTGCGGGGGAGGGAGGCGCAAGCCTACCGCTAGAGGTCGGTTCTCGCAGTGGCCTCGTGGAGAATCTGCCTCTGGCGCTGGAAGGAAGCGCGGTGAGGTCCCTGGCGAACACCTAATACCGGCGCCGAACAACTCTGATGCGCCAGAGGCTCTAAACCAGCCCGTCGAGCCACGCCTCCCACTCCAGGCTCGGGTCACCCCACGCCACCACGGGCGGGTTGAGCAGGTTGGCGCGGTTGTAGGGGAGCGCCTCGCCCTTGTGCTCGCCTTTGAGCGCGACGAGGCGACCGCCCGCGGCGTTCAACACGGCGTGCGCGGCGGCGGTGTCCCACTCCATCGTGGGGCCCGTGCGCGGGTAAAAGTCGGCGGCGCCCTCGGCGACGAGGCAGAACTTGAGCGACGAGCCCATGCTGGTCGCCTCCACCGCGCGTCCGTCCGCTTCGATGCGCTCGATGCACGCCGCGATCTCGGGTCCGGCGTGGTCGCGAGAGGCAACGACCGTTAGCGCAGCCTCTGGCGCCGGGCGCGTGCTCATCGTGCGGCGCGACCCGTTCTCCTCCTTGAAGGCGCCAGAGGCGTCCCCGAGATAGGTCACATTTTTGACCGGCACGTGGACCACACCCATCGTCGGCACGCCGCTTTCGATCAGCGCCACGTTGACCGTGAACTCGCCCGAGCCCTTAACGAACTCCTTGGTCCCGTCGAGCGGGTCGATGCACCAGAAGCGGGTCCAGCCGCTGCGGTCCACGTTCTGCGGGTCGCCCTCTTCGGAGAGGATCGGGATCTCGGGCGTCTCGGCCTCCAGGATCGCGACGATCGCGTGATGGCTGGCGAGGTCGGCCTGCGTCAGCGGCGAGTCGTCCGACTTGTACTCGGTCGGGATGGGTTGGCTGACAAAGGGCAGGATGGCGTCGCCGCCTGCGCGGGCGGCCTTAAGGGCGAGTTCGAGCATTGGGGAGAGGGATGGCCGCTGGCGCGGCGGGGTGCGGGTTGGAGGGATGCGGAGCCAGTGGGGTGGGCCCGTCGCCAGTGGCAGAATGGTATCCGCCTCTGGCGCCAGAGGCGCGGACTAGAGCGGCGCGACGTCTACGCCAGAGGCCTCTGACGCAGGCGTGTCTGCTACTGGCTACTCCCTACTGCCCCCCTCCTGCCAGCGCTAGGCCGCGACGGCGTCGCGGAAGTAGTCCAGCGTGCGCTTGAGCCCGTCGGCGCGGTCCACGCGGGGCTCCCAGCCGAGGATCTCGCGGGCGCGCGTGATGTCGGGCTGGCGGATCTTGGGGTCGTCGGCGGGAAGCTCCTTGTGGACGATCTCGGACGACGAGCCGGTCAGCGCGACGACCTCCTGTGCGAACTCCAGAATGGAGACCTCGTCCGGGTTGCCGATGTTGACCGGATCGTGCTCGCCGCTGGCGAGCAGGCGCCAGATGCCCTCGACGAGGTCATCGACGTACTGGAAGGAGCGCGTTTGGGAGCCGTCGCCGAAGACCGTGATGGGCTCGCCGCGGAGCGCCTGGCCCATGAACGCCGGGAGGGCGCGGCCGTCGTCGAGCCGCATGCGCGGGCCGTAGGTGTTGAAGATGCGCAGGATGCGCGTGTCGACGCCGTGGTAGCGGTGGTAGGCCATCGTGATGGCCTCGGCGAAGCGCTTGGCCTCGTCGTAGACGCCGCGGCTGCCGATGGGGTTGACGTTGCCCCAGTACGTCTCCGGCTGCGGGTGGATGAGCGGGTCGCCGTAGACCTCGCTCGTGCTCGCGATGAGGAACGTCGCACCCTTGGCCTTGGCGAGACCGAGCGCGTTGTGCGTGCCCAGCGAGCCCACCTTGAGCGTTTGGATGGGAAGCTCCAGGTAGTCGATCGGCGACGCCGGGCTCGCGAAGTGCAGCACGTTGTCGACCGGCCCTGCGAGAAAGATGTAGTTCGAAACGTCGTGCTTGACGAACTCGAACCGCTCGTGCCCCATCAGGTGCGCGATGTTGTCCGTGCTGCCTGTGATGAGGTTGTCCATGCAGACGACCTCGTGGCCCTCGGCGATAAACCGGTCACAGAGGTGAGAGCCGAGGAAGCCGGAGCCTCCGGTGATAAGCGTACGGGGCATAGGAGTGCTGCGTGGTGCGGGATGCGAAAGGGAGATCGGCTCAGGGTCCTGCGCGAGAACAGAGCCGATCCTCGGGACCGGACGATCAGGCGCGCAGGACGGAGCCTACGCGCACCCTTACGCAGTACGCGGTACGAACTAGGCGGTCGCGCCGCGCTCGACCGTTGCCGCCTCGTACGAGGGCCGGCCGATGGACGAGTAGGTAAAGCCGAGCTCGGCCATGCGCTTCGAGTCGAACACGTTGCGGCCGTCGAAGACGAGCGGCTGCTTCATGCTCTCGCGTACGCGATCCAGGTCGGGGCGGCGGAACTCCGGCCACTCGGTTGCGACGACGAGGGCGTCGGCGCCAGAGGCGGCGGCATAGGCGCTCTCGGAGTAGGTGAGGCTCCCAGGGCCTTCGAGCGGCGTGTGCTCAAAAGCGGCCTGCGTCGTCTCGACGGCCTCCGGGTCGAATGCTTGGACGGAGGCGCCTCTGGCGACGAGCTCGCGGATCACGACGTGGGCCGGAGCCTCGCGGACGTCGTCGGTGTGCGGCTTGAAGGCGAGCCCCCAGATGCCGATGGTTTTGCCCGTCAGGTCCTCGCCGCCGAGCGCAGCGGTGATGCGCGGGACGAGAACCGTTTTCTGGTCGTCGTTCACGTCGAGGACGGCCTGGAGCATGCGGAACTCGTAGCCCTCCTCTCGCGCCGTGCGGTGGAGCGCCTGCACGTCCTTCGGGAAGCAGGAGCCGCCAAAGCCGATCCCGGCGTAGAGGAACTTGGAGCCGATGCGGCTATCGGTCCCAATCCCGCGGCGGACCTTGTCCACGTCGGCGCCGACCAAGTCGCAGAGGTTCGCGATCTCGTTCATGAACGTGATCTTGGTCGCGAGCAGCGAGTTGGCCGCGTACTTCGTCATCTCGGCGCTCTCCTCGTCCATCACGATGATGGGGTTGCCGGAACGGACGAACGGCTCGTAGAGCCGCGTCATGATCTCGCCTGCGCGCTCGGAGTCGGTCCCGATCACGACGCGCTCGGGCTTCATGAAGTCCTCTACGGCGACGCCCTCGCGCAGGAATTCGGGGTTGCTCACCACGTCGAAGTGCTCGCCGGCCTTCAGGCCGTGCGCCTCGACGGCCTCGATCACGCGGCGGGCGGTGCCGACGGGGACCGTGCTCTTGTCGACGAGCACCTTGTAGCCCCAATCCGGGTTGGCGGCGAGCAGCTTGCCGATGTCGTCGGCGACGCCGAGCACGTACTGGAGGTCGGCGCTGCCGTCCTCGGCGGGCGGCGTGGGGAGCGCGAGGAAGACGACGTCGGCGGGCTCCAATGCCTCCGCGAGGTCGGTCGTAAACGAGAGGCGGTTCTCGCGGATGCCGCGGTCGAAATAGACCTCCAGGCCGGGCTCGTAGATGGTCACGGTCCCGCTCTGGAGCTTGGCGACCTTGGACTCGTCGATGTCGACGCAAATGACCTGGTTGCCCATTTCGGCGAAGCAGGTGCCTCCGACGAGGCCAACGTATCCGGTGCCGACGACTGCGATGTTCATGTTGCGGAAGGTTGGGGGCCGCGCCCGAGGCGCGAAAAGCGAGTGCAAGGAGAGCCTCTGGCGGCGCCAGAGGCGGCCAATCTCGGGCGGGTGCCCGGAACGCTGCGTTAAGGTCGCGCCCATTCGGGATCGGCAGACCCGCGCGACGGCTTGAATGGAGACTGCGCGAGGGGCCGCTGGCGCAGGTCGGCGGGGTACGGGGTACGGGGTACGGGGTACGGGGTACGGGAAGCAAGCCGGCCCGGGCCTCTGGCGCCAGAGGCCGGGCTCCGCTGCGTTCTGAGAGCTCCCTGAAGAGATGCGCCTGGAACGGCGATCTCTTCTGTCCCCCCTCCGAGGGGGACAGGGTCCGCGACCGTAGGGCGAGCGGACGCAGCGGGTCGCCACGGAGCGGTGCGGCCTCCGCCTCTGGCGCTAGAGGTGGAGGCCGCACCGCTTATCACGGCCTCGCACCGCTCGTCCCTTTCGCCGCGACGCCAGAGGCCCGGCGCGGTAGCCTCCTCCTGTCACCCGCCGACCCGATGCCGATCTCCTCCACCCGCCGCCGCCTCTACTGGGCCTGCCAGCTTCTCGGCTGGGCGCTGTTCCACGCGCTGTTCGTGGTCGTCGGCGTGGCCTCTGGCGGGCTGCCGTCCATCGGGCCCGGCCGCCTCGCGGCGTTTGTCGCCAGCGGCTTGGCGCTCAACATCGCCGCGACGCACGTGCTGCACCGGCTGTCCTCGCGATGGGCATGGCCCGACCGGCCCCTGGCGGCGCTGCTGCTGCGCGTTATCCCGACCGTGATCGCCCTGGGGGCGGCGGTGTCGGTTCTCAGCAACCTCGTCGTGGCGGGGAGCGACCTCCTTTTCGGGCCTCTGGCGCCCACGGCTCCGCCGCCCGTCCGCGTGGACGTGGTGACGGTCAGCGGCGCGGCGTTCAACGCCATCGTGTTCGGCGCGTGGGCCGTGGTCTACTACCTCGCGGTCTATGCCTTCCGCTTCCGCGACGCTGAGCGCGACCGGCTCGTCCTCCGCGCGAGCCTGGCCGAAGCGCGGCTCCAGGCGCTCGACCAGCAGCTCAACCCGCACTTCCTGTTCAACGCGCTCAACTCCATCCGCGCGCTCGTGCTGGACGAGCCGCACGAGGCCCGCCGCGCCGTCACGCTCCTCTCCAGCCTCTTGCGCCAGACCCTCAAGGCGGGCCGCGAGGCGACGCACACGCTGGAGGCCGAACTGGCTCTCGTCCGGCCGTACCTCGATCTCGAAGCCATCCGCTTCGGCGACCGGCTCCGCGTGTCGTGGGACGTTGCGCCAGAGGCCTCTGGCGCCGAGGTCCCGGCGCTCTTGCTGCTCACGCTCGTCGAGAACGCCGCCAAGCATGGCGTCGCGCGGTGCGAGGCGGGCGGCGAGATCGCCGTGCGCGCCCATGCCTCTGGCGACGTGCTCACGCTCGACGTCACCAACCCCGCTGCGCCTCGGGCTTCCGCGCCAGAGGTCGCAGGCGGGACTGGGACGGGCCTCGCCAACGCCCGCGAGCGCCTCGCTCTCCTCTACGGCTCCGCCGCCGATCTCTCCCTCTCCCACGACGCCGACCGGGTCACCGCCCGCGCCCGCCTCCCCTTCCGCTCCGATGCCTGAGACCCTCCGCGCCCTGATCGTAGACGACGAGCCTCTGGCGCGGCGCGAGATGCGCGCGCTCCTGGGGGATCACCCCCGCGTAGAGATCGTCGCCGAAGCCGGCAGCGCCGACGAGGCCGACGCCGCACTCGCCCGCCTGGCCGCCTCTGGCGAGGCACCCGACGTGGTCTTCCTCGACATCCAGATGCCCGGCCGGACCGGCTTCGAATGGCTCGCGGGCCTGGACGCCGCGCCCCAGGTCGTCTTTGTGACCGCCTACGACGAGCACGCCCTGGAGGCCTTCCGGGTCAGCGCGCTGGACTACCTGCTCAAGCCCGTCGAGCCCGCCCGTATGGCCGAGGCCGTCGCCCGCCTCTCGCGGCGCGACGCTACGCCAGAGGCCTCTGGCGCCGCCACCTCGCCAGAGGCGCCGCTCGGTCCCGATTCCCGCGTGTTCGTCAAGGACGGCGCCCGGATGCACCTCGTCCGCCTGGGCGACGTGCGGCTGTTCGAGTCGGTCGGCAACTACACCCGCTTCGTGTTCACCGGCGCTGATGGGCGCGAAGAGTCGCCGCTCGTGCTCCGCTCGCTGGGTGCGCTCGAAGACCGCCTGGACCCCGCACACTTCGCCCGCGCCAACCGCGCGCAACTCGTCGGACTGGCGCACATCGCGCGGATCGATGACGCCCTCAACGGCGGCCTTCTGGTCCGCCTGACCGACGGCACCGAGGTCGAGTTCTCGCGCCGCCGCGCGGCCGCCCTGCGAGACCGGCTCAGCCTCTAACCAAGGCCCCAACACCCCCGGGTCAGGAAGCGGAATCCCGCCTTCCCTGCCATCGCTCTGCCTTTTTCACACCCCACACCCCCGCTCCCATGAAAGCCATCCTCCTCGCTCTCGCCTTCATCCTCGCCCTCCCGGCCGCCGCGCAGTCCTCGCCAGAGGCCTCTGGCGCCACAGACCCCGCGCTCCGCTCCGAGCTGCTGAGTATGTACGAGGCCGACCAGGCCATCCGCCAGAGGCTGATCGAAGCCGGCATCGCCGAGCCCGACAGCGCGCTCCTCGCCGAAATGGTCGCGACCGACGCGGCGCACCTCGCGCGCGTTGTCGAGATCGTGGATGTGCACGGCTGGCCCGGCGCGGCGCTCGTGGGGATGGACGGCAGCAACGCCGCGTTCATGATCCTCCAGCACGGCGACACCGCCACGCAGGAGCGGCTTCTCCCGCTCGTCGAGGCCGCCTACCGTTCGGGCGACCTCCACGGCCAGAGCTACGCGCTCCTCCTCGACCGCGTGCTCGTCGGCAAGGGCGAACCGCAGGTGTATGGCACGCAGGCCGGGTTTGGCGCCGAGGGCGAGATCCTCGTGTCGCCTCTGGCGGACCCGGAGACCGTGGACGCGCGCCGCGCCGAGGTCGGCCTGCCGCCGCTGGCGGAGTACCTCGCGATGCTGGAGAGTTTTTACTTCCCCGAGGCCACCGGCACGGAATAGCGGCTGCGGGTGGCCGCGCGCGAGGCCTCTGTCGACGCACGAGCGCCAGAGGCCCGCTCCCTATCTTGGCCGTCCCCTCTGACCGCCCCCTTATGTCCCTCTACGCCGTGATCATGGCCGGCGGCGTCGGTAGCCGCTTCTGGCCGCGCAGCCGCCGCGCCACGCCCAAGCAGTTCCTCGACGTCCTCGGCCCCACCTCGCTGATCCAGAACACCGCCGCCCGGCTCCAGGGCCTCGTCGAGCCCGAGCGGATCTTTGTCGTCACCCACGCCGACTACGTAGAGCAGACGCAGGAGCACCTTCCCTTTGTCCCGGCCGAGAACATCCTCGCCGAGCCGATCGCGAAGAACACCGCGCCGTGCATCGCCTTTGCCGCCGCGCGCCTGCACGGCCTGGACCCGGACGCGACGATGCTGATCCTCCCCGCGGATCACCTCGTCCAAAACGTCAAGCGCTTCCAAGAGGTCGTTCGCGAAGCCGTCCGCCGCGCCGAGACGCCAGAGGCGGACGGGGCCTCTGGCGCGTTCCCACTCGTCACCATCGGCGTCCGCCCTACGCACCCCGAGACGGGCTACGGCTACATCCAGTACGACGCCGACGGCGAGACCGATGGCGTAAGCGACGACGGCCCCGCGGCCACGCCAGAGGCGCACCGCGTGATGACGTTCGCCGAAAAGCCTGACCTCGCGACTGCTGAGCGGTTCGTCGAAGCCGGCGACTTCCTCTGGAACTCCGGCATGTTCATCTGGCGAGCCGACGCCATCCTTGCCGAGATGGAGGAACACCTCCCCGAGATCCACGCCCTGTTCGCGCCTCTGGCGAGCAGCCCTGCGCAAGAGGCCATCACGCGCGCCTACGAGCGGACGCCCAAGGTCAGCATCGACGTGGGCATCATGGAAAAGGCCCGCCACGTGTGGGTCGTCCCCGGCGCGTTCGGCTGGAGCGATGTCGGCGATTGGCGCGCAGTGCACGCCGTGGCCGAGAAGGACGAGGCGGGCAACGTGGCCGAGGGCGATGTGATCTTCCACCACACCAGCCGGTCCTACGCCAAAGCGGGCCCGGGCCGGATGTTGGTCCTCGTGGGTTTACAGGACGCGGTCGTGGTGGACGCGGAGGACGCGGTCCTCGTCTGCCACCGAGAGAGTGCGCAGCGCGTCAAGGACGTAGTGGACTACCTCGGCGTGCACGGACTGGATCACCTCACGTGAGCCTCTGGCGGAGTGCAGGCTCTGGCGCCAGAGGCGCTAGCTCAGGCCGTCAATCGGACGGCAGCGTGATGGACCCGTCGATGGCGCTGTAGGACTCCGCAATACGGTTGCCCTCGACGCGGACGTACGCGCCGACGCCGCGAGACGCGGAACTCACGCCGACGATCTCGAGCGTTGTGCCAGTCGCGCTGAGAATGGCGTGTTCGGTAGCGTACACGTTTCCTTCTACCCCCATGACCTCAAATCCGCCGTCCGCGAGAGGCGCGTAGGAGCCGTTTCCGCCGCCGCCATGAACGGTCGCTCGGGCGCGCCAACTCACGGCGTCCATCGCGAGGCGGACGTTTCGGTTCAGAACGTCATCAGCTTGGTTCTGACGGTTCGAGCCCTCAAACACCTGCAATCCGACGACGACAGCGAGGCCGACGATGACGAGTCCGAGAACGAGAAGAAATAGCTGTTGCTGTCCCATGAGTGCAAGGGGTGATGCCCGGCGGAATTGACTCTGTTTACAGATCGGCCCCCAACTGCTAGCAGTTGGGGGCCGGAAAGGCTGAACACCAAGTGTGCTCGTACTGCCCCTTTGGTCCTACTGACCGTCAGGGAAGACCGCCGTGCTGATGTCATCAGCGTCCGTACCCACAACCGTCACGACGACTTCAGCATCGCTGCTGCCGCTAGCACCGGTGATGGTGATACCCGTGCAGGCAGTGTTTGCGAGCGTGTACGTACCATTCACGTTCGTAGCGTCAACGCCGAGGAGAGCGAGAGTAATAGGGGTGTCGTCATCGGCGGCACCGTTCGAGCAGAAGTTGCCCTCACCACCGCCGAATGCCTGAGGCTTGAGCGCCCAGGCCTGGGCGTCAGATGCGATGCGGATGCCGTCATTGGTCATCGCGTCGATGTTGGATTTCTGCTGGTTCTCGCCAAATGCCTGGATGCCGACGACGACCGCGAGGCCGACGATGACGATGCCGAGGACGAGGAGGAGGAGCTGCTGCTGGCCCATGATATTGGGGGTGTATTGGTTGGAGCGTGGCGCCCCGGAGTGAAGGGCCCAGAGTGGACCCGGATTCAATCTGGGCGCCGTGGGGTGGCGTCCCGTTCGTGATGAGGCCTCTTGCCAGAGCCGTGCCGAAGGAGGCCTCTGGCGCGTGCCACCCCGACATCAGCGGTATAAACAGTCCAAAGGGTGCGTTTTCCTGCGCTTGCGGCCCTTCCGAATGCCCACGCATGCCCGAATGCCCGTCAGAGGGCGCAGAACTGGGCCTCTGGCGACCGTTCCGATTCGAAACGGGTGGGGTGTCTCTTCCTCCACATCCGAAACAAAACGGCGCGCTTGGCCGTGGAGAGCGCTCCCCTCTCCCCCACACGCCCATGAGCTCCCGCCCTTCCCTGAAAGACGTCCAAGATGAGGCGTCCCGCCTCGCCGATACCGCCAAGGACCGCGCCGCTGTCGCCGTCGAAGAGGTCAAGGTGGCCTCCAACCAGATCGTCGACAAGGTGCGCGAGCTGATTGAAGAAGGCAACGTGCGTCGCATCTCGCTCCGCAAGGGGGAGAAGACGCTCTTCGAGATTCCCCTCACCGTCGGGGCCGGCTTTGGCGCCGCGGCACTCCTTCTCAACCCGATGCTCGCTGCCGTGGGCGCCGCCGCCGCCCTCGTGGCCGACGTGACGTTGGAGGTCGAGCGCGACCCCGAGGCCGTCGCCGCGCAAGAGGCCGAAAAGGCTCGCGCGACCGCCGCAGGCGAGGACGTGCACAACGTGAACACGCCAGAGGCCTCTGGCGAGGAGTCCGACGACTCTGGTGCCGCGCCGAAGACGATGGGCCGCCCCGCCGACGAGGAGTGAGCCGACCGCTGCCTGCTTCGAAGGACCCCGCCGCGTCGTTCCCTGCCGTTCCGCCTCCGCCAGAGGCGTTGCGCGCAGAATTGAACGCGCTCGTCGGGCGCTACGAGCGGACAGCATTTATAGGAGACGATCCCGTCTCCATCCCGCACGCGTTCGAGAGCCCGGCCGACCGAGAGGTGGCCGGGCTTTTTGCGGCCGTTCTCGCGTGGGGACGCCGCAACATCATGCTCGCCAAGCTGGCGGAGCTGATGGAACGCATGGACTACGCCCCTGCGCGGTTCGTGCGCACGTTTGACGCCTCTCGCGACGGCCACAGGCTGGACGGCTTCAAGCACCGCACGTTCACCTCTGGCGACGCGGTCGCGCTCACGCTCGCGCTCCAAGCCGTTCTCAAGCGCTACGGTTCTATCGAGTCCCTCGCGCTTGCGCACCTCCCGCGAGAGGCTCCGCACATCGGCCCAGCGCTGCAAGGCTTGTCCCAGACGCTTATGACCATCGTTCCGGGCACGCCGACGCGGCTGAAGAAGCACCTCGCGCGGCCAGAGACGGGCAGCGCCTGCAAGCGCCTCTCGATGTACATGCGCTGGATGGTGCGGCCCGGCCCCGTTGACTTCGGCCTCTGGCGCGGCATCGCGCCGTCGCAGTTGCTTCTCCCCTTAGATGTGCACACTGGGCGGCAAGCCCGCCGGCTTGGCTTGCTTCAGCGCTCGTACGACGATTGGCGCGCGGCGCTTGAGCTCACCGCCGCCTGCCGCGCGATGGACCCCAGCGATCCCTGCCGCTACGACTACGCCTTATTCGGCCTCGGCGCGTACGACGGACAACCGATGCCCGACACAGACAACTCTCCTCTGGCGCCAGAGGCTTAGACCTCCGCTCCGACGCCGCGATACGACTGCTGGAGGTAGAGCAGTGGGTCGCCCTCGCGCCCGGGCACGATCTCTTCCACGCGACCGACAACCAGCGTGTGGTCTCCGATCTCCACGCGCGCGTGCGGTCGGCAGAGAAGAATCCCGAGCGTGCCGTCCAAGAGAGGCAGGCCGCGCGAAGTGGGCCAGTGCGCAATGTCTTCCAGCTGGTCCTCTAGATCTGGAATGGCGAAGCGGGCGGCTGTGTCCGCCTGCTCCGACGCGAGGAGGTGGACCGCAAAGCTCGGCGCCGTCTCTAGCGCTTCGTGGAAGCGCGTGCCGTGCGTCACGTTAAACGTCACGAGCGGCGGCGCGAGGCTCGCGCTCGCGAACGAGCCGATCGTGGCCCCCCGCGCGCCTCTGGCGCCGACGCAGGTCACCACCACGACCGGCGAGGCCCATTGGCGGAGCGTTTCGCGCAGGCTCTCCCCGTCAGCGGGGACAGAGCCGGGCCGCTCGGCGGCCTGATCGGTCGGGGCGGGGTCGTGGGGCGTGGCGTCCATGCCCCCCTGTACCGCCCGATGCGCGGCGGGGATTCCGCCGCGCCAGAGGCCTCTGGCGTGACCAGGGCCGTTCCGCCAGAGGCTAGCCCGCGAAGGCGTCTTTCACGCGCGAGAAGAAGGAGCGCTTCTCGCGGCTCTCTGGCTTGGGCGTCATCTCGGGCTCCAAACGGAGCTGCTCTAACGCTTCCGTAAGCGCCGGCGAGAGGGTTTGGGGCGTCCACACGTGGACGTGGACCATCTGGTCTCCCTTGCGGCCGCCGCCGATCTCGGGGAGGCCCCGTCCGCGCATCCGGAGAACGCGCCCGCTCTGGATACCGGGATCGATGCGGAGCTTGGCGCGGCCGCGGAGGGTGGGCACGTCCACCTCGGTGCCGAGCGCGGCATCGGGGAACGAGAGGTGCAGGTCGTGGAGCACATCGAGGCCGTCGCGGGCGAAGTCCTCGTGGGGCGTTTCGTTGATCTCGACGCGGAGGTTGCCGGGTGCGCCGCCACGGACGCCCGCGTTGCCGGCCCCACGGATCTGGAGGTAGTGCCCGCCCGAGACGCCCGCAGGCACTTCGACCGTGATCGTCTCCTCGCCCTTGGTGCGGCCCTCTCCCTCACAGACCGAGCACTTGTCTACGACGATCCGGCCCTCACCCGCACACGTGGGGCACGGCTGGACGTTGACGAACTGGCCGAGAATGGAGTTGGTGACGGTGCGGACCTCGCCTTGGCCGGCGCACGTGGGGCACGTTTCGAACCCCGCGTCTCCGTTTTCGGCACCCGACCCATCGCACACCTCGCAGGCGATGAACTTGCGCAGCTTGAGCTGGCGCTCCACGCCTTCGGCGATCTCTTCGAGCGTGAGTTCCAGCCGGACGCGGAGGTCCGAGCCCGGACGGCCCTGGCCGCGACGGCGCCGGGCGCCTCCGAAGCCGCCCCCACTGAAGCGCGGGTCCTGCCCGAAGATGTCGGAGAAGGCGGAGAAGATGTCCGAGATGTCGTTAAATCCCGCGCCTCCGCCAGAGGCCGCGCCGCCGAGTCCCTGGCGGCCAAACCGGTCGTAACGGGCGCGTTTGTCGGCATCGGAGAGGACTTCGTACGCCTCGGCCGCCTCCTTGAAGCGGCGCTCTGCCTCGGCGTCGCCCGGGTTGCGGTCCGGGTGCGACTCCATCGCGCGCTTGCGGTAGGCCTTCTTGATGGCCTCTGGCGACGCGTCGCGCTCGACGCCTAGGATCTCGTAAAAGTCAGTGGTCTCGGTAGCCATAGGGGTGCGCCAGAGGCGCGAGGCGGAGGTCGGCGCTATCCGGCGACGATGACGCGCGCGTGGCGCAGAATGCGGTCGCCGATGCGGTATCCGGGCTGGATTTCCGCAAGAACGGTGCCCGAAGGCGTGTCGGCGTCGGGAGCGGGCTGCTGCATCATCGCCTCGTGGAGGTCCTCGCTGAACGGCTGCCCGGTGGCCTCGATGCGCTCGACGCACATCTTCTCCAGCGTGCTGCCGTACTTCTTGAACACGAGCTCGATGCCCTCGGCGAGTGCTTCGAACGCTGGCGACGTGCCCTCGCCGTCCTGCTTGCCCTGCCGCCGCGAGGCGTCGAGCGAGCGGCGGAGATCGTCGTAGATCTCCAGGAAGGGGACCAAAATGGAATCGCGGGCGCGGGCCTCATCGGCGCTGCGCTGCTCGTCGGTCCGGCGGCGGTAGTTCTGGAACTCGGCGGCGCGGCGGAGGAGTTGGTCCTGGAGCGACTTGTTCTCCTCGCGGAGGCGCTCCATTTCGGTGGCCTGCTCGGCCAGCTCGTCCACGGCGTTTACGGCCACGTCGGCGGGGTCGTCCTGTTTCATCTGGTTGCGTACGTCGTCTCGGACCGATGCGCCGGGGCCGTCCTGTTGCGCCCCGGCGGGGGGCGTTCCAGCGGGCTGCGCCTCTGGCGCCAGAGGCCCGGAGGTCGGGACGTTGGGGTCGGTCGGCATCCGAGGTGAGGTTAGTCGGGGGAATCGGTGAGGAGGCCCGCGACGTGCTCCACGAGGGCGACGGCGCGGGGGTAGTCCATGCGGGTGGGGCCGATCACGGCCACGGCGCCTCTGGCGCCGCCCTGCCGGTACGGCGCGGCAACGATGGAGTAGGCACCGCTGGAGTGCTCGGTCTCGCGGCCGATGAGGACCACGGCTTTCTCGGGCGCGGAGGGGTCCACGAGCGCCGGCGTTTCGAGCAGGTGCACGACCACGTCCTCACTCTCGGCCAGTTCGACGACCTCGCGGACGGTCTCGGGCGCGGAGAACTCGGGCTGGCTCACAATGTGCTGCGCGCCGCTGATCGACGCGCGCCGCTCGGGGGACGGGTCGCGGAAAAGGTCGGGCGCCTCGCGCAGGACCACGCGGACGACGCCGGTCTGGTCGCCAGAGGCGAGGTCGTGGAGGCGGTCGGCGCCGGTCTGGCGGATCTCGTCTAGCGTGAGGCCGCTCAGTCGCTCGTTGAGGCGCTGCACCACGCGGTCCAGGTGGTTCGTATCGACCGGGATCTCGACCTCGGCCTGCACGGTCCGGGCGAAGCCGCCGCGGATGGCGAGTACGAAGAGGACGCGGTGCGAGGAGAGCGGCACGACTTCGAGGCGGTCCAACACGCCCGTCGAGAGACGCGGCGTAAGGACAACGCCGAGGAGCTGCGCGAGCCGGCCGAGCAAGCGGCTGGAGTCCCGCGCGACGGCCTCCAGGTCACCCAGGCGCCGCGTGACGGTGTCGCGCAAGAGGTCGGCGTCGCGCGAGGAGAGGCCGCGCACGTCCATCAGCTCATCCACGTACAGCCGGTAGCCTTGCTGCGTGGGCACGCGGCCGGACGACGTGTGCGGGTGCCCGAGGAAACCCGCTTCCTCCAGCGTCCGCATCGTGTTGCGGAGCGAGGCGCTGGACAGCTCGAAGTCGTCCGCGAGGGCCTTGGAGCCGATGGGCGACGCGCTCTGGATAAACCGCTGCACGATCCGACCGAGCACGTCCCGCTCGCGCTCGGAGAGGCCGAACGGATTCCCGCCGCGCAGCGAGGCGCGGTCAGAGGCAGAAGGGGTGTGGAGCGGCTGGGGCATCGGGTCCTCGCAGTCGTGAGGGCTGAACATATCGGCCAAACGACGCTGTGGCCCAAACAACGACAACACGCGGCCGCAGTTGTGAACGGCATGCGCAGGCGCGCACGTTTGGCACCTTTTTGACCGAGGGCCTCTGGCGGAGCCGCTGGCGAGCGGTCCACAGCAGGTCGGCCTCTGGCGAAACCAACACCGAGGGCCTGCCGGATATTTTGCGACCTCGCCTCCGCCCCTTAGCTCCTACACCGCTCTTCGTGCCGACCGTCGATCCGTTTGTCACGACCCGTTTCGCGGACTCGCGCGCAAGCCTCTTTCCCGCGACGCTGCTCGCCTGCATGGCGACAGCACTGGGTGGCGTCATGGTCCTCACACCGAGCGTTTTCGTTAGCGAGCCGCCGCACATCGGGCGAACGATCTCAAGCCCAACACAAGCTTTCCTCTTCGGGCTCCTGATCCTTATCGCGACAGCTCTCGCGTACCGTGCGAAGTACCGGTGGGCGCTCGCGCACCACCCCGCGGTCACCCTCACCCCCGAGGGGATGTACCTCGCAGCCGCAGGCACCACGAAACGGCTCGCCTGGCCGTCCGTGCTGGAAACACAGGTCCAATGGAAGGACGGCGCAGAAACGCTAACGGTGCGGACGGAATCTGAGACCTTCGATGTCCCACACACGCGCGTCTCAGGAGACCTCAAGCGCGTGGCCGAGGCGATCGCAGTCTACCGAGCGGCCCACGCGCCAGAGGCCTCTGGCGCCTGAGGCGCTACTCGCCGTACATCGCCGTCATCACCTTGCCGGAGCGCGTGATGGTCCCGCGGTACATGCCCTCCGTGTTGAACGGGAGGCCCGCTTCGCCAGAGGCGTCCAGCACGATGACGCCGCCGGTCCCGCCGGCCTCGGTCAGCGTGGTGTTGATCACGTGGTCGGCGGCCTCGGCGCAGGTCTCGCCGAGGTACTTCGCACGCGCCGCGATGTCGTGCGCGATAGCGAGGCGGATGAAGTACTCGCCGTGGCCGGTCGCGCTCACGCCGCAGGTCTCGTCCATGGCGTAGGTCCCCGCGCCGATGATGGGGCTGTCGCCGACGCGGCCCCAGCGCTTGTTGGTCATGCCGCCCGTGGACGTGCCGGCCGCGAGGTGCCCGCCGTTGTCCAGCGCGACGGCGCCGACGGTCCCTTTCATCTGCCAGTCCTCGGGCGCGATCCATGCGGGCGTGCCCGCCTCTGGCGCCAGAGGCACGCCGTTGGCGCCGGTGGCGTCGTTCATGGCCTCGCGCTCACGCTGCTGCACGCGGTCCAGCGCGGCGCGGCGGCTCGCGGTGTGGAAGTACGTGTTGGGCACGGTTTCGAGGCCCTGCTGCAGCGCGAACTCCTCGGCGCCTTCGGCGGTCAGGAGCACGTGCGGGCTGTTCTCCATCACGGCCCGCGCGAGCGAGATCGGGTGGCGCACGTGCTGCGTGTTGGACGAGGCCCCGGCCATGCCCGTCGCGCCGTCCATGATGGACGCGTCGTGGCGGACCGTCCCGTCGGCGGCGAAGACGCCGCCGCGGCCGGAGTTGAACTGCGGGTCCTCTTCCATGAGGTGGATCGCGGCGACCACGGCGTCCAGCGCCGGGCGCCCCGCTTCGATCTCGGCGTGGCCCGCCCTCAGCGCCGCCTCCAGCGAGGCGCGAATCGAGGCCTCTTGCGCGTCGGTCATGTTGGCCTTCGTGATGGTCCCGGCGCCGCCGTGGATGACGAGCACGACGGGGTCCTCTGGCGCGTCCTGCGCTCCGGCGGGAGACGCCAGAGGCACGAGGGAGAAGAGGCAAAGGAGAGAGAGGAACCGGCACATAGCAGAGCGGGGTAGTACGTTCGTCGTCAAGATACCCGGCTCCCCCTGGTGCTCCACACGTTCCGCCGTTCGTCTCGCCTCGCCACGCTGCTGGTCCTCGCGCTCGTCGCAGGCCCCGCCGCGAGCGCGCTGTGCCCGCACGCGGAGCCGCTGGCGCCAGAGGCCGAGACGCACGAAGCGGCGATGGACCACGGCGCGATGGACATGGCGCCCGCGCCAGAGGCCGCACCGTGTCACGACGAGCCCCCGGCGCCTGAGCCGGAGCCTGACGCCGACTGCCTCTCCGCCTGCTGCGCCGCCGACGCCCCCGCGCCGGTCGTGCCCACGCTGACGGTTGACGCGCCTCCAAGTGTGCCGCTGGCAGCGGTCTCCGAAGCGCCTCTGGCGACCGACGAGGCGCCAGCCCCGACGCCCGAGCCCGCCCCTCCGCCAGAGGCCCGGCTCCGCGTCCACCTGTTGCTCGGTCGGTTCCTGACCTGAGGGCTCCGCGCGTCGCCGTGACGCGTCGTTCCGCCGCGCCCGTACGCGGCGCTGGTCGTCCGGGCACGTCGCCCGGCCCTGCTCTGCGGTCGCCTCTGGCGTCCGCCTGCCCTCAGGATCATGTCCCGCTTTCTGCTCGCGCTCGGCGTTCTCGCCGGGTGCGCCGCGCCGCCCGCCCTATTGGAGTCGGCGCCTCCCGCCTCGCCAGAGGCCTTCGTCTCGCTCGCACCTCTGGCGCGGGCGCCCCAGCCCGTCCTCCCCGCCCCGCTGCGTCGATCTGCCTCTGGCGCGATGCCGGCGGATCACGCCGCGATGGGCCACGCCCCGGCGGACCACGCTGCAGCCGGCCACGCCCCGATGCCGCCAGAGGCCTCTGGCGACACCGCCGCCGCGCCGTCCGCTCTGGGAGACGCGCTCGACGCCTACCTCGCCATCCAGAGCGCCCTCGCTCGCGGCGCCTTCGAGGGTGTCGCCGATCACGCGCTGGCCTTTGCCGACGCGTGGAGCTTTGCCGCTGAGGAGGCGCCAGAGGCGGACCCGCACTTCTGGCACATGCGCAGCGCCGAGGTCGATGCGGTGGAAACGCACGCGTTCGTGCTTGCGGACGCCGAAGACCTGGACGCGGCGCGAGAGGCTTTTGGCGCGCTTAGCGCCCCGTTCGTCGCCCTCGTCGAGGCGCACGGCGCGCCTGCGGGCTACGGCCTCTCGCGGTTCTCCTGCGGCATGCGCTCCGACCTCCCCGAGGGCGGCGTGTGGCTCCAGCGCGGGACCGAAACGCAGAACCCGTACTTCGGGTCTCGGATGCTGGCCTGCGGCACGCGCGGCGCCGCCGTCCCCGCCCGCGCGGACGACATGAGGATGGGCCCGCCAGAGGCCGCCCCCGCCTCTGGCGCGATGCCCGCGCCCGCGATGAGCCACGAGACGATGGATCACAGCGGATGACGACTCTCAGCTCCTCCACGTCCCTTCCTGACACGCCTCCCCCTACAGCGTCATTCCCGCGGACGCGGGAATCCAGAGTACCGGGCGATCCCACGAGCCGATCCGCAGTGCCGCAGACGCGCGCCGGGTGCTGCTCCTCGCAGTCCTCGGTTTCCCTGACCGGCTCGAGCGCGCGAGGGCCTCTGGCGCTCGCCATCCTGGATACCCGCCTGCGCGGGAATGACGGTCGGGGGAGCGAGAGCAACCCGGGTCCTCCTTTCGGCGCCGCCCTTCTCCCAGACCAGAGGGAGGGGTGCAGAGCGCCTCGCCACGGCTATGCCTCACGGCTCCGGCGCCAGAGGCCGGGCTTCCGCTCCGGCGGCGTCGCGGGCTTGCTCCTCCTCGCCCTTCTTGCGAGCGGCTGCGCGGGTGTCCGGCCGCACGAGGCCGAAGCGGACCTCCGCACCACGCTCGACGGCCGCGCCGAGGCGCCCGTCCTCTGGCGAATGGACGCCGACGCCGACCGCGAGGCCGACGCCGCGGTCGAGCGGCTTCTGGCGGACTCGCTCTCGGCCGACGAGGCGGTCCAGATCGCGCTCCTGAACAACCGGCGGCTCCAGGCCACCTACGAAGACCTCGGCGTCGCCCAGGCCTCGCTTGTCCAGGCCGGCCTGCTCGGCAACCCCGTGTTCGGCGGACGCGCGCTGTGGGGGCTGGACGAGGGCGGCGCGCCCGACCTCGGCTTCAACGTCGCCTTCGAGTTTCTGGACGTGCTCTGGATCCCGATGCGCCGGCGCGTCGCCCGCAGCGAGTACGGCGCCGCGCGCGTCCGCGTGGCCGAGGCCGTGCTCGACCTCGCGGCACGCACCCGAAGCGCCTACACGCGCGCCCAGGCCGACCGCCTCCGCCTGTCGTTCCAGACCGAGATCACCGCCCGCGCCGAGGCCGCCTACACCGCCGCGCTCCTCTTGCGCGAAGCCGGGACGATCCCCGCCGCCGACGTGCTCGCCGAGCAGGCCCGCTACGAAGGGACCCGGCTGGACCTCGTCCTGGCCGAACAGGCCGCGATGGAATCGCGCGAGAGACTGACCCGCACGATGGGGCTCTCCGCCAGCGACTACCGGCTGGGTGGCCGCCTGATGCCGGTCCCGGACGACGAGCCTCTGGCGCAACCCGTCTCGCCAGAGGCAGACACACCAGAGGCCTCTGGCGAAACGCTCGACGTGGCCGCGCTCGAAGCGCGCGCGCTCGAGTCCAGCCTCGCGCTCCAGGCCGCCCGCTACGACGCCGAGGCCGTCGCCGGGCGCCTCGGACTCGCCAGAGGCGCTGCGATCCTGCCCGACCTCGAACTCGGCGGCGAACTCGAACGCGAGGACGGCGAGTGGGAAGCCGGCCCCGAGGCCGAGATCGTGCTCCCCCTGTTCGACCAGGGCCAGGCCCGCCGCGCCGCCCTCCACGCCGAGCTCCGCCGCGCCCGCGCCGACTACGCCGCGACGGCCGTCGACGTGCGCTCGGCCACGCGCGTGCTCGCCTCCCGGCTGGGCGCCACGCGCCGCGTCGCGCTCCAGTACCAACGCGTGCTCCTGGCGCTCCGCGCCGACCTCACGGCCCAGACCCTCCGCCAGTACAACGCCATGCAGACCGGCGTTTTCGGCCTGCTCCTCGCGCAAGAGGCCGAGGCCGACGCTGCCCGACGCTACGCCGACGCCCTCGCGGCCTACTGGGACGCCCGGACCGACCTCGACGCCCTCCTCGCCGGCCGGATGCCCGACCTCGGCGCCTCCGCCCTGCCCTCCGCCTCTGGCGCCATGCCCGCGCCCGAGGCGGGCCATTGACCCGCACCGCTATGAACCGACGCGACCTCCTCGCCTCTGGCGCCGCCGCGATTGGCGGCTTCGCCCTCGGCGGCCGCCGCGCCGCCGCGCTCCCGGTCCGCTGGGACCCCGAAGCCGCCGCCGACTCCCTCACCGCCCGCGACACCACCCTCGCGCCAGAGGCGGCGCCCACCTCCGCGACCACGCCAGAGGCCTCTGGCGCCCGGCCGGCTTTCCAGTCCCCAGCCCCCAATCCCCAGTCCCTCGCCACGAAGTGGCAGGGCGACCGCCCCGCCCGCGTCTACACCCCCAACGGCTCCTCCATCACCGGGCGCCGCGCCGACGACGGTGCGTGGGTCTACCACCTGACCGTGGGCGAGGTGGAGCACACGTTCGCGCCCGGCCTGACCGCCACCTGCTGGGGCTACAACGGCGAGGTCCACGGCCCCACATTCGAAGGCGTCGAGGGCGACGACGTGCGGATCTACGTCACGAACAACCTGTCCACGCCAACGACGGTCCACTGGCACGGCGTCTTCCTGCCAAGCGGGATGGACGGCGTGGGCGGTCTCAGCCAACCCGTGATCGGGCCGGGCGAGACGTTCCTCTACGCGTTCCCGCTCAAGCAGAACGGGACGTTCATGTACCACGCCCATCACGACGAGATGACGCAGATCGCGCTCGGCCTGACGGGCATGTTCATCGTGCACCCGAAGGCCTCTGGCGCCAGAGGCGTGGACCGCGACATCGCGATCATGCTCCACGAGTGGTACGTGGAGCCGGGCACGAGCCGCCCGGACCCCAACGTGATGAGCGACTTCAACCTGCTCACCATGAACGGGCAGGCCTACCCCGGGACCGCCCCGCTCGTCGTGGGTCACAACGACCGCGTGCGGATCCGCTTCGGCAACCTCTCGCCGATGGACCACCACCCCATCCACGTCCACGGCCACGCGTGGAAAACGGTCGCGACCGATGGCGGCCCGATCCCCGCCAGCGCCCAGTGGCCCGAGAGCACCGTCCTCGTGCCCGTCGGCGCGACCCGCACCGTCGAGTTCGTGGCCGACGCGCTCGGCGACTGGGCGCTGCACTGCCACATGACGCACCACGTGATGAACCAGATGGGCCACGACGTGCCCAACACGACCGGCGTCGACAGCCGCAGGCTGGACCGCGCCGTGCAGCCTCTGGCGCCCGGCTACGCCACGATGGGCGAGGCCGGGATGGACGAGCACGGCCGCCACATCGAAATGGGCCACATGTCCGTTCCGGACAACTCCATCCCGATGGTGGGCCAACAGGGCCCCTTCGGATACATCACCATGGGTGGGATGTACACCAACCTGAAAGTCCGCCCCACCCCCGTCGCCTACGACGCCGACCCCGGCTGGTGGGACCACCCCGCCGGGACCGTCGCCCGCCGCGTAGGTGCCGAAGCCGCCGCCCGCGACGGCATCACGCTCTAAACGGCATCGCGCTCAACCCCGCCCGGCCTCTAGCGCCAGAGGCCTTCCCTAGCTTTCGTTCTCAACCCCCAACACCATGACGTCCTCTTTCCGCCTTCTGGCCCTCGCCGCGCTTCTCCCCCTGGCGGCCTGCCAGCCCGACGACGCGCCCGAGCCCGTCGACACCGCCACGCCGGCCACGCCAGCGGCCACCGCCGACACGCCCATCGTGCCGACCTCCGCCGACGGCCCGCTCGTGACCGTCTACAAATCGCCGACCTGCGGCTGCTGCTCGCTCTGGGGCGAGTACCTGGAGAAAGAGGGCTTCCAGGTCGTCAACCGCGACGTGCAGAACATGGCCGCCGTCAAAGACAGCCTCGGCGTCCCTGCGGACCTCGGCTCGTGCCACACCGCGACCGTCGAGGGCTACGTCATCGAGGGCCACGTCCCCGCCGAGCCCATCCGCCAACTCCTCGCCGAGAAGCCCGACGCCAGAGGCCTGAGCGTCCCCGGCATGCCCCTCGGCTCGCCCGGCATGGAGCAGGGCGACCTCCGCCAGCCCTACAACGTGCTGATCCTCGACAAGACCGGCGAGGCCTCGGTCTACGCGTCCATCGAGGGCTCCACGCCGACGCAGGGATGACCATCGGCGCCCTCGCCGAGGCCTCTGGCGTCTCGGTGGACACGATCCGCTTTTACGAGAAGCGGGGCCTGTTGCCCGCCCCGCCGCGCACGTCGGGCGGCTTCCGCGACTACGGTCCGGAGGCCGCCGGGCGGCTCTCGGCTATCGCGCGGGCCAAGGCGCTCGGCTTCACGCTCGCCGAGACCGCCGCCATCCTCTCGTGGAACGCCTCGCCCCAGGCCGACGCCGCGGCCGTCCGCGACGCCGCGCGAGACAGGCTCCGCGAGACCGAAGCGCAAATCGCCGACCTGGAGCGCCAGAGGCACAAGCTGGCGCGGCTCGTCAACGCCTGCGGCGGCGAGGACACGGCGCGCGAGGACTGCCCCATCCTGAACGAGATCGCGGGCTAACCCCGCCAGAGGCCTCTGGCGCGGCGCGCATGGACCGCCTAATGAACCCCAGGATGTTGTCATCGCGAGCGAAGCGCGGCGATCTCGTGCCGCCGAGCGCTGAGTGACGAGATCGCCGCGTCGCTGCGCTCCTCGCGATGACACCTGTTTTGGTAGGGCGGCGCCTCTGGCGACCTCGCCCTCGCGGGAACTCTAGAGCGGGGTCCAACCCGTAGCTCTCCTAAGTCCCCTCTTCCTCTCATGAAAGGCTCCTCCTACGTCCGCTTTTTCGCCATGATCATCACCTCCACGCTGGTGATGCTCGCGCTTATGTACTCCACCGTCTACGCCGCCGATCACATCTGGTGGAGCAGTACGAAAGCGTTCATGGCCGTCTACATGGGCGCCGCGATGGCGGTCGTGATGCTGGCGTTCATGCTCGGGATGTACACGGACGCGAAGAAGAACGTCGCCATCTTCGCCGGAGCAGCCCTCCTCTTCGCGGGCGGGCTGTGGCTCGCGCGGAGCCAGCAGACCGTTGAGGACGTGGCGTGGATGAAGGCGATGATCCCGCACCACTCCATCGCCATCCTCACCAGCACGCGCGCCGAGATCCGCGACCCGCGCGTGCGCCAGCTCGCCGACGAGATCATTGAGGCGCAGCGGCGCGAGATCGCCGAGATGGAGGCGCTGATCGCGGAGTTGGAGGGCCAGTAGCCTCTGGCGCCAGAGGCGCGCGTGAACCCTGCACGTTGCCCGGGGGTTGAGCGCCAATGGACCCACGCATCGTCAGCTTTGTGCTCCTCGGGATCGGGCTCTGGGGCGCCGTCGCGCTTCAGCCGTGGCTGCGGCGCCTGCCCATCTCCCTGCCGATGCTGTACGTCGGGCTGGGATGGGCCGCGTTCGCGCTCCCGCTCGGGCTGCCCCTCCTCGATCCCGTCGGGAACGAGGCGCACACGCTCGCGGCAGAGTACCTCACGGAGTTTATCGTGATCGTCTCGCTCGCCGGTGCGGGCCTCGCCATCGACCGCCCGTTCGGGCGCGGGTGGCGCGACGTGTGGCCGCTCCTGGCGGTGACGATGCCGCTCTCGATCCTCGCCGTCTCCCTTCTCGGCTGGGCGTGGCTCGGCCTCGCGCCAGCGGCCGCGCTTCTCCTCGCCGCGTCGCTCTCCCCCACCGACCCTGTCCTCGCGCGCAGCGTGCAGGTCGGCCCGCCCGGCGAGAATGAGCGCGACGATGTCCGCTTCGGGCTCACCGTCGAGGCCGGCCTCAACGACGGCCTCGCGTTCCCTTTTACCTACCTCGCGATCGCCGCCGCGGGCGCCAGCGGCCTCGGCCCGTGGCTCGCCGAGTGGGCGGCGGTGGACGTCCTCTGGCGCGTCGGCGCGGGCCTCGTGGTCGGCGTTGCCGTGGGCCGGTTTGGCGGCTGGTGGGTGTTCGACCGTTCGACCGAGACCGGCGACGACAACCACGCCGACGACGAATCGGAGGGCGGGACCAACGAGGGGCTCGTCGTGATGGGGACGCTTCTGGCGGCCTACGGCCTGGCCGAGATGGCCGAGGGATACGGCTTCCTGGCCGTTTTCGCGGGCGCCGTGGCCGCGCGCCAGAGGGAATCCGCGAGCGACTACCACGAGCGCTCGCACCACTTTATCGACCAGATCGAGCAGGTCGTCTTGGTGGGCATGCTGCTGGGCTTCGGCGGCCTCCTGGCCTCTGGCGTGCTCGCGGCGCTGACGTGGCCGGCCGCGTTCGTAGGGCTGGCGGTGATCCTTGTCGTGCGGCCTCTGGCGGGGATCGTGGCGCAGGTGGGGTGCGGTCTGCCGTGGGCGGGGCGCTGGGCCGTCGCGTTCCTGGGCATCCGGGGCATGGGCACGCTCTACTACCTCGCCTACGGCCAGAGCCACGCGGACTTCGAGGGCATGGACGTGCTCTGGGCGACCGCCTCATTCGCGATCCTCGTCTCCATCGTGCTTCACGGCCTCACCGCCGGGCCCGTGATGAGGTGGCTGGAAGCGCACGACGCCAACGTCATCCCCGAAGCGGAGCGTGTGGTGTGGCCCGGAGAGGAACCGGGCGGCTAGCATCTCGGACGCGCGCCCTCGCGCCTGTACCCGATCGGCCCGTGCACGCCAGAGGCCCTCTCGCCATCGCGTAGCACGCGGGGGCTGCGCACCGCACTATCCTACGCCATGCGCGCATTCCTTCTGCCTCTGGCGCTGGCCCTCCTCGCCGGCTGCGCCGATCCGACGTCCACCTCCGGCGACTCGCCAGAGGCTACGAGTCCTGCCGTGACGGAGATCAGCGTCCCAGCGGGCGCGGACAGCGGGCGCCCCCGCCTGAGTGCCACGCCCGGCGGTACGCCGCTCCTCTCGTGGACCGAGCCCGACACCACGCGCGGTGCGGACGGCCACGCGCTTCGCTACAGCTTCTGGCGCGATGCCGCTTGGTCTACGCCCGAGACCGCCGCCAGCGGCGATGACTGGTTCGTCAACTGGGCCGACACCCCCGGCGTGATCCCCATTAGCGAGTCGCTTCTGCTCGCGCACACGCTGCCGATGCACCCCCGCGGCGACTCCCCGTACGCCTACGACGCCGCCGCGAGCGTCGGCAACGGTCGCGTGTGGACGCCAGCGGCGCTCCTCCACGACGACGGCATGCCCGCCGAGCACGGCTTCGTTTCCGTCGCACCTCTGGCGAACAGCAGCGCCGGCGTGGTCTGGCTTGACGGCCGCGCGCAGTCCGGCGGCCACGACGGCGATCACGCGGGCGCGATGTCGCTCCGCTACGCCATGCTGACCGCCTCTGGCGAGCGCCGAGGCGACGCCGTGCTCGACGTGCGCACCTGCGACTGCTGCCCGACCGCGATCGTCTCCACTCCTGAGGGCCCACTCGTCGCCTACCGCGACCGCAGCGAAGCGGAGGTCCGAGACGTCGCCGTGGTTCGGATGGTAGACGGCGCGTGGACCTCGCCCATCGTTCCCCACGCCGACGGATGGACCATCAACGGGTGCCCCGTCAACGGCCCGGCGCTGAGCGCCAGAGGCGCCTCCGTCGCGCTCGCGTGGTTTACCGCCGCGGGCGACAGCGCCCGCGTGCGCCTCGCGTTCTCGCGCGATTCCGGCGCGACGTGGGGTGAGGCCGCCACGCTGGACCGAAGCGCGCCGCTCGGGCGCGTCGGTGTCGCTTTTATCGCCTCTGGCGACGCCGCCGTGAGCTGGCTCGGCACCTCAGGCGACGAGGCAGTTTTGTTTGTGCAGCGCGTCTCCCCCTCTGGCGCCGCGCGAGACGCCGTCGAGGTCGCGCGCATGGACGGCTCGCGCGCCAGCGGCATCCCCCGGATCGTCGCCGCAGGCGACGGCGTCCTCGTCGCGTGGACGGACCCATCCGCAGCGGTCCCGCTCCGCACCGCCCGCGTTCAGCTCTAGGCCTCTGGCGCCAGAGGCCGTTCCTCTTTCCACATCGCCCTCATGTCTGACTACACCTTCTCCCGCACCCTCGACGCCGACTTCGCCACCGCCGATGCCCGCACCCGCGAGGCGCTCGCCGACGCCGGCTTCGGCGTCCTCACCGAGATCGACATGGCGGCCACGTTCAAAAAGAAGCTGGACGTGGACATCCCCGCCTACCGCATCCTCGGCGCGTGCAACCCGCCTCTGGCGCACAAAGCCGTCCAGGCCGAGCCGCGCATCGGCGCGATGCTGCCGTGCAACGTCATCCTCCGCGATGTGGGCGAGGGCAAGACGGAGGTCTCGGCGGTAGACCCGGTCGCGAGCATGGCCGCCATCGAGAACGACGCGCTCGGCGCCGTCGCGCAGGAGGTCCGCCAGAGGCTTCAGGACGTGATCGTCGCGCTGTAGCCTCTGGCGGAGCGTCGCCATTGCGCCAAAGCCGGCAGAGCGCATTGCAGCCGCTGGCGCCAGAGGATATCCAGCCCTCACCTACGACGTCCCCTCTCCCCCTGGGAGAGGGACAGGGTGAGGGCCATCCCGAGAGCCAACCCATGGGCCGACTCGATCCCCTTCACTTCCGGAGAGAGCTACGAAAGCAGCAAACCAAGGCCGAACGCAAGCTCTGGACGATCCTGCGAGACCGCCGCCTCGCCTCGCTCAAATTCCGCCGGCAGCACCCGCTGCAGGGGTACATCGTCGATTTCTACTGCCACCGCGCTCGCCTCGCCCTAGAACTGGACGGCTCTGTTCATGACGACCCGGCCCGCGCCAGCTACGACGCAGAACGCCAGAGGCGCATCGAAGCCTCTGGCGTGACGGTCCTCCGGTTCGCGAACGCCGATGCGTTCGAGCAGCCTGAAGCCACCGTTGCGGCGATCCTCGGTGCGGCGGCTTCGCATGCGCTCCCTCACCCTGTCCCTCTCCCGGAGGGAGAGGGGACGTCGTAGGTCAGAATGGGAACGGGCCAAGCCTCTGGCGCCAGAAGAGAGCCCCGGCGCCAGAGGCTGTGGCCTAGCTCTTCGCGGCCTCTGGCGCGTTGCCGCCGTCCTCGGGAAGGCCGCGGACGGGCGCATCCAGCTTCGTCGCGCCAGAGGGCTCAGCCTTGCGGAGCGTGTCCATGTCGATCACGTGGCGAAAGCGAATGTCCTCGTCGATCACGCGGCGGAACGCCTCGTTGATCTCGTCCATTGCGATGGTCTTGATCTCCGGGCGGATGCCGTGCTCGGCGCAGAAATCCAGGACCTCTTGCGTCTGCTCCACGCCGCCGATAAGTGAGCCGGTCATGGTCCGCCGCTGGAACAGCATGGGCATGAACGCGACCGTCGTGGGGATGAAGTTGCCCACGAAGTGCAGCACGCCGTCGTGCGCGACGAGGTTGAGGTACGCCTCCACGTCGTGCGCGTAGGGGATCGTGGAGAGGATGAGCTCGAACGACGCCTGCGCCTTGCCGAGCGCCGGGATGTCTGACATCACGATCACCTCGTCGGCGCCGAGCGCCTTGATGTCGTCGGTTTTGCCGGGGCTCGTGGTGAGCGCGGTGACGTGGGCGCCCATCGCCTTCGCGATCTGGATCGCCATGTGGCCCAGCCCGCCGACGCCCGCGACGGCCATCCGGGTGTCCTTGCCCACCTTGTGCTGCCGGAGCGGCGCGTACGTCGTGACGCCCGCACACAGGATCGGCGCGGCCTCGGCCGGGTCGATGGCGTCGGGGATGCGGAGGACGAACTCCTCGCGGCAGACGATGTCGGTGGAGTAGCCGCCGTAGGTGTTCGTGCCGTCGGGCTTGGTCGGGCCGTTGTAGGTCAGCGTCGCGCCGCGGGGGCCCGTGCAGTACTGCTCCTCGCCGGCTTTGCAGGGCTCGCAGGTCTGGCACGAGTTGACCATGCAGCCCACGCCCACGATGTCGCCCTCGGCGAACGCCGTCACGCCATCGCCGACCGACGTGACGCGCCCGACGACCTCGTGGCCCGGGACGCACGGCCAGACCGTGTTGCCCCAGTCGTCGTGGCACTGGTGAACGTCGGAGTGGCACACGCCGCAATGCGTGACCTCGATTGCGACCTCGCCTGCGCGGACGTCCGGGCGCTCGAACTGGACGGGGGCGAGAGGGGTTTGGGGGTCGGCGGTGCCGTATCCGGTGACCGTCATGGGGAGAGGGGAAGTGAGAGAGGACGCTTCCTACCCGCCTCTGGCGCGAGCGGTTCGCCAGAGGCCACCCCAAACGCGCCTCCCCCTACGCAAAACGCCTCTGGCGGGACGGACCCGCCAGAGGCGTTGAGACCTGACGCGACGGGCACGGAGGCCCGCCGCCAGAGGTGCTTAGAGGCTCGGCCCGTCGAGGTTGGGCTTGAGCACGAACAGGCCGTTCTGGCTGTCGTTCGCGATCACGAGGCCGCTGTCGAAGTACGGGAAGTTGCTCCACTGCCCGCCGAACTGGACGTCCTGGCCCTGCGGGAACGTGTCGAAGAACGCCGCCTCCGTCAGCGTGCCCTCAGCAACCTTGGAGACGTCGATGATGCGGAGACCCGCCTTGTAGTTGCTCTGGTACGAGAAGTCGCCCAGGATGTAGTTGTTGTGGTCGATCACCGTGAGGCCGGAGTCCCACTCGTACGCGAACGAGGGGTTGTCGAGGTCCTCGAAGTCGAACACGAGCGTGCGCTGCGTGGGCGAGTTGCCGCTGATCTCATCCAGCTCGTCGTTGAGCAGGAAATAGCGCTGGTCCTCGGTCAGCCATCCCTGGTGGGAGTAGGCGTGACGCGGGTAGTTCGCCATCGAGATGATGGTCACGTTGCTCTTGTCCGAGACATCGAAGATGGTCACGACGTCCTCGTTGGCGGCGAAGCAGAGCTGCTTGCCGGTGTAGTCCGCGTCGGGGCCGTCGTACACGAGGCACTGCGCGTCGTGCGTGTAGCCGGGGCCGGAGCGGGGCGCGACATCGCGCTCAGCGTCCGAGAAGCACGTCGAGAACTTCGGGTTCTGCGGGTCGCGCACGTCCACGGCGTGGAAGCCCTTGGGGCCGCAAGAGGCCGGGAGCGTCGTGCCGACGCCGTTGGAGACCGCGCCGACGCCGTAGACGAAGCCGCTCTCCTCATCCATCACGATGTTGTGGGAGCTGCCGAAGCCTTCGTAGAGCGCGTCGGGCTCGAACGTCCGCGCGGGGTCTGCGGAGAGGCCGCGGAGGCGCGTGAGGTCGAAGATCTGCATCCCGTGGCCGGGCGCCTCGCTGCCGACGAAGACGTGGTCCGCGTAGGTCTTGAGGTCGCGCCACACGGAAGCCTCCGTCGTGGTCGGCATCTTGCCGAGGTTGAGGGGCGATGCGGGGTTCTCCAGGCTAACGAAGACCGTCCCGTCGTCCATGCCGACGAGGGCGTACTCGATGCCGGTCTCGCTGTCGGTCCAGCCCCAGATGTCGTTGCCGCGGCCAGATCCCATCTCCTCAACGGAGATGTGGGAGACGAGGTCGACGGAGCCGCAGTCGTACTCCCCGGCTTTACCGTTGTCGCACTCCGCCATGGGCTCGTAGGAAGCCTGGGTTGGTGCGGTCGGCGCCGGTGGCGGCGGAGGTGTCATGTCCCCCATATCGCGGGTGCCGCTGCAGCCGAACAGGCCGACGGTGAGGAGGGACGAGAGTAGAATCTTGCGCATGTAGGAGGGTAGTCTGGGGGTCGACATGGAAACTAGGCGCCGCCTCTGGCGCCGGCTCGGTTCCCAACGCCGTACGGCCGAAAAGGGTTGCAGTCCGGCCTTTAGGGCATCGGGAAAGGGGGAACGCACACGTGCCGCACATCCGTACCCTCCACTTCTCAGCCGCCACGCGCCGTTCTCATGCCCCTCCGCCAGAGGCTCCTCCTTCTCCTCTTGCTGGCAGTCGCTGGCTGCATCCCATCGCGAGGCGTCGTGGAGTCCGTCGCCCGCCGGAGCCCGAGCGCGGTGTTCTCGGTCCCGGCCTCTGGCGACTCGCTGATCGCGATCACGTTCGACGATGGACCGGAGCCCGGCCACACCGACGCGGTCCTGGATCTCCTGGCCGAGCACGGCGCCAGAGGCACGTTTTTCCTCATGGGCGAGCGCGTAAAGGCCAACCCCACGCTCACGCGCCGGATCGCGGACGAGGGGCACGAGGTGGCGAACCACGGATGGGGACCGATGGCGGGCATCCTGCTCTCCGAGTCCCAACTGCGCCGCAGCATCGCCCGGACCGACCGCCTCTTGCGGGCCTTTGGCGAGCCGCGGTGGTACCGGCCCTCGACGGGGTTCTACGATGGGCGTGCGCTCAGAGCCGCCGAGGCGGAGGGCTACCGGATCGCGCTGGGCTCCATCTATTCCAACGACCCGCAACTCACGTTTGTCGGCGTGCAGGCACGGCACATCCTGCGCGAGGTGCGCTCGGGTGACGTGATCGTGCTGCACGACGGCATCGGCGACCGGACAAAGGCGCCGGAAATCCTGCGTCGCGTGCTCCCGGAGCTCGCGCGCCGCGGCTACCGCATCGTGCCGCTCTCGGAACTGGTGGACGCCTCTGGCGCGGAGGGCGGCTCGCCAGAGGCACCGGGCGAAGCCTCTGGCGACAGGAGCCGTTCGTAGAGCGCATCTACCTGTGCGTGCAGTTCGGCCACAGGCCCGCCGTTTTCGAGAACGGAATTAGCGCGGCGTCGCATCTCGGCCGGGTCCATCTGTCGGGCCATGCGGGTGCGGACGGCCTCCGGCGTGGCGCCGTCGCGGGCCGTCGCCCGTTGGATGCGGACCGCCTCTGGCGCGTCGACAACGGCCACGTGGTCGAGGATCTGGTCGGCGCCGGTCTCGAAGATGAGCGCGGCTTCGTAGACGAGCAGGCGGACGCCAGAGGCCCGGGCGCTTTCGATGGCGGCGAGCATCGCGCGGCGTACGGCGGGGTGCACGATGGCGTTGAGCGCCGCGAGTTCAACCTCGTCGCCGAACACACGAGAGGCGAGGTGGGCGCGGTCCAGCGTGCCGTCCTCGCGGTAGGCTTCGGCGCCGAACCGCTGGCGCACGGCGTCGCGCACGGCGGGGTCCTCCACCATGAGCCGCTTTGCCACGTCGTCTGCAAAGACGATGCGGACGCCGGGCTTTTCCGCGAGCCGTGCGGCCGCCGCTGTTTTGCCGGATCCGATGCCGCCGGTGAGGCCGAGAGTGGTCATGGGAACGAGGGAGGAGGAGTGGGAAGATCGCGGTTGGGTGGGCCTCTTGCGCCTGGATGATGCGTACGGCGTGATGCGGAAGGGGAGCCCGGTGGCCCTTGGAAGGTCGGCTCCTCGTTGGGGTGTGTTGCCTCGCCTCTGGCGGAACCCAAATCTCGGCGTCCCCCCTCTCACCCTCCGTTCTCCCGTCCGATTCACGGTCTTTCAGCGCGTCCCGTAGCACATTTCGCCAGAGGCCGCGTTGGACAGCTTCTCCCCCCTGCTCATGGACTCGACTTCGCTCCGGCTCCGCACGCCCGGCCCTCTGTACCGCGTTTTCGGCGTGGTGGTATCCGTTTGGATCACCGTCGTTCTCGTACTGGGCATCACGGGAGATGTCTCGAACCTCCCCATTCTGGAGCACACGGCGCGGAACCTGTATTTCCACGTCCCGATGTGGTTCGTGCTCTACCTCGCGAGCCTTGTCGGCGCGTGGCACTCGTGGCGCTACCTCCGGACGCGCGAGCGGCTGCACGACGTCCGCGCCGAGCAGGCGTGGATCGTGGCGACCGGCTTCGGCGTCGTCGCGCTGGTCACCGGCGTGGTATGGGCTCGGTTCACGTGGTACCAGGGCACGGGGCTGTGGTGGAGCCCGGAGCCGCGGCAGAACCTCGTGGCGGTGCAGCTTCTCATTACAGGCGCCTACTTCGTGCTACGCGGTTCGGTGGACGAGCCGCGCATGAGAGGCCGCCTCTCGGCGGTCTACGCCCTTTTCGCGACCGCTCTCCTGCCTTACCTCACGTACGTCCTTCCCCGCCAGATGCAGAGCCTGCATCCCGGCGCCGAAGGCAACCCGGCCTTTAGCGAGATGGACATCGCGCCGCAGATGCGCTGGGTGTTCTACGCCAGCAGCATCGGGTTCCTGCTCCTCGCGTGGTGGATCTACACCATCCGCGTACGCGCTGCTGCGGCCGACCTCCGCCTTCAGGCTTCCCAGGCCGCCTCCGACTGATGCAAGCCGACACCACCATCGCCGTTCTCGACACCGCCGCGGTGCAGGCCGTTCAGGCGGTCCAGCCTATCGAGCGGGTCATGCTCGCGGAGAACAAGCTCCCCGTCGTGCTCGCCGTCGTGCTCGTCGTGTGGGTCGGTATCCTGTTGCTCCTCTGGCGGACCGAACGCCGCCTCGCGCGCGTTGAAGCTGAACTGGACCGCCGCGACGCCTGACCCCTTTGGCCTCTGGCGCCAGAGGCCCCTCTTCCCCACGCCCCCGCGTGCTATGAAGCCCAAGACCATCATCCTCCTCGCGCTGATCGGCGTGTTCGGGTTCTTCGTCGTGAAGAGCTTTGGCGACACGTTGCAAGGCTACGAGACGTTTACCGAGGCCTCCACCAGCGGCCGCGACGCCCACGTGGCGGGCACCTGGCTGCCGACGCAGCCCGTCGCGTACGACCCGGGCGCCAACACTTTCACGTTCACGATGGCGGACGAGGACGGCACCACGCGCCGCGTGATCTACGCGAACCCCAAGCCGGCTAACTTCGAGGACGCCGAAAAGGTGGTCGTGGAGGGCCGCATGGAAGGCGAGGTGTTCATGGCCGACAACATCCTCGTGAAGTGCCCCTCGAAGTACAACGAGGGCAACGAGTTCGAACAGGCGGAGCCCGGCGAGGCCCCGACCACCACCGCATCCCTGTGAAGCGCTTCTTCTTGGCCGTAACGGCGCTCGCGGGCGTCGGCATGATCCTCTCGCGCCAGACCGGCTCCCGCCCCGAGGTGGATGCCGCCGACTCGCCCCTGGCGCCGTGCGGCCCCTACGCCAACTGCGCGCGGCTCAGCCGCTCCATTCCCGCCGACGCCTCTACGGTCCGCCGCGTGGCCGAAGCCGCCGTCCGCACCGACCGGAGCCTTCTCTCCGGCCGCGCCGATGAGATCTCGCTCACCGCCGGCGGTCTGCGCGCGACGTACCGCACGGGCCCGTTCGTGGACGACCTCGCGCTCGAAGTCACGCCGGGCGCCTCTGGCGAGGCGTCCATCCTCCACCTCCGCAGCGCGAGCCGTGTGGGACGTAGCGACCTCGGCACGAACCAGCGGCGCCTGGACCGGCTTGTAGCGGACGTTCTGGCCCGCGTCGGCGCGAGTTAGCTCAGCGGACGCCTCTGGCGCCAGAGGCGCTCGGTAGAGAGCGGTTCACAGACATTCCGCCGCCAGAGGCTGAGCGCGGCCTGTGTCTCGCCCTATCTTGGGGCACGCTGCGCCCGTAGCTCAGTTGGATAGAGCGTTGGTTTCCGGTACCAAAGGTCAGAGGTTCGAATCCTCTCGGGCGTACGAGTAAAGCCCCTCCGCCGATCTGGTGGAGGGGCTTTTTTTGTGGCCCGACCGGCGCGTAAGCAGGCGGACCTTGCAGCCCAAACGGGCCTCTGGCGCCAGAGGCCCACTCGTGTCGTCTAACGGACGCGCACCAGGCGCTCCGTCACCGTCTCTGTCTCGGACTGCACCCGGACGACGTAGATGCCCGGCGCGAGGTCGCCGCCAACTCGCAGCGTGACGTCGCCAGAGGCCGGGCCGTCGTAGAGCACGCCGGCCTCGCGGCCGAGAGCGTCGTACAGCGTGGCGCGGATGGTCTCCGGCGCATCCACCCGGACGCGGAGGGCCGTCGCGTCCCGGAAGGGGTTGGGCCCGGCGAACTCGATGCCGAGGCCAGACGCCAGAGGCCCGCTCTCATTCGGCGTGTCGACAAGGGTTGCGCACGCGGGCGCGAGGCTCCAGCCGATGTCCTGCATGAGCGCGCACGTGAGAGGGCCGGGGTCCTGGAACGCCTCGCCCTGCGCGATCTGCGGCGTCATCAGCGCGTTGATGTCACCCTGGCGGATGACCACCTCGTCCCAGTGTGAATACGATGAGCCCAGGTCGAACGTGGCGGGAGCCCAGATGGGCGGGCGCTGGTTGCCGTAGATCGCGAACGTGGTGGGCGAGTCGTAGAAGAGGTTCCGAGGATCGTTCGGGCTCTGACTCCCGCTCTGGAAAAGGACGCCGAGCGCGAGGGAGGGGTTGGCGTACGTCTCCCGATCAAGAATGGAATTGCCCTCACCGTCTTCCATAAAGCGGTCGAAGACGATGGGGAAGCGGGCCGCCCCGAGGCCGTAGCACCCGAAGCCGTCAGTGCCGTTGCACTCTGCCGTTCCCTCCCCGTCATCGACCGTGCCGCTCCCCGCGAAGCCGAGACCGTGACCGATCTCGTGCATCACGACCGACACGAAGTCGATCTGCTGGCGCGGTGGGTTGCCATCCGTTCCGAAATACCAGTCGCTGCGGCTGCTCGAAAACCGGGCAACGATGTCATCCGGCCCGCACGGGCCGCCGGGGCTGTACTGATCCACGCCCGTGAGCGCGTCCGCGAGAGCTGCAGGGTACCACGTGTTCGGGACGGGCAGCGCCCCCCCTGCGTGGATGCAGCCCGCGCCTGCAGAGCCCAGAACGCGGGCCGGCAACGTCTCAAAGCTCGCCGCGATCTTGATCGGGACCGGGCTGGTGATGTGCGCTGCCCAGATGTCGACGGCGAACTGGAATGCGGCCTGCGCCTGCGGAGTGAACCCCGTGTAGTCCACCTCGAACGTGGCCCCTCCCCCGTTCTTCAGCGGCGCCGTCTCACGCAGGCGGTTGACGCCCTCGTAGATGTCGTCGGGCTCCGGCGCCGGCAGTTCGCAGAACGTCGAGGACGGGACGGCGGAGATCAGGGGTGCGTCCTGGCCTCTGGCGGGCGCGGCGGCAACGAGCACAGCAACGGAGAAGAAAAGCAGAGCTCGCATGGCAGCAAACGTGTGTGATGCGGGATGAACACGCCAGAGGCGCGAGGGTGCCCCTACTCGGCGCGGTCCAGACGACCGAGAGCGGCTTTGGCCCGCTGTTCCAGGGACTTGTGGTAATCGAATTCCTCCTCGTTCTCCAACGCGCGCTCGTACGCCTCTCGCGCGGCGTCTATGTCGCCAGCGGCCTCGTGGACCTCGCCCGCGTGGTAGACGGCCCACGGGCCCCACTTCGCCAGAGGATCGCCAGGGCGGGCGATGGCGAAGCCGTAGTGGCGGAGCGCCTCGCGGTCGTTGCCGAGGGCCTGGTAGGCGCGGCCGGTGCGGTACGCAGCCTCGGCACGAAGCGTCTCATCCGCGTCGGAATCGCCGAAGACGGGTTGTAGCACCTCGATCGCGTCCTCGTTGCGCCCGCCATCATAGGCCGTGGCGCCGAGAATCACGGCGCGCTCGGAGGCGGTGAACGGGTGAGCCAGGCGACGCTCAGCCTCGCGCTCGGCCTGCTGGTCGCTGTCGTTGTCGCGCGTAGCACGGACACGACGGTAGTGCTTCTCAGCTGTCCGGCGGTCGCCTGTGAGTTCGTATGCCAGACCGGCGTGCAGCGTCGCCTGGGCGACGAGCGCGCGGCCGGGAGCGGCCCGCAGGTAGCTCTCGAACAGCTCGGCGGCTTCCTCGAAGCGATCCTGGCGGTACAGCGTCAGTCCGAGGTGGTAGTCGACGTACGGGAGCGGGCTGGCCTCTGGCGTCGCCATCAGGGCTGCGGCGCGGCGCAACTCGCGCTCGGCGCCAGGGGCGTCGCGGGTTTCGAGGAGCATCGTGCCGTAGAGGTACGCCAAGAGCACGCTCTGGGGGTTGGCCGCTGCGACGGCTCCCAACGCTTCCGTGCCGCCCGCGCCGCGCTCGTTGAGCGCCGCGTCCACAAGCGCGAGGAGGATGACGGCCTCTGGCGTCGCGATCTCTGCCTCGTCGATCGCCGCCTGGATGGCGTCGATGCCGTCGGGGACGGTGCCCTTAAAGCCAAGCAGCGCGGCCACCCACTTGTACTCGCTCGGAACCGAGCCGGCCGCCACCAAGCACGCACCGCGACCGAGGTAGGACTCGGCAAAGGGCTCGGCGGCGTCGCGGGTGTTCTCCTTGAACCGGCCACAGGCGCCGTGGAACGCGCGGCCGGTCCGTGCAAAGGACTCCTGCCGCAGGTACATCAGCGCGCGTTGCAACTCGCGCTCCCCTTCCAGGTGCGTTCGCCAGAGGCCGCGCGGCATGTCGATCAACACACCTTCCAGCGAGTCGTTCAGCGCGAAGAACCGCTGTGGGAACGGGGGACGCTCCATCACGAGCGCCTCCCACAGCGCCGTTTTAGCGAGGCCGTACGCGCCCGCCGGCGAACCGGGCTCCATCTCGCCCAACCGCGCAAAGCCGCGCTTGGCCTCCTCGAGCCTCCAGTCCACCAGCGCTTGGTGCGACTCGGCGAAAAGGCGCGCGCCTTCCTCCGTTCGCACCAGCCGGTCCCCGTCGGCCTCTGGCGTGGCTTGCGCGCGTGCGCCAGAGGCGAGGAGGGCAGCAATGGCTAGCGCAAGGGCCGCCTGAGAAAAGAAGCCTCTGGCGCGAGCCGAGGCGCGCCAGAGGCTAGAGAGACGGTTCGGCGGGTGTGGGGGCACTAGATCATGCCCGCCTCGCGGCGGGTGGGGACAAGGTCTGCGGTTTCGCCAACGCTGCGGAGGCGGTCGCCCTTCCCGCTCTGGTCGGGCGGAAACAGCTGCCCTTCGCTCGCGGCGACAACGCTGGCAACGGTTGCGTCGCCGGTCACGTTGGTTACTGTGCGACACATGTCTAGAATACGATCCACACCCAGGATTAGTGCGATGCCCGCGGCGGGAACGCCGACGGCTTCGAGGATGATGACGAGCATGATGATGCCCGCTCCCGGTACGGCGGCCGTCCCGATGCTCGCGAGGACGGCCGTGAGCACGATGGTCACTTGCGCGGCGAAGCCCAGTTCGAGCGCGAATGCCTGCGCGATAAACAGCGTCGCAACGGCCTGATAGAGCGCCGTGCCGTCCATGTTGATCGTCGCCCCGAGGGGTAGCACGAAGCTGGAGATCTCCTCACTCACGCCCAGTTCCTCCTCGCATCGTTCCATGGTCACGGGCAGCGTGGCGCCAGAGGACGAGGTGGAAAACGCGACGAGCTGTGCAGGCGCGATGCCCGCGAGGAAGGTCTTGAGCCCAAGCGGCGTGAACAGCTTGAGCAGTGTCGGGTAGACCACGAACGTGTGGATCCCCAGCCCCAGCAGCACCACGGCCATGTACTTCCCGAGCCCGCCCAGCAGTTCGAGGATGACCGAGGGGTCGTCTCCCGCGGTGCTCACGATCGTGTCTGCCAAGAGCGCGAACACGCCGATCGGCGCAAGCAGCATCACGATGTCGACGAGCTTGATCACGACGTCGTTCAGCCCTTCGAAAAAGGCCAGGACGGGCGCGGCGCGCTCCCGCGGGATCTGCACCAGCCCGATGCCGAAGAGGATCGCGATGACGACGACCTGAAGCATGCTCCCGTTGTTGGAGAACGACGCGAAGGCGTTGTCCGAAACAGCGTCCACCAGGAACTGGAGCGGTCCGCGGTCGCGGATCCCTGCCTCGTCGATGCTCGCCACGCGGCTTTCGGCGTCGCCTCCAAAGGCGCTCACGAGGTCCTCGCGCAGCTCGGGCGAGAACGCGTTACCGGGCTGGACCACGTCCGCCAAGAGCACGCCGATGGTGACCGCGATGGCGGTCGTCAGCAGGTAGATCCCGATCGTCTTGCCACCAATGCGCGAGAGCTTCCGCAGGTCGCTCAGCGAGGCCACGCCCGTGATCAGGCTCGCGAGAACGAGCGGGACCGCGATCAGCTTCAGCGCCGTGATAAAGATGGTCCCGAACGGCTTGATCCAGTTCGTGGTAAAGCTGCCCCACCCGTTTTGCGCGGCGAGGACGCCGTAGAGCAGGCCGAGCAGCAGACCCAGGATGATCTGCCAGTGGAGCTTGCGGTACCAGGGGGTGGCGGCGGCCACGGTCGGGGTTTCCATAAGGGGGTGTGTGGGAGGGGGACACGAAGGTAACGGAGGCGCGGTGCGATTCGGGCCTCTGGCGTGCGCCTCGGTTCTGGGAATCAAGTCCGTCCCCACCTCTGACGCCAGAGGCCCGCACGTCTCAGCCCCAGGACAGCAGCGCCGCTAGAGGCAGCGCCCCGCCAACGAGCGTGCAGGCGAGGTTCACGCGGTCGTTCGTCATCCACCGCCAGCCTCTGGCGAGCGGAAGCGCGGCGCCGCCGCGCGTGGGAGCCTCGGTGAGCGAGCCGTCGGGCAGGCGGAAGCGGGCCTGGACCGTCGCCCCCAGCGCGCTGTCCACCCACGCCGCGAGCACGCCGCCGCCGAGCGCGAGAGCCGCGCCGGAGGGCACGACGCCAGAGGCCGCTCCAAACGAGGCCTCTAGCGCGAACGCCCATGCCGAGGCCACGACGAGCGTGGCGCCCGCGATGCCGCCGAGCGTGCCGCCGAACGACACGCCGCCGGATTCGCCCGCGTCTACGCGCCGCCAGCGGAGCACCTCGCGTGTGGGCCCGCCGATCCACGTGCCGATCTCCGTGCCCCACGTGTCCGCCGCCGCTGCGGCAAACGCCCCCACAAAGCTCCAGTAGAGTGCTGCACTCCAGGCCTCTGGCGCGAACAGCGTAGCCGCTAGGAGCAACCCTGCTACGCCCCCGTTGGCAACGACCTGCGCGGCATCGCGCTGGCTCCCTTTCGCGGCCTTCGCCTCCGCCGCGTGCTTCCTCTGGCGCCCGAGGCGGGAGAGAACACTGGAGGCGAAGAAAAACGTGAAGCCGGGCACCGCCCATGCCACGCCGCCCAGCGCCACCACCGCCCACGCCAAGAGCCCCGCCGCGAGCGCTCCCGAGAGGTCCAGAAACCGTGCTCGCACCGAGAGCAACCCGAACGCCACCGCAATGCTCAACGCCGCCAGCGCGACGCCGGAAGCCTCTGGCGCCTCGTGCATCGCCGTCAGCCCGACGATCACGGCGAGCACGATCCACAGGTTGTCCCAGCCGCGCACGCCCAACGCCTCGGCAGCGCCCGCGAGCGACGCCGCGACGAGCGCGCCCGCACCGATCCAGCGCCAGTCCGCTCCGCCGGAGGCCTGGAGCTTCAGAGCCTCTGGCGCCCAAAACGCTAGAGACAGTGCCAGCAGGGCCACCGCGCTCACCACGAACGCGACCGAGCCCGCAATGGTCTTGGTCTGCCCGTTCACGCGGTAGCGACCGCCAGAGGCCCGCCCGCCGACCCACGCTGCCAGAGGGTCCGAGATCGCGAGGACGAGAAACGCCGCGCGGAGGATGTAGACGCGCTCCGGGTCCAGCGTCCAGCACAGATACAGCGCCACGATCAGCGCCAGAGGAAACGCGACCGTCCCCCACGTCTCTCTCGCGATCCCGTGCATGCCCAGGAACAGCCGTCGCCGAACCGCTACGAGGTTGACGCCCACAAACACGACCGCCAGCACGTAAATCCCCGCCGGCCCGGAGAAGAACGGCGGACACAGCGCCACCGCGATCCCCGTCGCCGCGTGCACGAATCGCCGCGAAGCCTCTGGCGCCCAGCCCGCCCACGCGCGCAGCGCCTCCCCTGCCCCGACGACCGTCAGCAGCGTCAGGAAAAAGAGCGCGGTTGCGAGGAGGTCGGGCACGGACTGCGAGGAAGCCGCCCGAAGCTACCCGCGCCTCTGGCGCCAGAGGCTCAGTCGCCGCTCTCCCTCTGCCGTCGCTCGCGCGAACGGCGCACCTGCGGCGGCTCGCCGAGCATCGGGGCCATCTGAAACGCGGGCGGCTCCGGCCCGCGGAGGTCCAACACGATGGGCCTCAGCAGGACACGCCGCGTCGGCTCACGCATCGGCATCGCGTGCACGCCAGAGGCCATCACCGCTAGCCACGAGGCCTCTGGCGCTACGTCCGCTTCTGGCGCAGGACTGGCCGCCGGGGCCAAAACCTGCGCGGCGCTGGCCCCCGAAAGAGCCAGCGCCGCGCAGAGCAAAAAGCCGAAGCGGCTCACGATCAGCGGGGAACGTTGAGCAGCAGCGAGAAGCGCAGCTGGTCCGCCAGAGGTGAGTCGTCCGCGAGCGCGTAGATGTACGAGAGGTCGAAGCCGACCACGTTGTAGCGGATGCCCGCGCCGAAGGTCAGGAACTCGCGGTTGCCGTTGGCCGGGTCCTCGTAGAAGTAGCCCGTCCGCAGCGCGAGGAGGTCGTTGTACCAGTACTCCAGGCCGGCGCCGAGCGTGAGCTGCTGGAAGCCGCTGATGAGCTCGCAGTCGTTGGTCGCGTTGTCGTCCGCCGCGCGGGAGTCGCACGAGCCCTGCGTACCGCCAGAGGTGTCCACGATCCGCTCGCCCCACGAGGACGTGAGTGCCTCGAAGAACGAGTCGTACTCGCCCGTCTCCGGGTCGCGCGAGACGATCAGCTTGTTGAGGTCCGCCGCGACCGTCACGCGGTTGAACTCGTCCAGGTCGATGTCGATGCCCGTGCCGAAGCGGAGGTTCGTCGGGATCGCGTTCGGGATGCCGTTCTCCAGGTACTTGATGGACGGCCCCATGTTGGCCAGGTTCACGCCCAGCTTCGGCGTCACACCCACACCGCCCGCGTCGATCTCCGGCAGCTTATAGATCGCTCCGAGGTCGAGCCCGAAGGACAGGCCCGCCTGCGTCTCCACATCGTCCACCTCCTGGCCGCCCGTGAGGTTGGAGTAGATCACGCGCCCGCCCGCGCCGAGCGAGAGGCCTTTCCCCACCTCCACGCCGTAGCTCGCGCCAGCGGCCAGCTCGAAGCTTTTGAAGTCGCCCAGCGAGTTGCCGATCTCGTCCGTCCACTGCTGCTCACCCAGGTTGAAGTAGGTGAAGTGGCCCCCGAGCGTGCCGGCCTTGCCCATCGAGTGCTTGCCGGAAACGTAGTTGAACGAGAGGTCCGCGCCGAGGGCGGGAAGCCACGGGGCGTAGGTAAAGGAGACCTCGGTGCCCTCCTGCCCGGCCAGGCCGGCGGGGTTCCAGAACGGAGCGTAGGCGTTGTCCGCGATCGCGACGCCGGTCATGCCCATGCCCGCAGCCCGGCTGTCGGGCTCGATCTGCAGGAAGGGGACGGCCGTCGTGATCACGACGTTGTCCTGGGCGGCGGCGCCAGAGGCCCCGGCGGCGAGCGCGAGGAGGAGCGCAGAGGAGAAAAAGCGGTTCATCAGCATGCCCACAGGGCGGATATGTCAGATCGGTATACCAGAGGGAGAGGGCGGCCTCTGGCGCAAAAAAGGTGGGTCAGCGGATCACGGCGAGCCGGTCACGGCGCTCGGCTACGCGCTGCGTGCCGTCGGCGGCGTCGACCTCCACGCGGAGGCGGTAGAGGTAGATGCCGCTGGCGAGCGGGTCGAAGTCGTCGTCCAGCCCGTCCCAGTCCATCCGGACCATCCCGCCGTTCAACGGCTCATCGCGCTCCAACGTACGTACGGGCCGGCCCGCCAGGGAATAGATCCGGAGTTGGATGCGCGCCGGCGTGCCCGGCGGCTGGTTGTGCTCGAAAAAGAACGTGCTCCGCCCCGAGGTCGGGTTGGGGTACGGGTACGCGTTCTCCACGACGAGGTCCGAGCCCTCGGCGACGACAAAGGAGATCTCCTCGGTGGTCGCGTTGTTGGCGCCGTCCCAGGCCGTGAGCGAGAGCGTGTGCCGCCCGGGCTCCAGCTCGCTCAGCGGGAAGCGGATCGTGCCGGAGCGGAAGGTATCGAGGTCGCCCTCGTAGTAGCGGCCCACGTCCACGGCTTTCGTCGGATCGCCGTCGATGGTAAGGAGCAGCTCATGCCCCACGCCCGCGCCGACGGTGTTGATGCCGTTGGCGTCGCGCAGCCGCGCGATCAGGACCGGGTCCGGGCGCGAGATGCCACCGGAGACGAACGTGGTGTCGTCGAGGAACAGGCGGACTTCAGGCCCGACGCCGTCGTCGGGCCGTTCCGCGGCGTCCTGCGCAATCAGGGCTTCTTGCGTCTGGCCGAGCCCGTCCATGAGGTCCGCGCCCGTCCCCCCGCCGAGCACGTAGGCCGCGATGCGGCCGGGGCGGCCGGAGTACGAGACATCCTGCGGGACGAGGAACTGCGCGTCGAAGCGTCCAGCCTGGACTGAGGCGCGGCCGGCGTAGATCGGGTCGTTCTGGACCACGTAGTAGCCCGGCGTGTTGACGCGGACCGGGAGTTGGATCTGGCGCTCCACGTCCTGAACCGTGAGCGAGACCGTGCCCTCGAACGATGCGTCCGGCTGGCCGCCGAAGGTCAGCACCTCGCCCTGGATCCGCGCCGTCTCAAAGGCGCGCAGTTGGGGCGCTGTCCCGGCGGGCAGCGGCACGCCGTTGACGTGTGTGATCCGCACGGGCCGCTCTGGCAGGCCGATCCGCATCGCGGGATCGCCGAGGAGGTTGAACTTCCGGTTGTTGCGCTGCGCGCCCACGTCCGTGTTCTTCGCCTCCGCGAGGATGTCGCCCAGGCGCCTCGGGCGCCCATTCGCGTCGCGCTCCAGCATGGCACGGGTCAGCGCGATGTTGAGGCCGAGGTTGAGCGAGGTTGTGGAGATAAACGTGTAGACCACGCGGACGGTCGTAAACATGGCGACGGAGCCACCGCCGTCGCGAAGGAGCGTTTCCTCGGCCAGGCTCTGCCCGTCTACGATGTCGTACTTGCCGAACGAGCACGTCGCCGTGACGAAGATGGGGAGCCGGTCCGGGTTGTCCATCGCGCGGACCTCGCTGGCCGTGAACAGCTGCTCATCGGCGAGGCCTTCGGGACCGCCGTGGCCCATATAGTTCCACACCAGCGTGCCCTCGTTGAGCGCGCGCAGCGAGGCCTCGGTCGCGCCCGGGCGGCGACGGCGGCCGGACTCGCCGCCCACCTCGGGGTAGGACGGCATGTAGATCTTCTGGACCGTGATCTCCGGGCTCTCGCTCCGCACCCGCTCCGCAACGGCGTCGGCGTTCTGGATGTGGAGGTCGGTGTCGGTGTTGTTGGGGTACTGGTCGTCGCCCAGGAACGTCATGCGCGTGCGCCACTCGCCCAGCGCCTCTGGCGACTCGTAGGCGATCATCTTGTCCACGAGGATGTTCGCGTCCTCGCGCGTCTGCACGGGGAAGCGCCCGATGCCGAGGTCCACGCGCTCAAAGCTGGTGGAGGACGCGCCCTGCGAAGCCGTCCATTCCCAGACGCCCTCGTCGTCACCGAGGAGGCCGAAGTAGTCGTCCGAGGTGTAGCTCCGGTCACGGACCAGCATCTCCTCCGTCTGGTACGTCGGCACGTAGATGGGCGGGCCGTTTTTGATGCCTCGGAAGTCGTAGTGGCCGTCGCCGAAGAGGAGCAGGTGCTGCGGCAGGCTGGCCTCGTCCGGCGCGCGGTCGTAGAGGAACTTCATGTAGTCCCGGATGGCGCGCATGTCCAGCACGCCGTTTCCGAACTCGTTCTGGATCTGCCCGACCGGCACGACGAGCGTCTCAAGCCCGTCCGCCTGCCGGTAGGCCGCCAGACGTTCGGCGGGCTCACGCAAGCTCTCATGGACCACGATCACGTAGTCCGGGTAGCTCCCGATCCCGTGCAGGTTCTGGTTCGCGACGGCCTCGCCGCCCGTGAACGTCCGGAGCGGCGCGCCGGGATCGAACGCGACGATCTCGCGCTCCCCACCCGCGGCTTCCACCTGCACGCGGTAGTTCCCGCCAGAGGCCTGGACTCCCAGGCGGCGGACCGCACCCGGCTCGGTTACGTCCCACGCCTCTGGCGCGGCGGCGAAGCCCTCCAGAGCCACTTCGAAGCGTCCGGTCTGTCCGCCGGGCGTGGGAAACTGCACGACGCCGCCAGAGGCCCGCGCGCGGCGCTGGAACGTGGCCTCGATCCAGTCGATCCAGGCCGTCGCGCCGAGGCCGGCGGTGGGGGCGCGCGCCGTGATGGCAAGAGTGGATGCGGGCGACGTGCTCACCTCGGCGACCTGCATCGTCGCAAGCGCGCCGACGGGCGTGGAGAAGTCGACCTGTGGGGGGCGCACCTGCGCGATGGTCTGCCCATTCTGGACAAGCGTGACCGGAATGGAAGGAGCCGCCCGGGCGGCGAGCTGCGCGCGGTACAGCACGGCGCCGACGCGGTCGGGCGGGATCGTGTCCAACACCGTTACGCCGGTGCTGGTGCGCGTGATCTCCTCACCCAGCCAGTGGAGACCGGAGCCGCTCTGCTCGCGCTCCAGGTTTTCCAGGTCCCTCTCGTGCAGGAGGCGGCCGGTCACGGTCGCCAGAGGCTGCGCGTCGCTCCAGCCAGGGAACGTGGCCGCGCCCACGCGGCGGGCCTCTGGCGCGTCGACGCGGATAAACACGGCGGACGTGGTCGTGAACGGGTTGAGGGTGTGGTCCCAGCCGTCGTCATCGGGCGAGGCCGTGCCGCGGTCGCTCCACTGCCACGTGCGCGGACCCTGGGCGTAGAGGATCACGGCGTCGCCCTCGCCAAAGCTGCCGTCCCCCCCGCCGATCACGAGCGAGGGCGTTTCCACGAGATCCACGGGCCGGTCTGCGCCCGCCAGTTCGGGCAGCGGCTCGCCGCCGTTGTGGTACGTCGCGATGCGGTTGGGGTCGGTCGTGGCCGGGTCCACGCCGAGATCGGTGAGCAACGTGCGCGTGATGCGGTACACGCCGCTTTCGGGGACCGGGAGCTTGAACCAGCGCCCTTCGGCGAGGGCGCTCCGCGTCACGGCGAGGTGCGCGCTGCCACCGCCGGCCTTGAGCGCGAGCGAGCCAGCCCCTGGCGCCGTGCGCCGGACGCGGACGAGCACGCGCGTGTACCGCGTGACACGGTCGCCGTCTACCTGTAGAAGGCGGATCCGGAGGCTGCCCACCGTTTTGCGCCGCCGCTCCCCCACGCCGACGACCTCCGCCAGAGGCCCAGCAAACGCTTCGGTCAGGCGCGAGGCGCCCGCCATCTGCACGTCTTCGCCGTCGGCCTCCAAGACCTCCACTTGCGGGGGAACGCGGGAGCCGAGTTCGATCAGGGCCGTCGCGGTGGCCTCACTGCCGACCAAGCGCGCGGCGAGCGCGTCGGCGCTTTCTGGCGCCGAGCCGTCCTTCATCCGCTCCGGCCAGTACGCGGTGACCTCCAACGTGACCGCTCCCGGGGTTTCCTCCACGATGCGGACCGTTGCCCCCTGTTTCGGCGCGAGATCACCGGCCGCGGCGGAGCGCGCAACACCGGCCTCTGGCGCGAGGAGCTGAGCGGCATCGGCGCGCTGCTGGGCAGCGGCGGGGAGCGCGATCAGGGCCGTAAAAACGGCAGCGAGACGCAGGACATGCGTCATAGGTCTGTGCAGGCTAGAACCGAGGAGCGGGCCAAGAATGACTCGCGGGGGTAGCACAGATGCCGATACGCTGGAGGTCTAACGGGTGGGGACCCACTAAGATAGGGTGTGCCCCGTTTGGAGGAAGGGCGCTCTGCAGGGCCCCTGCCGGTTTCACACAACACCTCCACATGCACGCCAGAGGCGCTTTGTGTGGCTCGGGCCTCTGGCGCCCCACCGTTTCGTGGAAGCGGCTCCCCACTCGCCTCCTGCTTCAGAAGCGAATGGGGAGCCCACCACGAGACGATTGCAGACGGGCGGCTCCGTGCCGCAAGTGGCTAGCTGTTGATGTTGCGGTGGATGGCCTGCCGCGTGAGGCCGATCCGGTTGCCGAGCTGCGTCCGGTTGTCGATGCCGGGGATGCCGACGAAACCGTTGACGAGGCTCGTGAGGTACTCCTGGCGCAGCCGCGCGATGGGGATGGGGCCGAGGATCTTGGCGAGGTCCAGTTCGGCGAGCTCGCTCTGCGCCGAAGCCATGTCCTCGTCCACGCGCTCCACGACGCTGGGCCACACGGGCACCTCGTCGAAGATGGCGCGGGCCTGCTCGTAGTACTCCAGCGCGAGGCCGTAGAACTTGAAGTCGTGGTGGTAGACCTGCGCGAGCATGTGGAGCGCGATGCCCTGCTCCGCGAGGAGGTCGTTGCGGCAGGCGAGTTCGTACGCCTTCTGGAGCTGCTCCTCGCCCTGCTGCGGGCGGCCGAGCTGAACGAGGGCGTAACCCTTGTTCATCAGCGCTTTCGGGATGTACTCCACCAAGCCGTTGCGGCGGCTGAGGTTGTACACGCGCATGCACACCTCGATGGCCTGCTCCAGCGAGCCCTGCGCCATCAGCGTGGCGCTCTTCTGGAGCAACGCCGCGATCTCCCAGGGACGCGTCCCGAGGCGGCGGGCCTCCTCGCGCACGCGGTCGAAGTACTGCAGCGCGGCGGCGAGGCTGGAGAGCCGGTGGCGCATCAGCCAGCCGAGACGGTAGTCCAGCACGACGGTCTGGTAGGCGTCGTGCGGCTCGATAAGCGCGAGTTCGGTCTTGACCCGCTCGACGGGCGCGTCCCGGAGGCAACGGACCGCCTGGAGCTGCGCGTCGGTGCGGGCCACGGCGTCCAGGCCGGGCATTTTGAGGAGCTCGTTGAACTCCAGGAAGGCATCGTAGACGCGGGCGTTCTCGACGTGCTCGTTGGCGCGCGTCCATCGTTGACGGGCGGCATCAGGGAGCGCTTCGAAGGAAGCAGCGGCGCGATCGAGGTGGTCTCGTTCGTGCGCCGGGGTCATCGGAGCGGAAGGCATGGGCGCGTGCTGAGTAGGTGGGCATCAGCGGGCTGCGCTGACTCCCACGGTATCGGTGCCGCGCGCGCTTCCCTTAAGTGGGATGGAGGCTCCTTTTTCCCACATCGCGTCCCATCCCGAGAACTCGCGCGGCGTGTGGCAATAGCGCGCGGTTCGCCCTATCGCCCGGTTTTCCGGTCCCCTCCTGCGCGCCGGTCGCCCGCCGTTACGTTTCCGCTCCTCGCGCGCACGTTTCGCCCCCTCATCCGGGCGGCGCCAGAGGCCTCTGGCGAGCTCAGCCGAGCTCCGGCGGGGGCGGCGCGAGCGAGCGCCGGAGCTCGTTGATGTCTTCGATCAGTGCGCCGAGCTCCTTGGCGGCCGTCTGGATGTCCTCCAATGAGCTGGACACCATCGGGTCCTCTGGCGCGGCGACGATGAGCTCACGCGCGAGCTGCACGTTCCCGGAGATCACCGCGAGCGGGTTGTTGAGCGCGTGCGTGATGCGGCCAAGCTCGCCGCGCACGCGCTCCAAGTAGAGTGCGGTCGCCTCTGGCATCTGCTCGTCGCTCGCGCCTTCATCCCCGCCGGCTTCGTCCGCGCCTTCGCTTTCCGCCAGAGGCGCCACGAGTTCGGAGAGCCCCGCGTGCCACGCGACGAATGGCCCCAGAGCGCGGGCGTCCGGCCCGGCCACGAAGCCGACGGCGCCATCGCGCAAGGCCTCTTCCGCCCGGAGCGCGCTCCCTGCGCGGACCCACAGCGGGGGTATGGTGACTGGGAGTTCGAGAAGCGAGAGCGCCGGTCCATCGGGGAGGTCGTACTCCGCGAGGATGGCGCCGAACCGGCTCCCGACGAGGTGCGCGCGCGCGGCCACGAGGCTCGTGCACGGCGTGACGCTCAGGCCCGGCACGTCGCGTTGCAGCGCTTCCGCCAGAGGCGCTGCGTCCCGGTCGATGAGCAAAAGCGCGAAGGAGGCCATGTCAATGCGAGAGGAGTGCGCGAATCTAGTGACGCGCCCCTTCTCGCTCGGCCCCGCGGTCCCATCGGGAGCAGCGAGGGTCTCGGCAGGCCTCCCGCCGGCCTAGGCGATGCCGTCGCCTCCCGGGCCTCTGGCGACCCAGGTACCGCCACCGGGCGGCGGCTGGCGGCGGCGGCCACCGCCTCCAAAGGCGTCCGGCTTGTCCGAGGACAGGCGTCGGATCCAGGCCTCTTCCTCCGCGATGGCCTCTGGCGTGGGCGCCTCGTCCATCGTGGCCTCGAACACGTAGCCGCCCGCGCGCGCGTGGCGGGACGCCAGAGGCGCATGGGGAATGGCGGACGGGCGCGGCGCCTCGGCCGGGAGCTCCTGGATGGGGAGCGAGTCGGGGACCTCGACGCCGACGAGCGTGCGCGAGTCGGTCTGGCCGGGCTCGGCGTTGCGGACGCGGCGCCACACCATGCGGCGCTCGACGCTTTCACCGCTTTCCACCTCGAAGGAGGACGTGGCGACAAACGGGTGCTCGGCGTCGCTCCAGAACCAGCGGGCGAGCGAGGCGGCTTCTTTCTCCGTGAGGCCGAGCGTGGCGACGGCGGCGTGGAAGCCCGCGGCGTCGGCCTGCATCCGGCCAGTGAGGGTTTGGGCGGCGCCGTTCCAGCGGATCGTGATGCCGGCGGCGTCGAAGGAGGCGAGGACAACGCTCGCGCGGTCGATGAGCTGGCGGAGCGTGGTGCGGCCGGCGGAAAGGGCGGCGACGCGCTGATCCACCATCAGCTCCAGGGAGTCGCTGAAGGCGGCCACCTGGCGCTCCAAGCGCTTTTGCGTGGACACGTCCGTCGCCTGGATGAGGACGGCTTTGCGGCGGCGCACCGTGACGGCGCGCAACGAGACGAGGACGGGGAGCTGGCGTCCTTCCCAATCCACCAGTTCGTACTCGATGCCCTGGATGGAGGAGTTCTCGCGGTCGCTCCGGTCGGCGACTTCGAGGAGCGGCCCGAGCGGGAAGATGTCTCGCAAGAGGTCCACGCTGCCCCCGCGCACGACTTCGTGCGAGAGGCCTGTGGCCGCGTAAAACGACGGGTTCGCCTCGATGATCTCGCCGTCGAACGTCGCGATGACGACGTAGTGCGGGTTGATCTGGAGCAGCGCCGCGACCTGGCGGCTGGCGTCGCTCAGGTCGGAGCGGTAGGCGAGTAGTCGGTTCGCCAGAGGCTCCAGCGAGGTCGCCAGAGGCCCGAGCACGCGCGTCGCGGCGACGACCTGGGTTCGAGGATCGCCCTCGCGGTTGGCGGCCATGCGCTCGGCGGTGACGCTCAGCACGGCCGTCGCCCTGGGTCCGGCGTACCACGCGAGCGCGGCGACGGCGCCGAGCACGAGCGCGGCAAGCGCGAGCGCGATGCCGAGCACGCCCCACGTCCCGCCCGCGGGCTCCACGTACTGCACGACGCCGAGCGACTGTCCGCTCTGCCCCAGGGCGCGAACGGCGACCGCCACGCGAGAATCGCCGCGCGAGACCACGATGGCCCCTGGCGTGAGCGCGGCCTGGCTCCACGGCGTGACCTCGGCCATCGCGGGATCGGAGGCGCTGACGATCTCGCCAGAGGCGTCCAAGAGAGCGAGCCCGGCGGGCCAGTCCAGCGAGGCGAGCGCGTCGAAGCGGTCGGCAAGGCTGCCCCCGCTGCCGTCGGTCGCGAGCGCGGCGGCGAGCGTGGCGGCGCGGGCCTCGACGCCTCTGGCGGCGGCGGTCTCCGCTTCGTGGTCCACGCGCAAGAGGTGCAGGACAACGGCGAGCACGCCGACGATCACAACCACGAAGGCCGCGACGAGGGCGGCGCGTACGGCGGGAGTCGGGGCGGTCATAGACGGGCGGTGGGATTACGGTTCTACCCGGCAGGGGCACGCACGGGCCGCGCGTCGCACGCCGGAGGCGCGCGGAGGGCCAGAGGGAGCCACGCAGGGCCGAACACAGGGATCGCCTCCTGACGGTTCAAACCGCGTGCCGCCTCTGGCGCTACCGCGCGACCGTCAGCCGCGCGCTCACCGCCCCGCCCCCGATCTCGGCGCGGACGACGTAGACGCCAGCGGCCCACGCCGACGCGTCGATCTCCCACGCGTGCTCGCCTCTGGCGGGGCCGGCGCCAGAGGCCCACACCGCCCGGCCTCTGGCGTCGAAGACGGTAACGGTCACGGCCTCTGGCGCGCCGAGGTCCAGCGGGGTCCAGTCCCGCTCGTCGTCGTCGAGCCGGTAGGTCCGCCCCGCGTGGACGTAGACGGCGGTGCCCCCCCCGGGCGCCTCCGCGAGGGCGAGGGCGGTCACCATGGCGTTCTCGTTCACCGTCTGCGCGGTGGAGGGGAGCGGCTCCCACACGACCGGCGGCTGGGCCGCGGCAGGTGTGATGACCGCCGCCGCGCCAGAGGCGAGGACCACCGCGAGCAGGACGAACGGCAACCGCATGGCCCAGGATACAGCCTCTGGCGCCAGAGGCTAGAGCGCCGCCCGCGCGTCCTCCACCGCGAAGCCGCGCTCCGTCTCCACGATGCGCCCGGCGGCGGTTTCGGCGTCGTGCTCGAAGACGACGGTCCAGCTGCCTCTGGCGGCTTGCTCCAACAGCGGCGCCTTTTCCGCAATCGTATCCAGCGGCGCGATGTCGTACGCCATGATCCAGAGGAGCGGGACGTGCGCGGCGGTCGGGAAGAGGTCGCCCGCGAAGAGGAGCGTGTCCTCCTCCCCCACCACCTTGAGGAGTTGCTGGCCGCGCGTGTGGCCGTCTACGGTCACGATCTCCGTCTGCTCGAACGGACTCGGCGCGCCGCTCTCCAACAGCGCCAGCCGCGCGCCGTCGCCCTCGCGAGGCAAAGACGCCAGAGGCTCCAGGTTTTCGGCGAGGAACGAGGCCATCTCGCGCGGGCTCTCGTGTGCCCACTCCCAGTGCTCTGCCTGCACCCAGTGCGCGGCGTTGGGGAACGTGAGCCGGAGCGCGCCAGAGGCGACATCGCCAGCGGCCGGGCCTCGCGTGACCGCGCCGCCGACGTGGTCGAAGTGGAGGTGCGTGAGGAACACGTCGGTCACGGCCTCTGGCGCCACGCCGAGCGCGCCCAGTTCGTCCAGGAGCGTGAACGGCCCGGCGTCGTAGATGCGGGCGAACTTCGCGTCGTGCTTGTCGCCCATGCCGGTGTCCACGAGGATGACGCGGCCGTGGCCGCGCAGCAGCAGGCACCGCGCCATCATGGGGATGCGGTTCTGCTCATCCGGCGCGATGTGCCGCGCCCACAGCGCACGCGGCACGATGCCGAACATGGCTCCGCCGTCGAGGGCAAAGCGCCCGGCGTCTACGGTGTCGATCTGGTAGCCTGCGAGGTGCATGGGGGGGGTACGGGGTACGAGGTGCAGGGTACGCCCAGCCGAGCTACAGAGGCCACATGGGTGGGAGCCTCTGGCGAGGCTCAGGAGACAGCATATCTGCTGTCTTTCTCGGGCGCCAAAGCCCCTTCGCAAGCAAAGCCCTCCACGTACCCGGCCCCCTGTACTCGGTACCCTACTCCACCAGGATCGCGTTGCCGTCGCGGTAGGCGAGGATGAACAGCGCGGTGTTGACCTGCCCGCCGTCGAAGTTGAAGCGGTGGCCGAGGCCCTGGTAGGTCGTCGCGGCGCGGAGCCGGTCTGCGAGCGAGCCCTCGCCAGAGGCGTCGAGGTTGCGCGCGACGAAGCCCGTGAGGTCGTAGCCCATCAGCGCGAGGCGGTCCGGGCCGATGCCCGAGAGCTCGCGGTAGCGCGCGCCAAAGGCGTCCACGGCGCCCGGGGGCGAGAAGAAGTCGCGGGTGAAGAGCGCCGCGAGGCGGCTGGCGCGGGCGCGGCTCGTCGTGAGGCCCTCCCACTCCGTGTTGCCGAGCGGGCGCGGCGGCGCGGCGAGGCCTTCCAGGCTGCGGAGCGCGTCGGCGGCGTAGGCCGGAGCGTCCTCGCCCGTGACGGGGAGGTAGACCGCCTGCGCGCGGCCGAGCACGCTCGCGCCCACGCGGCGCTCCAGGTCGCCCCACCCTGCGGCGCCGACGAGGCGCTCCTGGAACACGACGGCGGCGCCCAGGCGGCTGGCCTCTTGCGCGAACGCCGTGCCCATGTCCTCACCAAAGGTGTTCGATTCGCTCACCACACCCAGGCGCCGGTAGCCCAGCACGTTGACCGCGTAGCGGGCCATCGCGCGGCCTCTGGCGGGGAAGGTTGGGTTGGCCTGGAACGCGAGCGTGCGGCCCTCGGTCACGTCGGCGGCAGTCGCCAGAGGCGCGAGAAGCGGGATGCCGGCCTCTTGCGCGGCCTGGGCAGCCATCACGGCCTCGCCGCTGTACAGCGGGCCGATGACCGCCTCCGCGCCCGCGGCGGCGGCATCGCGGACGGCCTGGGCCGCGTTCTCCGCCGAGCCGCCGGTGTCGCGGAAGATGAGGCGGACCGGGCGGCGTGGGGAGCCTGCGTTGTGCTCCTCGACGGCGATCCGGATGCCGTTAAAGACGGCCTGACCGAGGTACGCGTCCTCGCTACCAGCCGGCAGGATCACGCCGAGATCGAACGGCACCTGCACGTCGGCGCCAGAGGCCTGCGCGAGGACGCGGCGCGCTTCCTCAGCGTAGCGGCTCGCGGGGTACTCGGTGATGAGTTGGTCCAGCGCGGTGCGGGCGCGCGAGAACAGGCCGTCGGCGTAGGCGGCTTTGCCGGCCATGAGCAGCGCGGCGGTCGTCCGCTCGTGGTACGGGTAGCCCCGGGCCACGTTCATGAACAGGCCGTAGGCCTCGTCGTAGGTGCCCGCGTTGTAGCTCTCCAGCCCGGAATCGAACGTGTTGTTGGCGGCCGTCAGCACGTCCGCCGTCTCCGGCTGCGCCGCCAGAGGCGCGGCAACGAGGAGGGAGAGCGCCAGGCAAAGCGTCGAAAAGCGAACCATCGGAGTCAGGCAGGGTGAGTTGCAAGGTCCGACTTCGCGAGGGGCGCGGCAACCGCCATCGCGCCGGCGCCGGGTCAATCCGCGGTGAACGCCGCCGGGCGCCTCTGGCGGCCCGAGGAGCAACGGCCGTGCTGTTTTTTTAGCACCTCCTGTAACTCCCCTGGCGCGGCGTCCGTCCTGAGGCACATCCCCAGGACTTCTCTGCACATGCCTATCCCCTTTCGCGCCGCTCTTGCCCTCCTTTTCTTCGCGCCTCTGGCGCACGCCCAGCCCTCTGCGAGCGTGGCGCCCGCCGCCAGAGGCACGGCGCCCTCGCTCCGCGCCCTCGCGCTTCAGCCGGGCCAGGAGCCGCGCATCGACGGCGTGCTGGACGAGGCCGCGTGGGCCGAGGCGCCGCGCGCGGGCAGCTTCGTGCAGCGCATCCCCAACCCGGGCCAGCCCGCCGGTGAGAAGACCGAGGTCTCGGTCCTCTACGGGACCGACGCCGTCTACGTCGGCTTCACGTGCTGGGTGCGCGATCCCTCCACGCTCGTGGCGCGCATGGCCCGGCGCGATCAGTTCGTCGGCAGCGACCGCGTGGCCGTCGCCTTCGACTCCTACAACGACGACCGCACGGCCTTCTACTTCGGCGTGACGGCCGCTGGCGTGAACCAGGACATCCTGATGTTCAACGACGGCAACGAGGACTCCAGTTGGGACGCCGTGTGGGAAGGCAAGACCGCGCGGTTCGACGACGCCAGAGGCCAGGGCTGGACCGTCGAGATGCGCATCCCGTTCTCGCAGCTCCGCTACAGCACCGGCGCGGGGCCGGAGGTGTGGGGGCTTCAGTTCCAGCGCCGCGTGCCCGCCTCTGGCGAGGACGTGTTCTGGGCTCCGATCCTGCCCGAAGGCAACGGCTTCGTCTCGCGCTTTGGCCAGTTGGACGGCCTGGACGTGGAGCGCGCGCCGCGCCAGCTGGAGGTCATCCCGTACGCGCTCACCCAGCTCACGCGCGCCCCTGGCGACGCGGACGATCCGTTCTACGCGGCCAACGACCTCGGGCCCAACGCGGGCTTCGATGCCAAGGTCGGCCTCACGTCGGATCTCACGCTGACGGCGACCGTCAACCCGGACTTCGGGCAGGTGGAAGCCGATCCGGCCGTTGTGAACCTGAGCCAGTTCGAGGTCTTCTTCCAGGAGCGCCGCCCGTTCTTCGTCGAGGGTGTGGACATCTTCGACTACGGCAGCACGCGGACGAACAACACGTCCAACCGCCCGACCTTTTTCTACTCCCGCCGCATCGGGCGCTCGCCCGTCCGGCGCGTGGGTGGCCCCGGCATCGCGTACGTGGACAGCCCGCAGCAGACCACCATCGCGAGCGCGGCCAAGGTCAGCGGTAAGATCGGCGGCTGGTCCGTGGGCCTCTTGGACGCCGTGACGCTGGAGGAGCGCGCCCGCTACGTCACCGCCTCTGGCGAGAACCTGACGACGCCCGTGGAGCCGCTGTCCAACTACCTCGTCGGCCGCGTGCGGCGCAACGTGGGCGGGAGCAACACGAGCATCGGCGGGATCGTGACCGCGACGAACCGGCAGATGGGCAGCGAGGCGCTGTTCGACGGCGTCGCGGCCTCTGGCGCGTACATGGCCGGTGTGGACTTCGAGCACTGGTTCTCAGGACGCCAGTGGGTCGCCAGCGGCGTGGCTGCGGCGACGACTGTGAACGGGACCGAGGCGTTTATCACGCGGCTCCAGAACGCGCCGCAGCGCTACTACCAGCGGCCCGACGCCGACCACCTCGGCGTGGACCCGACGCGCACGAACCTCTCGGGCGCCTACTCCGAGCTCTCGCTGCAGCGCAGCGTGGAAGGCAGCTGGGACGCCTCCCTCACGGCCAACGTCCTCACGCCCGGCCTGGAGCTCAACGATCTCGGCTTCCAGGGCCGCGCCGACGCTGCAAGCCTCAACTACTTCATCGGCAAGCGCTGGCCCGAGGCCAAGGCGTTCCGTCGCGTGAACCTCTACCACTACGGTGGCAGCGGCGTCAACTTCGCGGGTGACCGCGTGATCACGTACTTCGGCGGAGGCGCCGGCGGCGAGCTGAACAACCGCTGGAATTTCGACGCCGGGTTCAACTTCGCGCCCGTCAGCAAAAACGACCGGCTCACGCGCGGCGGGCCTCTGGCGGAGCGCCCGATGGACGCGAGCATCAACGCGAGCCTCGGGACGGACGACAGCAAGACCGTCTCCGCAGGCGTCGGCGTCAGCTTCCGCTCCGAGTTCGGCAACGACTACGCCGGCGCGCCGCCGGAGTACGACCGCGGCATCGGGCTGGGCGTCACCGTCCGGCCGAGCAACGCCATCGCGCTCTCCTTCGAGCCGGAGTACTCCCGCGAGTTCGACAACGACCAGTACGTCACGCGCGTCGCCGCGCCAGAGGCCACGTCCACTTTTGGCAACCGCTACGTGTTCGCGGACATCGATCAGGAGTCCTTCTCGCTCGGCATCCGCGCGGACTGGACGTTCACGACCGACCTCTCGCTCCAGCTCTACGCGCAGCCGTTCGTGACCGCCGGCCGCTACTCCAACCTCAAGGAGTTCGCCACGCCCGGCTCGTTCGACTACGACGTGTACGGCGACGCTAGAGGCTCGGCCACGCCCCAGGTGCCGCAGCGCGACGCCTCTGGCGCGATCGTCCGCGACGGCGACGGCAACACGCTCTACCGCGAGGCCGGTGCCGATGAGACCGCGGCGCGCTACCTCGTCGATCCCGGCGATGGGGGCGAGGCCTTCGCCGTCGGCAACCAGGACTTCAGCTTCCGCTCGCTGCGCGGCAACGCGGTCCTGCGCTGGGAATACCGCCCGGGCAGCTCGCTCTTTTTCGTGTGGCAGCAGCAGCGCACCGTCTCCGACGACTTCAACGGCTTCAGCGTGCCGCGCGAGCTCGGCGAGGTGTTCCGCTCGCCCGTCGAGAACGTGTTCCTGATCAAGGCGACCTACTGGTTCGGGCTGTAGGGGCCCGCACCAGTAGGCGGGAGCGGGTACCCTCCCTCCCACGCCGCACCGCCAGAGGCCTCCCCGCCTCTGGCGGTTTTGATTCGGCGCCAGAGGCTACCGCTCCAACGCCGCGGCCTCTGGCGCGGTGGTAGCGGTCGGACTCGGCTCCGCCAGAGGCTCCGCGGTCAGGAGTTCGAGCGCAGCGTCGGGGTAGCGCGTCACGGGCGCTTCGTAGACCGGCACCATCTCCCTGGTCGTCGCGCCGAGCGCGCCGGCGCCTGTGCCCACGACGGCGCCCAGGACCGCGACCGCACCTCCGCCGGCAATCATGTATGCCTCCGCGAAGCACCAGTCGCAGTTCGTCGTCGCGAGCGATATGCCCCCGGCTCCCGCCATGAGGAGGCCCGGAATCGCTCCGTAGAGCGCGCCATTTCCTGCCCCTTGCGCCGGCGTGAGGCTCGCGTCCAGTTCCACGCGGAGGATGTCAGCGGTGGGGACGCGGTGGTTCTCTCCCGACCGCTCCACCACCGTCGTTTCCTCGGCACCGATGCGCACGAACCCGCGCACTGGCTCCCGCCCATCGGCGTAGACCACGTTCGCGCGGTGCCCCTCAAGTGCCCGGTTGACCTCGGAGAGCCTCACCGGTGGCGGGGTCAACTCGGCGCGGCGCGAGGACGCACACCCGGTGAGCATGAACGCGACGAGGAAAACGGCGAGGCAACGCATATTGAGACGGGTGCTGGATGGATAGATACGGCCCCGAGCCTCTGGCGCCAGAGGCTACCGCTCCGGTGCGGCGGCCTCTGGCGCGGACGTCGCGGTCGGGTTCGGCTCCGCCAGAGGCTCCGCGGTTAGCAGCGCGAGCGCGGCATCGGGGTAGCGCGTGATCGGCGCCTCGTAGACCATCAGTGTTTTCTCGAACTCGTTGGCGCCGCCGCCGCGCAGATAGCCCACCGTTACGGCCAGCGCGCCGAGTGTGGCGCCCCAGGCCAGGCGCGTGCTCGCGCAGTCCCCCGGTCCCCACGCGGCCGTGCAGGGCGTGTCGTTGACGGCGGCGACGGCGCCCGCTCCCATCACCACCAGGGCCGGCAGCACACCGTACGCGGCACCGCGCTTCTCGCCGTAGGCCTCTGGCGACTCCGTCCGGATGCGGATGTGCGAGATGTCCGCGGTCAGCACGCCCGCAGGCTCATCGAGGGGTTCCATTCCGAGCGGCTGAATGCTCGTTGCCGCCTCGCCCACCCGGACGTAGCCCTCCACGGGCCTCCGCTTGTCCAAGAAGTGCACCACCACGATGCGATCCCGCATGACCTCGTTCACTTCCGCGAGCGTAGCCGGGGGCTCGCTGTAGTTCGGAGATCGGACCGAAGCGCAGCCAGAACAAACGAGTAGAGCAAAAACGAATCCAAACAAACGCATCGGGACGCAGTCGAGTACTAGGAGTAAAGCTACCCCGGCCTCTGGCGCCAGAGGCCTACGCCTGCATCTGCCCGAACGCGATGTCCTCCGCCGCGAGCACGAACAGCGTCGTGGGCAATCCCTCCGTCCGGTCGCGGAGCGCGGCGTAGTAGTCCGCGAACCCGTCGCCCTCGCCGGGTGAGGCCATGCCGAGAAGGACGAGGTCCGCGTCGCGCGAGGTCTCGCGCAGGATCTGATCGAACGGCCGGGAGCGGGCAAGGATGACGTCCAGTTGGGCGCCGGTCCGCGTGTCGCGCAAGAGGCCCTCCACGCTTGCGCGCATGTCGCGGGCGGCCTTCTCTGTAGGCGCCACCATCTGGATGCGGACCTCAGATCCGCGCCAGTCCAGGCTGGAGTGGAGCAGGTACGCCAGGATGAGCATCAGCCCCCCGTTGCCGCGCAGGCCGCCCCACCACACGTCGATGCGCTTGCGCGCGCCGAAGCCCTGGGCGCCCCCGTCCCGCGCGATGATGACGTTGCGGTTGCGGGCGTAGAAATGCGCGATGGTCTGACCGTACCGCTTCTGGCGCTCGGGATCTTGCGGGTCCCCCAGGAGGATGGTGTTGGGTACGAGCGCGCCCAGGCCGTAGCTGTCCACCAGGCGCTCGGCGCCCTCAAACGGGTCCGGCGCAGCGATCACGCGGACGAGCGACTGCACCGCGCGCTCGGCGAGGTACTCCTCGATCTGGCGCTCTGCCTTGCGCACGCGCTCGGGCGTGACCTCTGGCGCGGTGAGGACCGTCGAAACGGTGAGGATGGAGCGGTTGTGCGTGATCGCGCTCGCGAGTTGGACCAGCGGCCAGCGGTTCTGCGGCGCGCCCGAGAGCACGAGCAGGTTGGGCCGCCAGTTCTTGCTGTCGTCGGCCTCGCGGAGGCGCAAGAGGCCCGCGCGCGTGACCGCCATCCACACCCCGCGCCGCACGTCGCCCCAGGTGGTCTCCAGGCTGCGCCGCTCCAGCCACAGGTACACGCCGAAGATGGACGCGATAGCCACGACCGTCGCGATGGCGTTGATGAGGAACATGACCGCCAGGCACCCCGCGAAGCCCAGCAGCGAGAGCGCCCAGTGCACCCGGAACGTCGGGCGGAACGAGGGGCTCTTGAGCAAGGACTCGACAAACGCCGATGCGTTGAGCACGCCGTACGTCGCGAGGAAGAACATGCTCAGAACCGGCGCGATGAGATCCAGGTCGCCGAACCAGACGGCCGCGAGCGCGAGGCCGAGCGTGAGTCCGGTCCCGATGCGCGGCGTGTCCTCGTCGCCGCTGCCGCGCCCCAGGAACGCCAGAGGCCTCGGGAGCACGCCGTCTCGCGCGAGCGCCTGGAGCACGCGCGGCGCGCCCAGCACGCTGCCCAACGCGGACGACAGCGTCGCGCCCCACACGCCGACAAGGATGGAGTCCCCCCAAACCGCGATGCGCGTCATCACGAGCGGGTCCGAGAGCAACGCGGCCTCTGGCGCCCGGAAGAACAGCAGGATGGGGAGCAGCATGTAGATCGCGTAGCCCACCGCGACGGCCGCAAACGTCCCGGCCGGGATCGACCGGTTGGGATCGCGCAGGTCGCCCGACATGTTCACGCCCGCCATGATCCCCGTCACGGCCGGGAAGAAGACCGCGAAAACGGTCCAGAAGCCCACGCGCTCGACGGCGCTCGCGGCGCCAGAGGCGGCCTCTGGCGGGATGGACGAGCCGAAGATCAGCGCGAGCAGCGAGAGCACGATGCCCGCCATGATGACGTACTGCGCCCGGATCGCGAGGCTCGCCGAGACCAACGCGAGAACCGCCACGGCGACCGTCGTGACGAGCCCGATGAGCTTCTCATCCACGCCCGGAAACCGCAGCGCGACCGATTCCGCGAAGCCGATCGTGTAGAGCGCAATCGAGAGCGCCTGCGCCAGGTACAGCGGTACGCCCACCGCGCCGCCAGTCTCGATGCCGAGGCTCCGCGAGATCATGTAGTACGCGCCGCCGGCACGCACCCGCTGGTCCGTCGCGATGGCCGCGATGGAGAGCGACGTCAGAAACGTGATGCTCGTCGCGAGCGTCACGATCACGAACGTGCCCAGCAGTCCCACTTGGCCCACCACCCAGCCGAAGCGGAGGTACATGATCACGCCCAGGATCGTCAGGATCGAGGGCGTAAAGACGCCGCCAAACGTCCCGAGTCCACTCGGGATGGGCTGGACGACAGACGCTACGGGGGGACGGGAGCGGCGGAGTCGCCGGAGCACAGGCAGCAGGTGGTGGGGCCGCGAAGGGTACGCACGCGTGCCCCTCCGGGCCTCTGGCGCCAGGCGGGCCGCCCTCTCCCCCGTACACGAAGGCCTCTGGCGGAGCACGTCTCGCCAGAGGCCTGGAGGGGGTTAGAGCCGGGCGCTGCCGCTACGGCTTGAGGATGATCTTGCCCTCGATGCCGCCCTTCTCGATCCGGCGGTGCGCTTCGGCGGCGTCCGCCAGAGGCATCACGCTATCGATGCTGGGCTCCAGATCGCCGGTCTCGACCAGCGCCGCGATGCGGTCCAGCATCCCGCCGTCGCGCTGCATCATCATGGGGAAGATGGAGCCGTTTTTCTGGTACACCTTGCCAAACGCGCCAGAGGCGTCGCCGACGATGGTGACCATCCGGCCGTTGAGCGCGAGCGCGTCTACGCTCTTGGCGAGCGTCTCGCCGCCGACCGTGTCGAAGATCACGTCGGCGCCGAGGCCGCACGAGAGGTCCTCCATCGCGCTCGTGCCGTCGGCCTCGTGGTAGTTGACGAACACGTCCGCACCGCCGTCCAAGAGCACGTCCTCCATCTCGGGACTGCCGACGACGACCACGCGAGCGCCAGCGGCGTGCGCGATCTGCACCGCGAAGTGGCCCACGCCGCCGCCGCCGTGGATCAGCACGTGCTCTCCGATCTTCAGCCCCGCCTTGTCGATCAGCGCCTGCCACGCCGTGCAGGCCGCCAGCGGGATCGCCGCCGCCTCTTCGTGCGAGAGGTCCGCGGGCTTCACGACCACGATGCCGGAGTCGGCAACGTGGTACTCCGCATAGGCGCCGTTTGCGTCTAGCTCGGGCGTGTAGAACACCTCGTCGCCCACGACGAGATCGTCCACGCCGTCACCGATGGCTTCGACCACGCCCGACACGTCGTACCCGATGATGACCGGCGGCTCGATCCCGTACTGATCGCCATGCTGGCGGATCTTGGTATCGACGGGGTTGACCGAGGCCGCGTGGACGCGGACGAGCACCTGACCGGGCCCGGCCTCTGGCGTGTCCACGTCGTCGCGGAGTTTGAGGTGGTCAGGGGAGCCGAACTGCTCGAGGACGATGGCGCGCATAGGAGAGAGCTGGGGGAAAGAAGGGTCTCTTCTTATGCGGCACGGCCGCTGCCGTTCGCAGCGGCGCCAGAGGCCTCTGCACCCGCCCCTACTCCCACTCGATCGTCGCCGGTGGCTTGCTGCTTACGTCGTAGGCGACGCGGTTGATGCCGCGCACCTCGTTGATGATGCGGTTGGACGCGCGGCCCAGCACTTCGTACGGCAGCTTTGCCCAGTCGGCGGTCATGCCATCGGTGCTCGTTACGGCGCGGAGGCAGACGGCCTGCTCGTAGGTCCGGTAGTCACCCATGACTCCCACGCTCTTGACGGGGAGCAAGACCGCGAAGGCCTGCCACACGTCGTCGTACGTGCCGCTGGTTTCGAGTTCGTCCAGCCAGATGGTGTCGGCCTGCCGCAAGAGGTCGGCGTCGGCGCGCGTGATGGGGCCGAGGATGCGGACGGCGAGGCCCGGCCCGGGGAACGGGTGGCGGCGGATGATGGCATCGGGCACGCCCAGTTCGGTGCCCACCTCGCGGACCTCGTCCTTGAACAGCTCGCGGAACGGCTCCAGGAGCTCGAAGCCCAGCTTCTCGGGCAGGCCGCCCACGTTGTGGTGGCTCTTGATCGTCGCGCTGGGGCCCTTAAAGCTCACGCTCTCGATCACGTCCGGGTAGAGCGTGCCCTGCGCCAAAAACTTCGGCCTGTGGCCGAGCTCCTCCTCCAGCTTGTGCGTCTCCTCGGTAAACACGTCGATAAACGCCGCGCCGATGATCTTGCGCTTCTCCTCCGGATCGGCCACGTCGGCCAGGCGCGAGAGGAAAAGCTCGCTCGCGTCGACGGCGCGGAGGTCGATGTGGAAGCCGTCGCGGAACGTGGTCTGCACCTGCTCGAACTCGCCGGCGCGCAAGAGGCCGTTGTCCACGAAGATGCACGTCAGCTGGTCGCCGATGGCTTTGTGCAACAGCGCCGCCGCGACCGACGAATCCACACCGCCCGAGAGGCCGAGCACGACGTGGTGGTCACCCACGGTCTCGCGGATCTCGCGGATCTTCTCGTCGATAAACGACTCGGTCGTCCAGTCGCCTCTGGCGCTGCAAACGGCGAGGGCGAAGTTCTGGAGCAGCCGCGCGCCGTCGTCGGTGTGGACCACCTCGGGGTGGAACTGCACGCCGAACAGCGGGCGGCTCTCGTGGGCGACGGCCGCCAGAGGCGCGTTGTCTGTCGCGGCGATGGCGCGGAAGCCTTCGGGCACCTTTGTCAGGTGGTCGCCGTGGCTCATCCAGACGCGTGTGTGGGTCGGGATGCCCGCGAACAGCGGCGTCTCGGCGTGTCCCACCAAGTCGGCGTGGCCGAACTCGCGGCGGTCGGACGCTTCCACCTTGCCGCCGAGCGCCGTCGCCATGGCCTGCAGCCCGTAGCAGATGCCAAGCACGGGAACGGGCTCCCCCGCTTCGCCGGTCATCTCGAACAGCGAGGGGTCCACCTGCGGCGCGCCCTCGTCGTAGACCGACATCGGCCCGCCCGAGAGGATGAGCCCGGTGGGGTTCATCTCCACGACGGCCTCTGGCGCGATCGTGCACGGGTGGATCTCGCAGTAGACGCCCGCCTCGCGGACGCGCCGCGCGATGAGCTGGGTCGTCTGGCTCCCGAAGTCCAGGATGACGATGGTTTCGTGATTCGGGATACGTGACACGTGAGGCGGGAGGTCTGTGTGGGTGCGGACGCCAGAGGCCGTCGGGAACGGGGTAGAAATGCGTGAGGGTGCCTCTGGCGGTCGGCCGAGGCACCCTCACGAAGCGCGCATCGCAGATCAGCTATCGGCGCCGATCATGTGGGCGTACTCCTCGGCGGACATCAGGCCGCTGCCGTCGTCGTCGGTCGTGATCCGGATCATCCAGCCGTCGCCGTACGGGGCGGAGTTGACCGTCTCGGGCGCGTCCTCCAGGTCCTCGTTGATGGACTCGACGGTGCCCGCCAGAGGCGCGAACAGCTCGCTGACGGTCTTGACCGCCTCGACGGTCCCAAAGGCGGCCTCGGCCTCGACCTCGTCGCCCTCGGCCACGTCCATCTCGACGAACACGATGTCGCCCAGCTCGCCCTGGGCGTAGTCGGTGATGCCGATGGTGGCGACGCCGTTTTCGAGGCGGACCCACTCGTGGTCTTTGGTGTAGCGGAGGTCAGCAGGGATGTTCATGGTTGGGGGGACTGGGTTCTGGGGACTCGCGACTGGGGTAGGACCGGCCTCTGGCGGGTCCCCAATCCCTAGTCGCCAGTCCCCTTAACGAGCTCGAAGCGTTCGAGGAACTTGGTATCGAAGTCGCCCGCCTGGAAGCGGGGGTCCGCCAGGAGCTGCTGGTGGAACGGGATGGTGGTCTTGACGCCCTCGACGATGAACTCGCCGAGCGCGCGCTGCATCTTGGCGATGGCCTTTTCGCGGTTGCTGTCGCGCACGATCAGCTTGGCGATGAGGGAGTCGTAGTACTGCGGGATGGTGTACCCGCCGAACACGTGCGTGTCGCAGCGGACGCCTCGGCCCTTCGGGCTGTGGAACGCCGTGAGCGTGCCGGGGCTGGGCGCGAAGTTGCGGAACGGGTCCTCGGCGTTGATCCGGCACTCGATGGAGTGGCCGTAGAGCTTGCGCGCGCCGCTGTCGAACGTCTCGCCAGAGGCCACGCGGATCTGCCACTCGATGAGGTCGGTGTCGGTCACCTCCTCCGTGACGGGGTGCTCCACCTGGATGCGCGTGTTCATCTCCATGAAGTAGAAGTCCCGGTTCTTGTCGACCAGGAATTCCACGGTCCCGGCGCCGGTGTACTTCACGGCCTCGGCGCCGGCCATCGCGGCCTCGCCCATCCTCTGGCGCAGATCCTCGTCCACGATGGGTGAGGGCGCCTCTTCGAGCAGCTTCTGGTGGCGGCGCTGGATGGAGCACTCGCGCTCGCCGAAGTGGATGACGTTGCCCGTCCCGTCGCCGAGCAGTTGGATCTCAACGTGGCGCGGCTCCTCAACGAACTTCTCGATGTAGATCCGGCCGTCGCCGAAGGCGCTCATGGCCTCGTTGCTGGCCGCGACGAAGAGCTTCTCGAACTCGGCCTCGTCGCTCGCCATGCGCATGCCTTTGCCGCCGCCGCCGGCAGAGGCTTTGATCATGACCGGGAAGCCGGCATCTCGCGCTGCCTTCAGGCCCTCGGCTGCGTCGGCCACCGCGCCGTCCGAGCCGGGCACGACGGGGACGCCTGCCTTGACCATTGTCTCCTTGGCGACGCTTTTGTCGCCCATGCTGGAGATCGTCTCGGGGCGTGGGCCGATAAACGTGAGGTTGTGATCGGCGCACGTCCGCGCGAAGTCGGCGTTCTCGGCGAGGAAGCCATAGCCGGGGTGGATCGCGTCGGCGCCGGTGACCTCGGCCGCGGCGATGATGCTCGGGACGTGGAGGTAGCTCTTCGCGCTCGGCGGCGGGCCGATGCAGACGGCCTCGTCCGCGAAGCGGACCGGGAGGGAGTCGCGGTCCGCCGTGGAGTACACCGCGACGGTCTGGATGCCCATCTCGCGACAGGTCCGGATGATGCGCAGCGCGATCTCGCCGCGGTTGGCGATGAGGACTTTCTTGATCATGCCTGGTTCGTGATGCGAGATGCGTGAGGGCCTCTGGCGCGGGATCTCGCCAGAGGCCGGGCGGCGTGGGGCGGAGCCCGGCGCGCTAGCCCTGGATCACGAAGAGCGGCTGGTCGAACTCGACCGGCTCGGCGTTCTGGACGAGGATCTGCTTGACGACGCCGGCCTCCTCGGCCTCGATCTCGTTCATCAGCTTCATGGCCTCGATGATGCACAGCGTCTGGCCCTTCTCGACGCGATCGCCGACCTTGACGAAGGGGTCCGAGTCGGGCGTGGGCGCGCTGTAGAACGTGCCGACGATGGGGGCGGGGACGAGCGTCTCGCCGGCGCCGGAGCCGGGCTCGGCAGCGGCCTCTGGCGCCGGGGCCGCGGGCGCGGCCGGAGCAGCCGGCGCGGCGGCGGGAGCCGGCGCCGCCGGGGCGGCAGCCATCGGGGCCGCGGGCGCGCCGTAGCCGGGCATGGCGATCACCATCGGCGCCTGGGCGCTAGAGGCCTCTTGCGGCGCGCTGGTGGCGCGGACGGTGAGCTTGAAGTCCTTTTCTTCGACCTCTACCTCGGCGAGGCCGCTCTTGGCGACGATGTCGAGGAGCCGTTCGATCTTGTCGAGGTCCATGTGTGGGAGGAGCAGTCAGAGGGGGAGCGCCAAAACTACGACGCGCGCGCGCCGGGTTCCTCCCTCTGCATAGCCTCTAGCGCCAGAGGCGGGCGGACGGGCGTGCAGACCCCTAAAACGGAGCTCTGGCCCGCAGGGGCCGTCGCCACATTCTCACGCGCTCCAACGTCGCTCAGCGTCTGCGCAGCAGCTCCTGAAACGGACGCCGCCCCGCAAGCACTCGGCTCGCGGGGCGGCGGGGCGGTCGCCAGAGGCCCCTGGCGCTAGGCGGCGGTTACGCGCGTCTGGTAGCTCTTGCTCTCGATGTCGACGCGGATGAGGTCGCCCTCGTTGATGAACAGCGGGACGTTGACCGTTGCGCCGGACTCCAGCGTGGCGGGCTTGGTCGCGCCCTGCGCGGTGTCGCCCTTGAGGCCGGGATCGGTCTGCGTGACGATGAGCTCCACCTGGCGCGGAAGCTCCACGTTGAGTGCCTCCTCGGTGCCGGCGTCGATGAGCACGTCGATCATGCCGCCCTCCTTGATAAAGTCCTTGTCCTCCACCATGTCGGCGCGGAGCGTGCGCTGCTCGTACGTCTCGGTGTTCATGAAGTGCAGCCCGAGGTCGTCCTCGTAGAGGTACTGCATCTCGCGGCGCTCCACGCGCGCGATCTCGATCTTCTCGCCGGCGCGGAACGTGTTGTCCACGATCTTGCCGTTGCGCACGTTCTTGAGCTTGCCGCGCACGAACGCGCCGCCCTTGCCGGGCTTGACGTGCTGAAACTCGACGATCTGCCAGAGATCGTTTTTCCAGGTGAAAACGAGGCCGTTGCGGAAGTCTTGAGTGGAGGCCATGTGCGCTCGGAAAGGGTGGAATCAGCGCCAAACCTACCGCCAGAGGCCTCTGGCGGCGATGAAGCGCGGGCGAGAAGTGCGCGCGAAGGAGTTGGGTAGCCGGAGCCTGCCGCGCCAGAGGCGTTAGTCGCGGCCTGCGGCGCCAGAGGCCAGGCCTTCGAGCGCGTTCGAGATCGTCGTGAGCACGTCGTCCTGGCCGGTGATGCCGTGACGTGAGGCGATGTACACCGGATCGTTGTAGGCGATGGTCACGGCGCCGTCCTCGCCTTCGTAGACGAGCATTTTCTGCGGCAGGTCGATGGCGGCGGTCTGTCCGGACTGCATGAGCGGCGTTCCGAGGCCGGGGTTGCCGAACACGAGCAGGACCGTCGGCCGGAGGTCCATGCCCACCGAGGCGGCGTTCTCCGCGTGATCCAGTTCGGCGACGAGCGTGAGGTTCGGGTTGTCTTGAATGGCCTCCTTCAAGCGGCCGACGGTCACGTCCACGCTGTTCTCGCTCGCCACGGTCACGACGCCTTGCTCCCCGGCAACGCCCGTTGAGGGGTTCCGCACCGCCCGAACGGAGGTTGGAACGGCGGCACTCGCGAAGGTGGAGAGAGCCGTTTCGATCTGCGCCAGCGTCCCCACGCCTCCGACGCCATGGCGCGCAGCGAGGTACTCGGTCGTGTTGTACGCCACGATGGTGTACCCGTCGGCGTCCTCGTACACGAGCACTTTCTGCGGAAGGTCGAGACCGGCTTGCTGGTTGGCCTGCATCAAGGGCGTCCCCAGCGCCGGGTTGCCGAACAGGACGACGCGCGTCGGGCGGAGCGCGAGCCCCGCGCCAGAGGCATTGGCCGCGTGGTCCACCGTCGCGACGACGGAGACGGGGCCAGCGTTTGAGAGCGCGGCCTGGAGTTGGGAGGTCGCCTGCTCCACGGACGTCTGACTGGCCGAAAGGTCCAGGCCGGGGACGGAGGTCGCGAAGCGCACCTCTTCCGTTGAGGAGCAGGCCGCGAGAGCGAGCAGGAAGGCGAGCAGCGGGAGACGAGCGAGCATGGAGAGGCCAGGGGGCGAAGGGCCTCCCTATACGCCTCTGCCGGCCCGGCGGTCCGTCCGCGCCCATGGCGCCGGCCGCGTCGTCTTAGGCCGCGCGCTGGGCGATGCGCTCGCGGAGCGCGGGCGGCAGCGTCGCCTTCTTGGGAAGCCGCGCGGGCTTGACCGCCAGCGGCGCCGGCGTCCCGGCCTCTGGCGCCAGAGGCCCGACGGGCACCTGGACCTCGGGCTCGTTCTCGCGCCAGTTGAGCAGCACTTCGAGGACCGAGTCGCGCTCTTTGTGCTCCATCAGCGCCATGCGGAGGCCGCTGGCGCCGCGGTGGCCCTTGAAGTAGCCGCCGTACATGCGGCGCATCTCCAGCACGCCTTTGCGTTCGCCCAGCCACGCGCACTTGCCCGTGAGGTGCTCGGCCACGACCGAGATGCGCTCCTCCCATGAGGGTGGATCCGGCACCTCGCCGGTTTCGAGCAGCGCTTTCGCGTCGCGGAAGATCCACGGGTTGCCGATGGCGCCGCGGCCGATCATGACCGCGTCCACGGGCGTCTCGTCGAACATCGCCTTGACTTTCTCGGGCGTCGTCGCGTCGCCGTTGCCGAGAAGCGGGATGTCCTGGAGCGCCTCACGGATCTTGGCGAACCACTGCCAGCGCGCCTCGCCGCGGTACATCTGCGCCCGCGTCCGCGCGTGGACGGCCAGCGCCGCAACGCCCGCCTGTTCCAGCATTCGCGCGACCTCCTCGATCTGGATCGAGTCGTCGTTCCAGCCCAGCCGCGTCTTGACCGTCACGGGCCGCGTGGCCTCTTCGATCACGGCCCGCGTGATGGCTTCCATCTTGGGGAGGTTGCGCAGGATCCCCGCGCCGCCGTCCTTGCAGACCACCTTTTTGACCGGGCAGCCGAAGTTGATGTCGATCAGCGTCGGGTTCTGCGCGTCGGCGATCCGCGCGGCCTCGCGCACCTGATCGATCTCGCCGCCAAAGATCTGGATCCCGACCGGCCGCTCCTCTTCGTAGAACTCCAGCTTCTGGACGGAGCCCTTCGCGCCGTAGCTCAGGCCGCCCGCGGAGATGAACTCGGTGTAGACCACGTCGGCGCCCATCCGCTTGCAGAGCAGGCGGAACGGGGGGTCGCTCACGTCCTCCATGGGCGCGAGAAGCAACGGGCGGGGGCCGAGATCGATGTCTGCGATACGCATACCGTGATTGTACAACGCCTCTGGCGCCCTGTTCAATGAGGAAGAGCGGGATTGCCAGAGGCCGCAGGCAAGACCGCTCAGGCCTCTGGCGTTCGCTGCGCGGGTGCGGCACCGGCGCCGAGAGCCCGAGCCGGCAGCGCCAGAGGCCGCGGGCGCCCACCCCCATCGCTCCGCCCCCGCGCCGCGTTCCGTTTCCATTCGCCCCGGCCATTCCACCTTTTCTCCCTACGTTCCGACTCTGCGCGCGCGATCCGTTCTCGAAACGAGAAGGGAGCCCTGCGCAGCCTGGCACGTCCTTTGAGCTTACGCAACGCTGAGACCTCTCCCTTCCGACATGACTGCCGCCTCCTCCCCCCCTACGCCATCCGGTATCGCCGCCGTCGATGACCGCTGGGACGGGCTCCGCCCCGGATCCGCCCTCCTGCTCGTGGGCCGGTCCGGCGCGGGCCGAACGGACCTCGGGATGGCTGCCGTGCGCTCCGCCGTCGAGGCCGGGCAGACGTGCCTGCTGCTCTCTCCGCGCGCAACCGATGCTCTCGCCGAGGCCGCCAAAGCCGCCGGCGTGGACCTCGCGGCGCTCCACAAGACGGGCCGCCTGCGCGTGCTCCGCATTCCCTCTGGCGCCGACCTCGCGGCGAAAGGAAACGCCGGGCTGGATTCCGCCTACCGCGACCTCGGCGCCCTCGCGGTCAAAGCGGGCGCTCACCGCGTCGTGATCGAGGACTTCACGCCGCTGGTTCAGTACACCACCTTCGAGGCGTTCGGGGCCGCCTTTAGCGGCCTGCGCAAAACCCTCGCCGACGCAGGCGCGGCGTTCCTGCTCGGCCTCGGCGAGCCCGCCAACGAGGCCTCGAAGCGCTTGCTCTCGGTCGTGCAGACGCGCGTGGACGCGACCGTCCGTGTGACCTCTGGCGAGAACGGACGCATCGTCAGCATTGACGAGACCGTGATGGCTGAGCCTCCGGTTCCGGCGCCCAAGGCACAAGCCGCGCCAGAGGCCCGCACCACGCCTGCTCCAGAAACCCGCGCTCCAGCCGCGCCAGAGGCCAGGCCCGCTGCGTTCGCACCTGAGGCCCCTGCGCCGGAGCCGACCGCACCGGAACCGTCCGCAGCAGAGCCGCCCGCGCAGCCCTTCGCGCCCGCTCCCTTCGCGCCTGCTGCGCCAGAGGCCTCAGCCGAGCCGTCGCCTCCGCCCATGCCGGACGCCTTCTCGCTCGACAGCGCTCCGGACCCGTTCGAGACGGCGCCGCCCGCGTTTCCATCCAGTGATGGAGCGTCTCTGCCCGTTGATGAGCCTCTGGCGCCAGAGGCCTCCGGCCTGGAAGCGTCCCCCGATTTCGGCGAGACGCCGCTCCCGCCGCCTGCGGTTCAGGAGACCTTCGCGCCGGAGCGCCCCTCACCTCCGTCGAGCGTGATGAACGCGGGCATCGAAATCGCGCCGCCGCCGGACCCAGACCTGCTCGCCCCCATCGCCGACCCGTTCGGGCGCGACCCGGGCGGCACGTTCTTCGACAACGGGTACCTCGTGGACTCGAAGGGGGCCGCTACCATTCCGGTCACGTCGGTCCATCAGGAGGCCTACCCCGAGGTGTTCACGCCGCCCACCCAGGAGCCCGAGCCGCTGGCGCCCATGCCTCCGCCCACCATGCCCTCGTTTGCCTCCATTCCGGCGGCACCGGCGCAGGACAACGGGCGCGCGGCCACTCGGCAGGCGCTCGATTCCGCTTTCGCCGCGCGGGACTACGGCACGCCGTTCCTCATCGTCGCCGCGCGGATGGAGCGCTCGCAGCCGGAGTCCGTCTCGTTCGAGACCGTGACCGACGGGCTACGTGCCGCCCTCCCCTCTGGCGGCACGCTCTACGCCGACTCGGCGCGCCTCCGCTCGCTTCTCGTCCTCCCGGGCGCGGACGCCAGCGGCGCCCAGCAAATCTTCGCGACGTTGCAGCAGCACCTCCAGAAGCACCTCGGCCAGCAGGCCGAAGCCACGCTTCAGGCCGTTGCCGCCATCACGGTCCCGGACGGACAGCCTTTCGGCTCCGCCGAGGAGCTTTGGAACTACGCCGTCGAGAGCTAGGCCTCTGGCGGATCACAGACAACGCCCCCTCCCCCAAGCGGGCCTCTGGCGCCAGAGGCCCGTTTTGCGTTTGTCCGGCCGGGGCTAGAAGTCCACGCGCAGGCGCACGTTGAATGTCCGCGGCGTGAGCCGCGTCGGCACGGCCTCGAAGAAGTTGCTGCCGTTGGGCCGCTGCTGGAGGTTGTACGCGTTCGCGATCACGTTGGCCTGGTCGAACACGTTGAGGATCTCGACCGTCGCCAAGAGCATGAGCGGCGCGCCAGAGATGCCCTTGCCGATTCGGAGGCGCTTGGTGGCTCCCACGTCGAAGCGGAAGTAGGCGGGCAGCGAGATCGCGTGGCGCACTCCGTCCTCGAACGTGCGCTCGCCCGTCTCGGCGTCGATCGTCACCGCGGGCGCGGTCGTGGGCAGGCGCGAGCCGTAGAGCGAGCGGAGGTGGAGGCTCCACGTGTCGTCTCCCGGAATGCGGTCCTGCACGAAGATGGACAGGTTGTGGCGCCGGTCCGTCGGCCGCCGCACCCAGTCGCCGCCGCCGTTGCGGACGAACCGGAGCGAGTCGGCGCGCTGCTGTGGCGAGGCCGGGTTTTCAAACCCGTCGGGCGTGAGGAACCGCTCCTCGGTGAGGAGGAAGCCGTAGTTGATCCAGCTCTCCAGGCCAGGCACCAGCTCGCCACGCAGCTGCATGTCGATGCCGCCCGCGTAGCCCTCCGAGTCATTCTCTCCCGAGTACCCCACGCGCACGTTGTCGACGGTGTACGAGATGAGGTTCGTCAGCCGCTTGTAATAGGCCTCGGCGCGGAACGTGAGGCGCCTCTGGCGGAACAGGTGCTCCACGCCCAGAACCGCCACGTCGGCACGCTGGGACTTGAGGTCTGTTTGGATCGTGATCGTGCTCTCGCCAGGGGCTGGCTCGCCGCGGAGCTCGCGGTACGTGGGGGCCTGGTGGTACACGCCGAGCGAGCCGGTAAATGTGGTGATGTCGCTCGCGCTGAAGACCGCCGCGAGGCGAGGCGATACCGTCCACTCGTCCGTGAGGTCGTAGTAGTCCGCGCGAACGCCAGCGGTGGCGACGAACCGGCCCCGCTCCGGGAGGAGGTCCAGCGCCTGCTCCAGCCAGAGGCCCGCCTGCACGGCCGTCGTGTCGAACTCCGCCTGGAGCACGCCCTGCTCGAACTCCGTCGTGTCGTTGGACACCGTCGGGTAGGAGAACAAAGAGCGCTCGTTGATGCGGTCCGTAAAGCGGAGGCTGCGCAACTGCCAGCCGATCTCGCTCGCGCCGCGGCCGAGCCCGAGGCGGTAGCGGCCGCCGCCGGTAAGCGTCGCCACGCCGACGGAGTTGTCCGCGAAGTCGGCCTGGGTCACGGGAGTGCCCGTGGGGATGTTGTCGAACTCGGTCGGCGGCGCGCCGGGGCGCCGCACGCGGTTGGAGTACTGCACCGTGGACGAGATGTCGCTCGTCTCGAACTCTTCAGTGTCGTACGCCGAGAGGCTGTGCTCCAAACGGAGCGACTGCGCCAGAGGCGTCTCCAGGCGGAGCCCGCCGAAGAGCACGTCGTAGCCGTCGTTTTCCGACCCTCGGAACTCGAACGACGCCGTGCGCACCAAGTCCGGGAAGATGCCGAAGGTGGTCACGCGGCTCTGCGGCTTGAAGCGGAACCGGTGCCGCGCCGCGAGCCCGATGGCGCGGAGCCTGTGGCCGCCGCCGAGGTCGAGATCGGCGAGGCCCTGTACGTCGCGGAAGTCCGGGTCGTAGTCGCCCTTGAGTTCCTGACCGCCCAAGAACGACTGCGGGCGCGAGATGCGGGACGCCACGGCGACCCCGAGCGGGCCTGCGCCGCCCTGGATGGCCGCGCCGCCGTCCAACGTGGAGGCGTACGCCGTGCCGACGATGGCACCCGTCGGACGGGCGTACGTCACGTCTAGGACAGACGCCAGCTTGCCGCCGTAGCGGACGGGAAAGCCGCCGGCGTACAACGTCAGCCCCTCGGCCAGGTCGCCGTTGACGAGGCCCAGCCCCTCCTGCTCCCCCTGCTGTGTACGGATGGGCCGGTAGATCTCGAAGCCGTCGATAAAGAACTGGTTCTCGTTCGTGCTCCCGCCGCGGACGGAGTAGGCGTTGGAGAGCTCGTTGTTGCTCGTCACGCCGAGTTGGACCTTGACGGCGCGGAGCGCGTCGGCCACAGGCGTCGGCATCGCGCGGATGTCGGCAGGCGTGATGCTGCTGACGCCCGCGCCGATGGTCGCGCGGTCCGCGGTCACCTCTACCGAGCCCAGGTCGTCATCGAGCGCGAGCGCGACGTTGAGCGCGACGGTCTGCCCCTTTCGCACGCGAAGCGTGTCGCGCGCGCTCGCGAACCCCACGGCCGAGACCACCAGGACGTAGCGCCCTTCGGGTATGCGGAACGAGAACGCGCCGTCGAGATCCGCGGCCGTCCCGAAGTTGGTGCCCTCCACGAGCACGTTGGCGCCCGGGACCGGCTCCCCCCCGGCCTCTTGCGTGACGACGCCCGCGATCGTGCCCTGTACCTGGGCGGAGACGGCGGCGGGGAAAAACGCCGCGAGAAGAGCGGCGAGCGCGAAGAGACGGGACATGGTCCGGAAGGTCCGCAGGGCGGAAAGAGACGAAGGCGTACCGAACGGACCGATGGGCGTCTAGTGTGTGAGCCGCAAGATAGAACGCGGCGCGTCGCCCGTCCGGGGCCTCTGGCGTGCCCCGCCCTCGCGCCGGGTGGTGTGTTCACTGTCCCCACCAAACAGAACGTCGCGGCCTCTGGCGCCAGAGGCCGCGACGGGGCGACGCGAGGAATCAACCCCGCTCTAGCTGTCGACGCGGGTCATCCGCACCTCCTGGCAACGGAGCGCGAGGCCCGTGATGCTGTCGCCACGGCGGTATACGTCCAGCCCGACGCCAACCTCACCGCTCGGGCACACCTGAGCCGTTTCCCACTTCCGGCAGTGCGAACGCGTGAACTGGTCGGAGAAGCTGGCATCGCGCACCACCCGTCCACGCCCGTTCGGGTTGAGGCGCGTGCCGAAGATCTTGATGCCTTTGAGCTTGATGTTGCGGTCGTTGCGGTCGTTGGTGCATACCTGCAAGCCGTGGATGGCAACATGGCTTTCATACCCATCCACAGTAGGCGCCGACGGCGGGCGCACCCTCTTCGTCGTCGATTGGACTCCCTGCTCCATGGTCTGCCTACTGCTCGTGCCCATCCAATTGGTGCCGCATCTGAAGTCGACCCTCGTATCGAGCTGTTCTCCGTTACTGGGCTCGTACTCGTGATCGGGCCCCAGAGTGTAATGGACAAAGCTCGCCTGCATGAAGCATGGCTCATCCCCGCGTTCGCGGAACAGAAGGCTTCTGAGGAAAGAATGGGGCTGCGATGGAATCAGAGTGAACGAACTCGACCCCGTGTTTCCCGAAATGCCTGTCGTGGTGATGTTGCCGACGAGCCTGATTTTCTGACTGCTCGGACCTGAGACGGTGCGTGTCATCGCCGGAGCCCGGCTGATTCGGCGCTGGGCCTCGGCAGCATCGGTGGCGAGAGCGGCGAGAAGGAGGAAGAGGAGAATGCGCATGGTCTAGAAGAGGGATGTGTGTATCCATACGTCGCTGCGTCGCGTGAGGGACCACACCGCGCCAGAGGCGCCCGGCCTGCTCCTCTCGCGAGTTCCAACCGCTCTGGCCGAGGCTTCTGGCGCCAGAGGCGAGACAAGACGCTCCTCACTCGTAGAGAACCGATGTCCTCCCGTGTTTTCATGCTCATGCCCACCGACACGCTGTTCGGCGGCGTCGCCCTCGCCTCGGGCGCGCTTGTTCTCCTTCGCCGCAAGGGCGACCAGCTGGGTGCACCGCCACTCCGGTTTGGTCTACGTCGTCTTGATGCTGCGTCTCCGTGCAGACAGTCGGGACCGGAATGCGCAAGGGGCTCGGCCTGCGGCCAAGCGTAGCGTTTCCTCTCGTCGTCGCAGTGTCCCGCCACTGCTGACCGTCTTCAGGTTGCGCGCCAGAGGCCTCTGGCGAAGGCGCAGCGGAGGCGAGGTGAACGTGAGGCGAGATCGCGACGCAGCGCGGCAATTTGTTTTTTCAGACGTTGGAGGTGGCGATACTCGCCCGCTCGATTTCCACTCTGTTCTGTGCCTGACTTCGGCGCCGCCCTTCTTGCGGCCTTTCTTCCTCTCTTCGTCGCCATCAACATTCCCGGCATCCTGCCTATCTACATGGGCATGGCCGAGGCGTTCACGTTGCAGGAGCGGCGGCAGCTTCTCGTGCGCGCCCTGGCCGCGGCGGCGGTCCTCGCTGTGCTGATGCTGTTCGCCGGCGAGGTCATTTTCGCCTCGCTCGGCATCACGCTCAACGACCTCCGCGTCGGTGGTGGGCTGATCCTGCTCATCATCGCGATCACCGACCTCGCCTTCGGGGATTTCAAGAAGCGCCGCGGCGGCCGCAACGGCGACGCCATCGACGAGATCGACGCCGATGACCCGGACTTGCCCGTCGTCCCCCTCGGCATTCCGCTCATCATCGGGCCGGGGGCGATCACCACGATCCTGCTCTCCCAGGGAGAGTTCGGCTACGCGCCGACGCTGGCGTCCATCCTGCTCAACCTCACTCTGGTGTTCATCGCGTTCACCTTCGGCCCGTCGATCCTGCGGCTGTTCGGCAAGGACACGTCCAAGGCTGTCGCGAAGGTGGCGAGCCTCTTCCTGGCCGCCATCTCGGTGGCGATGATCCACGCGGGCATCGCGGGCATGATCGCGGGGCCGAACGCCTAAACAGAGCACCCCGGCCTCTGGCGCCAGAGGCCGGGGTGGAAGCCGACAGGGGTGCACGGTGAGCATGTCCCGCTAGAGGCCTCTGGCGCGGGCGCCTAGCTCGTCGGTGCTGCCGAGGGATCGGAGGCGGTCTGGAAGCGGAGCTTGAGTTTGCCCTTGGGCTCCTGCTTGATGTCCTTCGGCACGTCGTCGCCGGGCAGGCCGTGCACGATGGTCGTGGCGCCGTCGACGAGCCAGAGCGCGCCGGTGACGTAGCTGGCCTCGTCGCTCGCGAGGAACGCGTACACGTTGGCGATCTCCTCCGTCGTGCCGCGACGACCGAGCGCGGTCGCACCCGTCAGCGTCTTGACCGTCTCCTCGTCCATCGGACCGGTCTCGACGTGCGTCCACGACGTGTCAACGGGGCCGGGGCAGACGCAGTTGGCGCGGATGCCGTACTTGCCTTGCTCGCCCGCGATGCCCTTCATGAACGCGTGATTCCACGCCTTGGTCGGGCCGTAGGGCGTGAACTGCGGCGTGCCGTTCCAGCCCGCCTCGGAGCCAGCGCTGACCACGTTGCCGCGCGACTTCTGGAGTTCTGGAATCGCAGCGCGTGTCATGAAAAACGTCGTGTTGATGTTGTTGTGGACGAAGCGGTGGAAGTCCTCGACGGGGTACTCGTCGATCTCGGCGAGCGTGGGCAGCACGCCCGCGTTGTTGACGAGGATGTCCAGAGCGCCGAACGCGTCGACGGCAGCCTTGACCGCGGCCTCGGCGTTTTCCTGCGTGCCGATGTCCCCGGCGAACGTCTCCACCCGGGTGCCGGGGTACTGCTCCTCGATGTCCGACTTGACCTCGTCGAGCGGGTCGTCCGGGAGCCCCGCGAGCAAGAGGCCGCTGGCGCCTTCGTAAGCAAACTTATGAGAGATGGCTTCGCCGACGCCCTCGGCGGCGCCAGTGATGATGGCGACTTTGCCGTCGAGCTTGCCGGGGCGGGCGTGTCCGTTAGAGGCTGACATGGGGATTGGGGGAAGTGAGAAAGGATGTCTTTGAGAGGCCGTGCGCCCTCGCTGTTCCGTGAATCGCCCACGCTCAGCTCTCCCCCTACCCCTCACAGGCCTCGCGCCGAGAGCGATATTCCGCCATGTCCATCTCCGTCCGTGTTCTGCTTTTCGCCGCCCTCCAAGACGCCGTTGGCGAGAGCGAGCTGACCGTGCCTCTGGCGCCAGAGGACGCCACGAGCACGGCGCTACTCAACGCCCTCGTCGATGCGCATCCCGCCATCGGGCCGCACCGGCCAACGCTGCGGCTGGCCGTCAACCAGCGCTACGTGCGCGGCGACGTGCCTCTGGCGGACGGCGACGAGGTCGCGCTGATTACGCCGGTCAGCGGCGGATAGCGCCGGGACGCCGCGGCTCCAGAGCGGAGCGCTCGCGCCAGAGGTTCGCGTGCCATGGAAGCGCTTACTTTCGGGCAGTCCCCCGCCCTGCCGATGTTCCGCTTTCTCCTCCTCGCGCCGCTGGCGCTGCTCCTCGCCGCCTGCGCCATGCCCGCGCCCGTTGCTCAGACCTCGCCAGAGGCGTACGCCTTTACGCCCTTGGAGCGCGCCCAGGGCTACGCCCTCCGCGGCGACACGACGGTCTTCGTGTTCGACAGCGCGCTCTACGGCCGCGCCCCCGAGCGCGTGGCGGTGACCGGCGCGTTCCGAAGCTGGAGCGACGACATGGACGACACCGCGTGGGCGCTCGCGCCAGAGGCCTCTGGCGGCGTCGATGCCGGCGTGTGGACGCTCGCGGTGCAGAACCCCGAGTTCAGCGTCGTCGGCGCGGCGACGCCGTTCAAGTTCCGGGTAGACAATGGGATCTGGCTGGACCCGCCCGGCGCGGCACCCAACGTGGAGGGCGGCAACTACGTGTTCATGTTCGGCGTGACGCCGCCGCGGCTCGTGGCCGAGCTCCGCGGCGAGCGCTCGGTCTGGGTCGAGATCACCGGTGAGGACCTCTCGCGCCCGACCTCGCCAGAGGCCTACACCATCGTGCGGTGGGACGGGCAGCGCGTCCCCGTCACGACGGCCATCCCCAACGAGGCGCATAGCGTGCTGCTCGTGCCCGCCGGGCCTCTGGCGGCCAACCAGGTGCATTACGTGGAAGCAAGCGTCCCGGGCCGCGAGCAGCCGCTTCGCGGCATGGCGCGCTTTGACGGCCTCTGGCGCAACATGGCCGACGGGCAGCCACTCGGCGTCACGTTCCAGCGGCCCATCGGCGTGCCGGGAGCAGACGGGGCCGCCCCGTCCCCCGCCCCCGACTACACGACCGTCTTCCGGCTATTCGCACCTCGCGCAGATTCCGTCCACCTCCTTCTGTACGACGACCGCGAGGGCGACGCGCGCCAGAGGATTGAGATGGACCGCAGCATAAGCGGCACGTGGGTGCACCGCGCAGACGCGGACCTCCACGGCACGTGGTACGACTACGCCGTCTACGGACCCGACGGCCCCGGCTCTCACTTTTTCAACCAGACCGGCGAGACCGTCTCCGATCCGTACGCGCTCGTCAGCGACGACTCGTGGGGCCGCGCTCGCGTCTGGCGCGATGACTTCGGGGCGCCAGAGGCCTTCGACAAGCGTCCCAAGATGGAGGACGTCGTCGCCTACGAGGTCCACCTGCAGGACTTTACCGACACGCTGCCCGTGGCCTCTGGCGTCGGCCCGTTGGAGGCGTTTATCGCGCCCGGGCTGACCAACGCCAGAGGCGAGCCCATCGGGCTGGATTACCTGGAGCGCCTAGGCATCAACACCGTCCACCTCATGCCGGTCCAGGAGTTCTTGCACTACCCGGACGATGCGTGGCAGGCCGCCTTCGGCGATGACCCGTTTATGCAGGAGCAGGGCATCGCAGATGAGAACTACCAGTGGGGCTACCGCACCACGCACGCCCTCGCGGTCGAGAGCCGCTTCCGGTCCGCTGGCGACGAGCCGGGCGCCGAGCGCCAGCGGTTCCGCGATCTCGTGGACGCGCTCCACGCCAGAGGCATGGCCGTCCTCATCGACGTGGTCTTCAACCACACCGGCGAGAACATGGAGGGCCGCCAGCAGCTTCTCACGTTCAACGGCATCGACAAGCACTACTACTACCGCTTGGATCCCAACGGCGAGCACATTGGCGCCTTTGGCAACGAGGTCAAAAGCGAGAACCGCCCGATGACGCAGCGCTGGCTGCTAGACCAACTCAAGCACTTCGTAGAGGTCTTCGGCGTGGACGGCTTCCGCATCGACCTCGCGGGCCAGACGGATCAGCAGACGCTGGAGTGGATCCAGTCCGAGTTGGGCGAGGACGTGCTGATCTACGGCGAGCCGTGGATCGGCTCCAACGACCCCGATTACGAGGCCAACCCGAGCTGGGACTGGTACAAGGTGGACTCCCCCATCACCTTTTTCCAGGACGACTCCCGCAACGCCTTCAAGGGCTCGACCGCCGACCCGACGCCGGCCGTCACCTCTCGCGGCTTCGCCGGCGGCGATCCTCTGGCGCGAGAGGCCGCCATGCGCGCCATCGCGAACGACTTCCCAGACGAGGCGACGCCCAACACGGGCATCAACTACCTCGACATCCACGACAACTGGGCGCTGGCCGACCGCTTCGCGTCGAACACCTCTGGCGAGAACGCCTGGGACGGGCGCGAGGGAGTGCGCGAGGCCGAGATGCGCATCGCGGCAACGCTCCTGATGACGAGCCTCGGTCCGGTGGTGATGCACGGCGGGACGGAGATCGCGCGGAGCAAAGGCCTCGCGCCGCTGCCAGAAGAGATCGGCGGTCAGCAGGTGCTGACCGAGATGAGCATCGCGCCGATCTACATCAAGGGCCGCGGCGACACGTACAACCTCCGGACGGCCAACCACTTCCTCTGGGAGACTGTCGGCGAGGCCTCTGGCGCCGTGGACTTCAAGGCGATGGAGGAGTGGTGGAAGGGTCTCATCGCGCTGCGGATGTCGGACGCGGGCTCGGTCTTTCGCGTGGGGCATAAGCCGCAGGCTGGGTACGTGGAGTTCCTCGCGCCAGAGGCGCACCCGCAGGCACTCGGGTGGCTCGTGGGCGACTACGCGCTAGTGCTCGTCAACGCAGGCGACTCCCCTGCTACATTCGATTTCAGTGACAAACTCGCGTGTCACACATGGTGGCTCGCAGCATCCTCAGACCAAGCGGAAATGTCCGTGAATCGAGAATGGCAGAGGACGCCATCTCAACGATTTAGAAGTAAGGCAGCAGCGCCGAAGTCAGCGCAAGTCTGGTTTCGCGCTGCGCCTTGCGAGACATACACCCTAGATGACGACTAGCGCCAGAGGCCTCTGGCGTGATGGCCCCTCCCCGCAACCCCGCGGCTGTTAGCCCACGACGGGCTTCGCGAGCAGCGGCTTCAGCTTTTTGCGCACGCGGAGGTACCGCCAGAGGCCATAGCCGAACGCCATTGGCGCGATGGTCATAAACACCACGCCGATAGCGACCAGAGAGTCGTTCCCGAGGTAGATCAGCGCCCCGCCGCCGCCGATCAGGCCCAGCGCGGTGCGGACGTGTGCGAGCAGCGTCCGCTCGTTCGCGAGAACCGTGCGGTCGGTCGCGAGGCGGTCGCGGAGCGTGAGCGCGTCCGGGTCGAGGTCGGCGTAGGCGTCGTAGGACATGGGGCCTCTGGCGCCAGAGGTGCGGTGGAGGATGCTACCGGCGGCCGGTGGGGAACTCGTCGTTCTCGGCGTATACCGCCGTCGAGGAGCGCTCGGCGTCTACGGCGGGCGTGGCGCGGGCGCGCCAGAGCCCGTAGGTCGCGATGTAGCCGTAGCAGAGCGTCAGGAGCAGGAACGCGGGCTGCACGCCGACGGCATCGGCGAGGGCGCCGTAGAGCGGCGGGATGATCGCGCCACCCACGATGGCCGTGCAGAGGATGCCTGAGCCTTGCGCGGTGTTCTCGCCCAGCCCGTCGATGGCGAGCGTAAAGATGGTCGCGAACTGGATCGAGTTGCACAGTCCGACGGCGAGGATCGCCACCATCGCGACGGCGCCAGAGGACGAGACGCTGAGCGCGATCAGGGCGATGGCCGCGCCGGAGAACAGCGCCAGAAGCCGTCCGGGCGAGACGAACTGGAGGAGCGCCGAGCCCACGAACCGGCCGATCATCGCGCCGCCCCAGTAAAGCGCTACGAACGTGCCCGCCAGCCGCTCCACGTTGAACGTCTCGAAGTCGCCCCCGGAGAGGAAGCCCGCGATACCCGCGAGTCCCGGGCTCTCCCGCACCAGCGCGGCCACGTCCAACTCTAGGAAGTAGTTGACGAGGTAGCTGCCAATCGCGACCTCGGCGCCGACGTAGACGAAGATGCCGAGGGCGCCCCACATCAGCGCGCCAGAGGCCCGCGCGGCGCGGTAGCTGCCCGCGATGTGCCCGTCGCCCTCCAGGATCGTTGGCAGCTTGAACAGTGCGAAGCCGACGGCGATGGCGGCGAGGATGACCGCGAGGACGATGAACGGCGTCTGCACTGTCCCTGCCTCCGCCGCGAAGTAGGCCGCCTTGGCCTGGGGTGACATGGCGCCGATCTCGTCCGAGGTGAGCACCGTGTTGCCCAGGATGAACGCCGCCCCCACGAGCGGCGCGATGGTGGTCCCGAGCGAGTTAAACGCCTGCGCGAGGTTGAGCCGGGACGAGGCGGTGCGCGCCGGTCCGAGCGCGGCCACGTACGGGTTCGCGGCCACCTGCAGAACCGTGATGCCGCCCGCGAGCACGAACATCGCGAGCAAGAACAGCGGGTACACCCGGATCCCCGCCGCCGGCACGAACAGCAGACACCCCGCCCCCATCGCGAGCAGCCCCACGACCACGCCGCGCTTGTAGCCGATCCGCGCGATGAGGTTGCCGCTCGGGATGGAGACGATGAAGTACGCCGCGAAAAACGCGAACTGCACCAGCGCCGCCTCGAAGTAGCTCAGCTCGAAGACCGCTTTCAGCCTGGGCACGAGCGCGTCCACCATCACGGTGATGAACCCCCAGATAAAGAAGAGGCTCGTGACGACGATAAACGGCGTCCTGTAGCGGGCGGCGGTGGTGGCGCCAGAGGCCTCTGGCGCGATCGCGGTGTCTAGCGGGTTGGTCTTGGCCATGCGGGTGGGGATCGGAGCCCTGAACCTACCCGATGCGCCGGGCTGTGCCTAGCGGGACGGCCGACGCCGGGCGCGGCCTCCGGCGCCGGGCCGCGTTCTGGCGCCAGAGGCCGCGGCTAGAACGTCCGTCCGAAGTAGACGGCGTTCAGCAGCAGGCCGTCGGTGCCGTACCAGAAGGCTCGGAAGGCGGGGTTGAAGTCCATCAAGATCACGCGCCCGCGGCCCATCGACGAGGCCCGGAGCGCGGCGGCGCCGGCGAGCCTCTGGCGGACGGCGCCTGACGCGTACCCGCTTAAGACCGGCGTTTGGGCGTCGTAGCGGCCCACGTCCACGCCCGAGTTGGTGGAGTCGGGCGCGAAGACGGCCGTGCCGGACTTGAAGACGGGGATGCGCGCGCCGTAGCCATAGGCCAGCGGGTGCGTGGGGTCTACGACGAGATCGAGGATGGAGCCGCCCAGCGCCTGCGCGCCTCTGGCGCCGTCACGCTCGGCATACGGGTAGGCCGTGGAATCCGGCGGGCTGCTGCGCGTGGGAGACGTGAGGAGCCCGCCTCTGGCGGCCCACAACGCGCCGCCCTGCAGGCCAATCACGACGCCGCCGCCGCGCACCCACGCTTTCATCCGCTCGATGTCGGCGTCGCTGAGCGAGTTGTACGAGCCGTTCGCGAGAATGAGCGTCGTGTAACCGTCCAGCGACGGGAGCTCGGCGGGGTCGATCAGCGAGACCTCCTGGCCGAACCGCTCGCTGAGCAGGTGCCACACCTCGCCGACGCCGTAGGAGCTGGTGCCCTCGCCCGCGAGAAGCGCGACGCGCGGCGCGACCAGGACCGGCCAGTCGTTGCTGCCGAGGTCGTTGCCGCTCGGCGTGAGGCCGGAGTCCAGCGCGTACGCCTCGACGTGGTCCATCTCGGCGGCCCGCATCACGACGGCGTGGACGGAATCGGGCGTGATCTCGCCTTGCCGTGCCTGCACGATCAGCGTGCCGCGGTCGAATTGGCGGCGCGAGCCGCCAGAGGCCGCCTCGAACGGGCTTTTCGCCAAGCGCACGCGCAGCCCGGCCTCTTGCATCCGACGCAACGCGCGGGGCGCGAAGTAGCGGCCCCACGGGATCGCGTACGCCACGCGCGCTTGCCCGCCGACCACGCGCCCGCCATCGTAAACGGGCTGCATCTCGGCGCCCATCCGTGGCACGCGAGAGACCTCGGCCACGTCCGCGCCGTAGGCGAGCGGGAAGGTCCAGGCGGAGACATCGTAGAACAGGCTGTCGGTGTAGGTCAGCACGCGCTCCATCGCGGCTTTGACCAGGCGTCCCTGCGTTTGCGCCAGAGGCACCACGTAGGCCTCACCGGCGCGGTAGGTGCGGCCACCGGCGGTCACGTCTTGCTCCAGCGCGTACATCTTGACGCGGCTCCGCGAGAGCGCCTGCGCCAACGCCTGCCCACGCGTCCGGCTCTCGCCGAGCCCGATCACGTAGGCGCCAGAGGCCGCGTCTTCGGCGTAGAAGTCGCGCGCGTGCGTCAGAAGCCTCTGGCGGAGCGCGATGGCGGCGCGGAGCGTGGAGACCGACGTCGCGAGCTGGTTGCGAACAGTGACAGCGTAGGTGAGCTCGCCGTTGGCCTCGGTCTCGCGGCGGAGCGCGCGCGAGGACGCCTGCTCGAAGAGGATGCCGACCGCGCCGTTCACGTCGGGGTAGGTAGAGCCCTTGCCGTAGTAGAAGTCGTCGAAGCTCTCCTCGGAGTAGTAGAACTGCCCGATGCGGTCCAGCTCGTCGGCGTGGTACCGCGCGATCGCGCCCGTGAGCTCGTACGTCGCCTCTGGCGTGTTCGGGTTGTTGCGCGAGGGGATGCCGGGTTGGAAGAAGAAGGTGGACTCCGAGCCCATCTCGTGGTGGTCCGTGCTCACCTGCGGGCGCCACGTGTGCCACCACGCCATGCGGCCCTGGCTCTCCTTCAGTTCCGTCGGCAGCCAGTCGCGGTTGATGTCGAAGAAGTAGTGGTTGGTGCGTCCGTTCGGCCACGGCTCGCGGTGCTCACGGTTCTGCGGGTCTGCGACGCCAGAGGCTCCGCGGTAGCCGTTCACCCAGTCCGCGAAGCGGTCGCGCCCGTCCGGGTTGAGCATGGGATCGAGCAGGACGACGGCCTCCGCGAGTTGTGCGTCGATCTCGGGTCCTAGCGCCGCGGCGAGGTGATAGAGGTAGACGAGCGCTGCCTCGGTCCCCGAGGCCTCGTTGCCGTGGACGGAGTAGCCCTGGTACACCACGACCGGCATGGCCGCGATCTCGCTGTCGCTCACGGCCTCTGGCGACTCGCTGAGCATCAGGTTCGCGTCGCGGATGGTCTCCAACCGGGCGTGGTTCGCGGGCGAGGTGACAATGGCGTGGACCAGCCGCCGCCCTTCGTACGTGGTCCCGTGGAAGCCTATCTCCACGCGCGGTGACGCGGCGGCAACGGCCTCGACGTAGCGGATCACTTCCTCTGGACGCGTGTGCCGCTCGCCGATGGTGTAGCCGAGCACGGCCTGGGGCGTCGGGATGGAGGCGTCGTAGCCTCTCGTCCCTTCAACGGCGTAGGGGGTCGCCAGAGGCACCTGCGGTTGGGCGCCAGCGGCGGTGGCGGCGAGGAGAACAGCGGCGAGAACCGAAAAACGAAGCATGATGGGGCGGTGGGCTCGGCCGAAACCTACTTCGCCTCTGGCGGGCGGGCCGGCCGTTGATGCCAACCGCTGCTCGAGCCTCTCGCGGCGCGGCGTAGAGCTCTCGCCAGAGGCCGCTGGCGCCACAAAAAACGCCCCGCACGGATTCGTGCGGGGCGTCCTAAGACCGGCGGAGAGGGGGGGATTCGAACCCCCGGTACCCCGTAAAGGGTACACTGCTTTAGCAAAGCAGCGGTTTCAGCCACTCACCCACCTCTCCGTGGGGCGCGCAAAGTAGAGCCGTGGGCACCTGGGAATCAACCGCTCGTCTCGTCGCCACACAGATTTCGACAGCGCGGCGGCTCCGGCCCCTGAGGCCTCTGGCGGTAGGTTCGGACACGCCCCTCCCCTATCCCGATGCGCGCCACCTTTCTCGCTCTCCTCTTTCCCCTCGCGGTCGTCGCGCAAGAGGCTCCCGCACCGGAGACTTCGGGCGATCCGTGGCCGGCCATCCGCGCCGAGCGCGTCGCCACGCTCCTACCGGACGCGATGGACCGCGCAGACGTGGACGCGTGGCTCGTGCTCTGCCGCGAGAACGACAACGACCCGATGGCGCGGCACGTCGGCTGCGAGAACGCGGGCGGAGAGGCCGCCTTCCTGTTCTTCCGGACCGCCTCTGGCGTGGAGCCGTTTGCCGTCTCGCCCGCGGGGGAGGCCGCGTCGCTCGCGGAGCTGGGCCAGCAAGAGGTGATCGAGATCCCGCGCGGCGAGTCCGTTTGGTCGTCCGTCGTCTCTCTCTTCCAGCGGTTCGCGCCAGAGGCCATCGCGATCAACCGCGGCGGCTCGCCCATCTCGGATGGCCTCTCGTCTACGCAGTACGAACGGATGCAGGCCGGCCTGGACGACTGGATGGACCGAACTGCATCGGCTGAAACGCTGATCTCCGAATGGCTCTCGGTCAAGACACCAGAGGAGGTCGACTTTATGCGCCGCGCCGCGAACCTCACCGCACTCTGGCAGGAGCTGGCCTACGCCGCCGCTGTCCCGGGCGTGACCACCGACCGCAACATCGCGGACTTCCTCGAAGCCAAGATGCGCGAGGCGGGTGTTGACGATGGGTGGGCGCCGGATCAGAACCCGGCCGTCAACTCAGGGCGCGACCGCGGGCACTCTCACCCGACGGACCGCGTGATCCAGCCCGGCGACTTTATCCAGACCGACTTCGGGATTCGGGTCGGGGACATGTGGGTAACGGATATCCAGCGCTTCGCCTACGTCCTCGCGCCTGGAGAGACGGAGGCGCCGCCAGAGGCCGTCGCGAAGTGGGAGGCCGCCAAGCGCGGACGGCAAGCCGCCTTCGAGGCCATGCGGCCCGGCGCCAGAGGCGTAGACGTGGACCGCGCGCAGCGTGCGGAGATGCGCGCCAGCGGCTCGCTCCCCGTCATGTGGAGCACCGGCCACCCCGTCGGCTACTGGGCGCACGATAGCGGACCCAGCCTCGGCGGCGGTCAGGAAGGCCGTACGCCCTCTGGCGCCCAGCTCAAAACGCTCCGCCCCGGCATGACCTTCGCCTTCGACGGTTTCCACAGCTGGCCTCTGGCGAACGGTGAGACCAAAACCATCTCGGTCGAAGAGATGGTCGTTATCACCGAAGACGGCGCCGAGTGGCTCGTGCCGCCGCAAGAGGATCTGATCCTGATCCGCTCGCGGGATTAAGACCGTCGAACCAAACCCTATGGGTGTCATCCCGAGGGGATAGTGACCCAGCGCCCCCGTTACTCCCCGCTCATCTGGACCAGATTGCGTCGCGAGCGCTCGCAATGACAACAGGGTTTGTCAGGGCGTGTAAGCCTCTGGCGCCAGAGGCGCACGAAAAAAGCCGGAGGCGACACGCGCCCCCGGCTTCGGGATCGGGATCGGTCTCGCCAGAGGTGGCCTCTGGCGAATCAGCTCAGCCGCCGGTGGCCTGCCGCAGCGCCTCGGCACCCGACGAGATCTCGATGATCTCCGTCGTGATGGCGGCCTGACGGGCGCGGTTGTAGGTCAGGCGGAGGTCCTTGAGTAGCTCGCCCGCGTTCGTCGTGGCGTTCTCCATCGCGACCATGCGCGCGCCCTGCTCGGCCGCGTTGCTCTCCAGCATCGCGCGCCATAGCTGGTACTGCATGTACTCCGGCACGAGGCGCTCCAGCAGAGCCTCGGCGCTGGGCTCGAAGATGTACTCCACCTCGCCGCCTTCGTCGCCGCCAGAGGCCACGTCCTCAGCGTTCTCCATCACGGGCGTGAAGAAGGCCTCTTGCGGGATCGGGAGCAGCTGCTCCGCGATGCGGTTCTGCGAGATCGTGTTCTGGAACTCGTTGTAGACGACCTCCACGAGGTCCCAGCGGCCGTCCTTCCATCCCTCGATCGCCACGTCCAGCACCTCGCCCGCGATGGGGAAGCGGAGGTCATTAAACGCGCCGCGGAAATCGCCGACGAGGTCGTAGCCGCGGTTGCCGAAGTACTCGTGGCCCTTGCGGCCCACGGCGAGCACGTGGATGTTCTCCTGCCCGAGCCCGGCGTAGTCCTCGCGGATGCGCGTCTCGGCCACCTTGAGAAGGTTGGTGTTGAACGCGCCGGCCAGGCCGCGGTCGCTCGTCACGACGATGAGCAGCACGCTGTTCACCTCCTCCCGAGGCTGGAAAAACGGGTGCGCCAGAGGATCGAGCCTCTGGCGGAGGTGCCCGATCATCTCGCGGATCTTGAAGGCGTACGGACGGGTCGTAAAGATCCGCTCCTGCGCCTTCCGCAGCTTCGCCGCCGCGACCATCTTCATGGCGCGGGTGATCTGCTGCGTGTTCTTGACCCCACCGATGCGGGTGCGGATGTCGCGAAGAGAAGCCATCTAGAGAGATGCGCGGGGGCTGAGGGGAAGCCTCTGGCGCGTCGCCAGAGGCCCGGGGGTTAGGCGTCGGCGGTCTCGGCGTAGCGGGAAGCCACGTCCTTGGCCTCCTGCTCGAAGGCCGCGATCGCCTCGTCCGAGAGCTTACCGCTGGCGACGAGCGAGTCGAGGGTGTCGCGGTGCTTGAGGCGGAGCGCCTCGCGGAAGTCGTTCTCCCACTCCTTGATGCGGCTCACCGGCACGGCATCGGCGAGGCCCTGGCCTGCGGCGTAGACCACGGCGACCTGTTCCTCGACGGGAACCGGCGCGTACTGCGGCTGCTTGAGCACCTCCACGAGACGGGCACCACGGTTGAGCTGGCGCTGCGTCGTCGGGTCCAGGTCGGAGCCAAACTTGGCGAAGGCCTCCAGCTCGCGGTACTGCGCGAGGTCCAGGCGGAGCGTACCGGAGACCTTCTTCATCGCCTTGATCTGCGCATTACCACCGACGCGAGACACCGAGATGCCCACGTTGATGGCCGGACGCACACCGGCGTTGAAGAGGTTGGACTCCAGGAAGATCTGACCGTCCGTGATCGAGATCACGTTGGTCGGGATGTACGCGGAGACGTCACCCGCCTGCGTCTCGATCACCGGGAGCGCCGTCATAGACCCGCCGCCTTTGACGATCGGCTTGAGGTCGGCCGGCAGGTCGTTCATGTCGGCCGCGATGCCGTCGTCGTTGATGATCTTCGCGGCGCGCTCCAGAAGGCGGGAGTGCAGGTAGAACACGTCGCCCGGGTACGCCTCGCGGCCCGGCGGGCGGCGGAGGAGAAGGGATACCTCACGGTACGCGACGGCCTGCTTGGAGAGGTCGTCGTAGATGCAGAGCGAGTGGCGGCCGGTGTCGCGGAAGAACTCACCGATGCAGGCGCCCGCGAAGGGAGCGATAAACTGCAGCGGGGCCGGAGCGGAGGCCGGGGCGCTCACGATAACCGTGTACTCCATCGCGCCGTAGCGCTCCAGAGCGGACTGCACCTGAGCAACCGTGGACGCCTTCTGACCGATGGCGACGTAGACGCAGTAGACGGGCTTGTCGCCCTCCTCGTGCGTGCGCTTCTGGTTCAGGATCGTGTCCAGCAGGACCGCCGTCTTACCCGTCTGGCGGTCACCAATGACGAGCTCACGCTGGCCGCGGCCGATCGGCACCATCGCGTCGATGGCCTTGATCCCCGTCTGCAGCGGCTCGGTGACGGGCTCGCGGAAGACGACGCCCGGCGCCTTGCGCTCGATGGGCATCTCGTAGAACGGGCCCTCAAGCGCGCCCTTGCCGTCCACTGGGTTGCCGAGCGGGTCGACCACGCGGCCGAGCATGGACTCGCTGACGCGGATAGACGCGATGCGCTTGGTGCGCCGCGCCTCGTGGCCCTCCTTGACCGTGGACGCGTCGCCGAAGAGCACGGCGCCGACGTTGTCCTCCTCAAGGTTGAGGACCATGCCGGTCACGCCAGAGGCGGGGAACTCGATGAGCTCACCGGCCTGGACCTTGCTCAGGCCGTAGAGGCGGGCGATACCGTCACCGACCTGGAGGACGGTGCCGACCTCGTAAACGTCGGTCTCGGCATCGAAGCCGCCAAGCTCCTGGCGGAGCACGGCGGTGACTTCATCAGGGCGAATCGCGGTGGCCATGTTCAGATGGGGTCAGTGGCCTGTGGCCAGTGGGTCAAATCGGGTGGCCTCTGGCGCCAGAGGCGCGCGAGGCGAATGCTAGTTGAGGCTGACGGCGGCGCGCTCCAGGAGCTGCTCGCGCATCGTCTTGAGTTGGTGCGAGACGCTCCGGTCATAGACCACGTCTCCCATGCGGACGACGAGGCCGCCCATGAGCGACGGGTCGACGACCATGCGGACGCGGACGCTTTTGCCGGCCTGCGCTTCGAGCTTCTGGCGGAGGCGGTCCGCCTCATCGTGCGCCAGAGGCTGCGCGCTCTTTACCGTGGCCTCCACGATGTTCAGGCGCTCGTCGCGGAGGGCGGCGTAGGTGCGGACGGTCTCGGGCAGCAGCTCTTCGCGCTGCTTCTCGACCATCAGGCGCAGGAACCGCATCGTGAGGTCGTTCACCTTGCCCCCGAAGAGGCTCTGGAGGACGGCGTCCTTCTTTTCGCGCGCGATGATAGGGCTGGCGAAGACGGCGGCGAGGTCTCGGGAGCCGTCGAGGGCGGAGTGGAGCGTTTCCACGTCCGAATCGATGGTCTCGACCATGCCCTTGGCTTCGGCCTCTTCGTAGAGCGCGAGCGCGTAACGGCGAGCGACGGGGTTCATGCGTGAGGGGACTGGGGGCGGAAGGACCGGGGTGGAGCCGAGCCCCACGCCCTCGTCTCTGCGCCCCTAATTCTGGGGCAGCTCGGAAATGAAGTCGTTGACGAGCCGGCTCTGCGTCTGCGCGTCGATCTCCTGACGGAGGATCTTCTCCGCGCCGTTGACGGCGAGGTTGGCGACTTCGGCGCGCAGCTCGGCGAGAGCCTGGCGCTTCTCGCGCTCGATGTCGGCGCGGGCGCTCTCCTTCATCTCGGCGAGGTCGGCGCGGGTCTTCTCCACGTCGGCCGAGCGAAGGGCTTCAGCCTCCTCGCGAGCCTCGCGAAGGATGGCCTGCGCCTGCTGCTCGGACTGACGCCGCGCGGAGTCGTTGTCGGCCTGGAGCTGCTTGGCCTGTGCGAGGGCGCGGTCGGCCTCGGTAAGCGAGGTCTCGATGCGGCGCTCGCGCTCTTCGATCCCGCCGACAATGGACGGCCACGCGAACTTGCCGAGCAGCGTCAGCAGGATCGTCAGCGCCAGAACCATCCAGAAGATGAGCCCGGCGTTGGGTGCGAGGAGGTTGGCGGCGAGGACGAACGTCATAGCGGGGTAGGGTCAAAGCGCCCTCCGCCTGCCCCTGGCGCCAGAGGCACAGGTATGCCGCCGGAGCAGGCGAGGCGGAGGGCCGGTTCCCGGACGCGAAGCGTGAGCTACGCGCCGATCGGCGCGCGGAGCGCCATGAGGATGCAGACGACGAGACCGAAGAGCGCCACACCCTCAATGAGGGCGGCAGCGATGATCATCGTGGTCCGGATGTCGCCAGCGGCTTCGGGCTGACGGGCAGAGCCTTCGAGGGCGGCGGCAGCGAGGCGGCCGATGCCGAGTCCAGCGCCGAGGGCGACGATGCCAGCTCCGAGGCCGGCGGCGATGTAACCGAGTGCGAGGGGATCCATTTCGCGGGTGAGGTTTGGGGGGTGTTGTCTACGAGAGGGCGCAGTCGCGCCCGGGGTGTTGGGTGGCCTCGGAGAGGCGCCTCTGGCGCCAGAGGCCGAGCGCTACGCGAATGTGGCTTCGGTGCCGACGGTGCGCTCGTGGAGTTTGTGGGGGGCCGTTCCGTTCGCTTTCGCGACGGCGACGTCGTGGTTCGTCAGGCCGTGGTCCTCGGCGTGGTCGTGGTCATGCTCGTGCTCTGCCGAGGCCATGCCGATGAACAGCGCGCTGAGGATCGTGAAGACGTAGGCCTGGATAAACGCGACCAGGACTTCGAGGGCGTACACGAACAGCACCATGAACGTCGCCGCGACGCCCGTGCCGATGCCGGCGCCGGTACCGAACGTCTTCGAGATGATGAAGATGATCCCGATGAGGTTCAGGATGACCAAGTGCCCTGCCGTGAGGTTGGCGAAGAGACGGATGGCGAGCGCGAACGGCTTGGTAAAGATGCCGATGAACTCAATGGGGATGAGGATCGGCTTCAGCGCCAGAGGCACGCCAGGGGGATTGAAGATGTGACCCCAGTAGTCCTTCGTGCCGGCAAGCTGCGTGACGATAAACGTGAACACAGCCAGCACGACCGTAATCGAGATGTTCGCCGTCGCGGTCGCGCCAAAGGGCACGAGGCCGAGCAGGTTACAGATCAGGATGAAGAAGAAGACCGTCAGCAGGTACGGGAGGTACTTGCTCGTCTTCTCGCCCAGGTTGGGGCGCGCGATCTCGTCGCGGACGTAGATAATGACCGTCTCCAGCATGTTCTGGAGCAGACCGCGCGGGGCGGTGTCGCGGCCGATGCCCTTTTTGTACTTGCCCGCCATCGGCAGGAAGAGCAGGCAAAGCACGCCGATCGCCAGGAAGACGAAGACGAGGTGCCGCGTCGGAGAGAGGTCCACAACCACATCCGATCCGCCTGTGGCCACCAAGTGCGCATCGTAGGGGGCAGCGCTGTCCTCGATCACGCCCAGCTCTACAAGCGACTCGTCTGCGACATCCTCAACAGGAGACTCCTCGTGGCCGGCATCCCCGACGTGCTCCTCTTCACCATGAGCGGCCCCGCCGTGGCTCTCGATTTCGAATTCGCCAGAGGCCACCGCAGCCGTGGACGAGCCGAAGAACCGGACGCCGAGCGAGCCGCTGGCGTCACGCACCACGAATAGGCGCGGCAGCTCAACCTTGCCGATCGGCAGGAAGTCGAGGTAGTTGCCGTCGGCGGTGTGGTGAACGGCGTCGAAATCCTCTTCGTCGCCAGCGGCCGAGGCCGCAGGAACGAGTGCGAGGGCAAAGAGGAACGCGAGAGCGAGGCGCATCGGGGCGTCAGGCGCGGGTGGGGGTAGCGGACGAGTGCCGCAGCAGCAGAAAGACCTCTGCGATGAGGCCGATCACGAACGTCACGCCGAGCCCTGTGATAAACGAGGCGATCTGAACCGACGAGAACAACAGGAGCAGCGCGACGACACCCAACACCATCATCATGCGCAACGCGGTGCCGCCGAGAATCACGGTGGCGAGCACGTTGCCCGATGCGCCTCTTGCGAGGCGAGCGATCACGAGGCCCGCGAGGCCATGCGCAACTCCGAGAGCGGCGCCGAGCAGCAGACTCGTGATAGCAGTCATGGGGCGGACGGACAGGATGGGGATCGGCCCCCTTTCGGGGAAGTCCAGCAAGCTAGCCGCCCCCCCGCGGAGGCCCCCGCAAGGGGGGGTGAAATCCGATAGAAGCGGTCTGGACTCCTTGCTTCTCCCCTCTTGCCGCTCACCTGATTCTCTGCCCGCCCTCACTTCGCCAGAGGCCTCTGGCGCTATGGCTTCGTTTTGGCGTCGTTCGCCAGCCGGAGGACGAGTGCCATCACGCCCAGAAAGCCGAGCACCGTTCCGACCAAGATGCCCCACGGCGAGGTGCCCGCCCACTCATCTAATGCCCACCCGCCCCCGACGAAGAGGAACATCGAGCCGGCGATCTGCAGACCGATAGTGAGGTAAGGCCCAGCCTCTCGCATCCCCTCCTCGTAGGAGTCCGCGACGGACTTGATGCTCGCCTTCTCGGGGCGGTACGCTGCCGAGGGCGGCTCCACCTCGTCATCGCCAGAGGCCTCTGGCGCTTTGTCGGTCCACTTCTCTTTCCACGCGCGGTCGTCCTCGGCCCACCGGTCCGGCGGATCGGCCCAAGCGTCGCGTTCGTCAGGGGGCGCGCTCACGCGGCCTCCTTTTGCTCGGCGGGGATCACGCGGCGCTTCCGGTCGGCGCCAGAGGCCCCAGCCTGCGCGCCCATCTGGCACCCGCCGTTAAACGTCGCGCCGTCCTCAATGACCAGCTTGGCCGTCTGGATGTCCCCATCCACGACGGCCGTCGGCTTGAGCACGAGGCGCTCGCGGCACGTGACCTGACCTTTTATATGGCCGCCGACTTCCGCGCTCGTGGAGGTGAGCTCTCCGTCTACGACGCCGCCTGGCATGACCACCGTCCGGCCTTCCACTTCCACATTGCCGTTGATGGTGCCCGCGATGTGGACGTTGCCCCCGCCTCGGAGGGTGCCCTCGACGACGGAACCCGCGCCGATGATGTTGTGCTGGTCGGCGGGGCCTACGGAGGCGACGGGGCGTTGCTTAGCCATGGATCCGGACGGGCTGGAGTTAGAGTCTGAGCGGAAGAGGGCCATCGGTCAGGGAGGGAAACGGAGCCTAGCGGGCTCCACGCGATGGCACGATCAGGAACGAGGCGGGGTCTTGCGCCAAGCCGTCGCGCCAGATCTCGAGATGTAAATGCGGCCCGGATGTCACCTCGCCCGTGTCGCCAGAGAGGGCGACGGTCTCACGGTTGCGGACGCGGTCTCCCACTCGCTTGAGCAAGCGGTCGTTGTGCTTATAGACAGAAAGGTAGCCGTCGGCGTGTTGGACGGCAACGGTCCACCCGCCGGCGTTCGTCCAGTCGGCGGCCACCACGTACCCCTCGCCCACGGCTCGAACGGGCGTGCCCTCGTCAGCCGCGATGTCCAAGCCGAAGTGGCCCGAGCTGGCGTCGAAGCCCCGCGAGACGACGCCGTCCAGCGGTGGCGGAACAGGAAGGCGGAGACTGGAGAGGTACGCCTCGGCTGCGGATCCCGGAGCCGGCCCCTCGCCTCTGGCGCGCAGAGCGCGGAGCGAAAGCCCCGACGGCTCGCCAGAGGCCTGGCGGGGCGCCTCGGGCGGCACAGGCCGCGGCGTATCCCCCAGCTCCGCAAGCTCGTCCTCCGACGGCAGGACCACGGATTCCGGGTCCAGCATCGCCTCGTCGGTCAAGTCACCCGTGATAAGCGCCCGGAGCTGAGAGATCTGGCGGTACTGGACCTCCAGCGAGTCCTCCAGAGCAGCGGCGCGGATCGCGTTGTCCTCGGCTGTGTCACGAAGCTCACCCGTGGACGGCCCGGCGAGCACCCGGCGGAGCGGCGTCAGCACCACGAGCACGATGAGGAGCGAGGACAGCAGGACAGTGCCAATCACCGCTGCATACGCCGCGTAGCTCGGACGCACCTCATATTGGCGCGGCGTGCTCATCGTGTCCTGCTCCAACAGAATCACCGTCCGGGTCGCTCCCGGGCGGGAAAAGAGGTCACGGAGGAAGTTGAGCATGGGAGCGGGCCTCTGGCGGGCGCCAGAGGCGTGTGGGACGCGCGAGCGCGGCGCGCAAGAAGGGTTGTCGAGGTGTGCTGTTTCGCTTCATCTGCACAGAGAGCCGTCTAACTTAGCTGGCTGCATCCCGAGCGCTTCTCTGGATGCGTTGAACTCTGACTGAAACCCTGCCCGATTCGGATCGGGCCCGCCTTATGCCCCAGCACAAGTCTGCTGCTAAGCGCGTCCGTCAGGACGCCCGTCGCCGCCTTCGCAACCGCCAGCACAAGCTCCGCGTCCGCACCATGATGAAGGACCTCGAAGGTCTGACGGATCGCGCGGCCGCCGAAGCCAAGCTCAACGACGTCAAGGCCCAGCTCGACCGGATGGCGACTCGTCGCATCATCCACCCGAACAAAGCCGCGAACATCAAGAGCGCGCTCGAGCAGCACGTTCAGTCGATCGACTAGCTCCGGCCGCTGGCGCCAGAGGCCCGTCGTTCGCTTCCCTCCCTCTTCGCAGGGAGCGATTCGTTTCGATGGAACCCGTTTCTATGTGGACGGTATCGGCCTCACCGCCTCCACGCCCCTTTGTGAGGAGTTTTACGTCTGACGTTGGTCTAGCGGCCGCTCTCGCAGCGCCCGCTTTCTTGCGCGGACGAGCTTGATTTCGCATACTTGGGACGCGGATTCGGCCATGGCTTTTGCCACCGATCTCCCCGGCACCCGCCTCGTTTCCGGCGTTCGCCACCTTTCCTTTTCGGCCCGCCCTTCACCCACACCCCTTCTATGATGCTTCTGAACCGACAGGAGAAGAATATGACCTCGCGTCTCTCTTCCTCGCTCCTGCTCGGGTGCACGGCGCTTCTGCTCCTCGCCTCGTCGGCTCAAGCGCAGGTCGTGCGACCCAGCAACACTCTCTACCTCGCCCTCAAGGGCGGCGTGGTCACCTACGGCGGCGAGCTTGATCGCACCAACGGTGTCATCACGGGAGACCGCATTGACAACCGCGCTTGGGCTACCCGCGACTTCGGCCCCGGCTTCGGCCTCGAAGTCGGCTACCAGTTCACTGAGAGCCTCGCTCTCGGCGTGACGGGCCAGTACGCGGCGTACAAGAACCTCAACGAGGCGTACCCTGCCCCCAACGGTACACGGAGCGCGGCGGACTGCCGTCTGCCCGAGAACGAGGACGCGTGTCGGATCAACGAGAGCGAGTCGCTCCCGTCCCTGATCGCAGCGCTGCGTTACAGCCCGTTCCCGAGCTCGCGCATCTCGCCCTACACCAACATCGGTGGTCAGGTGACGTTCGGCAACGACGACCCGACGCAGCGTGATGTTGGCTTCGGTCCGTACGCGGGCCTCGGCATCGACTTCATGCTCGGCCAGCAGCTCTCCGCATTCGTGGAGGGCAACGTCTCGTTCATCTTCGACGACGCCGCTGTTGACGGCGTTGACCCCGGTTCCGTCACGGGCGGTATCGGCGAAGGCGGCGACGACGCTGACTACGACAACCTCGGCTTCTACAACATCGGTCTCCGGTACGCCTTCAAGGCGCCGTACACGCCGGTGATGATCGAAGGCCTGCAGTGCCCTGCAGAGCTGACCGCAGGTGAGTCTGGTTCGTTCATGGCGATGACCAACATGGACGCCACGCCTCCAGTCAGCCTGAGCTGGGATTGGGGCGACGGTGCAACGGGTGCAGGCATGAGCGCTTCGCACACGTACCGGACTCCTGGCACGTACACTGTCTCCGCGACGGCTGTGGGTGACTACAACGAGGACATGGACACCTGTGTCGTGACGGTCGTCGAGCCGCAGATCGCGCCGGTCCTTACGGCTTGCCGTATCAGCCCAAGCACGGCTGGCCCTGGCGACACGGTCACGCTTAACGGCACCGTCAACTCCGACGCTTCTCAGCCCGTGACCATCTCGGTCCAGTGGGGTGACGGCGACGGCGACAGCGGTACCCGCTTCCCATCCTCGCACAGCTACAGTGAGCCTGGTACGTACACCGTTACCGCGACTGCGCGGAACGCATACGGATCCGACTCCTGCACGGCGACTGTGACGATCGCAGACACCTACTGCGCCGACGTGTCCGAGCTCAACTCGGTCTACTTCGACTTCGGTAGCGCAGCCCTCACGGCTGATGCCCGCGAGCGTCTCGACGAGAACCTCGACGTTCTCCGTCGCTGCCCGGACATCTGCGTTCTCGTCCGTGCTTACACGGATGACCGCGAGACCGAGCAGATCCGCCTCTCGCAGGCCCGCGCCAACGCCATCCGCGACTACTACGTCGCCAACGGCATCGCGATGGACCGCGTCCGCGCAGAGGGCCTCGGTGAGGATCCCAACGCTGACTCGAAGGAGGATCCAGGCCCAGGCGATAGCCGCGCACGTCGCGGTGACTCGATCCCGGCCACATGCGGGACGTTCACGCCCCGCGGCACCTCGCGTCGCTAATCGGTTCTCAGTAGGCGGCCACGCCGCCTGCTGACTCCGCCAAAGGGCGGCCTGCTGGGTAGCAGGCCGCCCTTTTTCTATGCCTGAGCGGGGCCTTTCCCCACCGAAGCCTCTGGCGCCAGCGGCTGATCCTACGAGTTCGCCAGAGGCCTCTGGCGTTCCGGCTTTCAGCCAACTGGAAGGTTGGGGCTGCGCGCGGCCGCATTCAGCATGTGCCCAGATCTACTCGCGAGAAGCCTTCGCCACAGCGGCGCTCGGAGACAGGAAGCCTGACAGGAGTAGATCCACTCCGTTCTGACCTTTACGGATCGGCCTCGGGAACGATCATCGGTCCAAGAGCGAAGTTGAATCCGCTCACATGCCGTTCCGTCCGGTTTTGGTAAGGGACGAGCCCGAACGCCCGCACACGGGACCACATCCCCTGGTAGACCGGCCACTCCTGGCCCTTCCGATATGACACACCGTCTCTCATTTCCCCTCTTTCTGATCGCCTTGCTCATGACGAGCGTGGCGTCTGCACAAGTCATCGGCACGCGCTATGACACCGACGGCGGTAGCTCCGGTGTCCGCATTGGCATAGGTGTCGGCGCATCCGTGTACAACGGCCCCAACACTCTCTACCCGCTCGACAACGTCGTGCAGGAGAATGTGACCGAGGTCAAACCCGCTGTTACGGCCTTCGTAGGGCTCCCCCTCGGTGGAGACCGCCTGTACGGGCGCCTGTTGGCGGGCTTGTTGAACATCGGCGCGGACAGCGACAACGAGATCGCGCGGCAGGGCGGCAACCCGTTCCTCACCAACGAGCAGGCGCTTGCCGAGGTAGACCTCCTCTTCAACCTCGCATCGCCACGTACCTCCAGCGTAGTGCCTTACGTCTACACGGGTATTGGCGCCATCATCGCAGATCCCTTTGGAAGGGACGATGTCGCAGATGCGTTGGACCGCGACCGTGTCGCATACGTTCTGCCGGTCGGTATTGGGGTGGACCTCAACCTCTCGCGCAACCTCTCCCTGTTTGGTGAAGCCAGCTACCGCTTCCCTCTGAACAACGTCGGTCAGGGAGCACGAGTCGCGGCCGACTTCTTCGAGCTCTGCGACGGTGACCCGGACTGCATCGCGAAGTGTGAGGCCGATCCAACGGACCCCGCGTGTGTCCTCGGAGACGGTGACAGCCTGTTCGACACCAAGTTCGGCTCCGCCCTCCTTACGGGTGGACTGCGCCTCGGCTTCGGAGCCCGCTCCCCCGCCCCCGTCGAGTACATCCCACCGGTTCCAACGCGGGAAGTCATCGTGGAGCGCGAGACGATTTACGTGGAGCCAGAACCACTGGTCTGTGACCTTGTCGAGCTCAACTCGATCTATTTCGACCACGGCTCGTCTAGCCTGTCGATGCGGGCGCAAGATCTCCTTGGTGAGAACGTCGAACTGCTGCTCGACAACTCCGCTTGCTGTGTATTCCTGGATGCCTACACCGACACGTCAGAGCACGACCGCTTCGGAATGGGTCTGGCGGGACGCCGCGCTCAGGCCGTCTACGACTACTACCTGACGCAGGGGGTCGCTGCCAGCCGCCTCCAGATCCGCAACCGCGGCGTCGCGTCGCCCTCGTGCGACAAGGAAGACCCCGGCGTTGGCTGCAGCCGCAACCGGCGTGTGGACTCCGTGCCGATGGACTGCGAGCGCTTCCGCCTCATGCTGGAAAACGGCGGGCAGTAGACCGGCAGCCTCTGGCGTGAACTGCGCGGGCGTTCACGTGAGGCCGTTACCTACCGGCGACGCTCGCCTCACGCCGCGCGACGGCCTCGTTTCCTCGGAAGCGGGGCCGTCTCTGTTGTTTCCGGCCGGAGTCGTACCCTAGGTCATCCCACCCTCTCTTGGTCACATGCCTTCTGCCGACGTCACGGCCTTGCTTGCGGACTCCCGCAACGGAGACTCCAGCGCGTCCGACCGGCTTCTGGGCGCGGTGTACGACGAGTTGCACCGGCTCGCGCAGATCCACCGCTCCCGCTCCCGACGCGATGGCACGCTCAACACGACTGCGCTCGTCCACGAGGCCTACCTCAAGCTCGTAGATGGAGACCGGCTGCCCTTCGACGGCCGCGCTCATTTTTTCGCCGCGGCGGCACGCGCCATGCGGCAGGTGATCGTGGACGACGCGCGCAAGCGCAACCGGGTCAAGCGAGGAGGCGGGGAGCGGCCCACGTCACTCGACCGCGTCGGCGAGATCCGCGCGGACGAACCGGCAGACGAGATCCTGGCCCTGGACGAAGCCCTTAAACGCTTTGAAGAGATCGACCCGCGCGCAGCGCGAGTCGTCGAATGCCGCTACTTCGCGGGCCTGACGGTCGAGGAAACGGCGGAAGCGCTGGGCATCTCCCCCACGACCGTCAAGCGCGAGTGGGTGGCCGCACGCGCGTGGCTGTACCGCGCCCTTGCCGAGGCATGACCCGACGGGGCCTCTGGTGACGTATGGACAAGACCCACCCCGCCTCATGGAACTCGCTCGCTGGTCAGAAATCAAGGATCGGCTGGCTGAAGCGCTCGCGGTTGAGGGCGTAAAGCGGACGGCGTATCTGGAATCCCTCTCGCACGACGTGCGCTGCGAGGTGGAGGCCCTGCTTCAGGCAGACGAGGATCACGGCGTCTTGGAGCACCCGCCTACAAGCGGTCCGCCTGTGGAGGACACAGAATGCTTTCTCGATCTGGCTCCCGACCGATTGATCGGGACCACGATCGGCCCGTATCACATTGAGGAACGGGTGGGACAGGGCGGTATGGGCGACGTGTACCGAGCGAGGCGTGCCGACGGGCTTTTTGACCGGGAGGTCGCGCTCAAGATGGTGCGCCGTGGGGCGAACACCGAAGCCGTGCTGCGCCGGTTTGCAGCGGAGCGGCAGATTCTGGGACGGTTGCGCCACCCCGGCATCGCGCGCCTACTGGACGCCGGCCTCGAAGATGGCCGCCCGTGGCTCGCGATGGATTACGTATCTGGCGACTCCATCACCGATGTCGCCAGAGGCCTCCCCGTTCGCGAGCGCGTGGAGTTGATGATCGGCGTCGCCGAAGCGGTCCACACCGCGCACCAGTCGCTCGTGGTCCACCGCGACCTCAAGCCGTCCAACGTGCTCGTCTCGCGAGACGCAAGGGGCCTCTGGCGCCCCATCCTGCTGGACTTCGGCATCGCGAAGATCCTGGACCCTGAGTCGGACCCCGACCTTACGAGCGTGGACGGCCACCGGCCGATGACGCGCACCTACGCCGCGCCCGAGCAAATCCGCGGCGAGGTGCCGACCACCGCGACCGACGTGTACGGTCTTGGTCTGCTGCTCTACGAGGTCCTCGTGGGAGAGCGCCCGTTTCCAGACACAGGACACCAGACGGCACTCGAGCACGCCATCCTCCACGACGAGCCCCTCCTCCCGAGCGCGGCCTCTGGCGGCGCGCCAGAGGCGCAAGGGGCGGACCCGAAGGCTTTGCGCGGAGACCTCGACACGATTTGTCTCAAGGCGCTCCGCAAGGAGCCAGCCGAGCGGTACGCGTCGGCGGAGGCGCTGGCGGCGGATCTCAGGCGGCACCTAGATGGACTGCCCATCGAAGCTCGTCCGCCATCGGCGGGGTACCGTGTGGGCAAGTTCGTGGGGCGCCACCGCGTGGGCGTGGCCGCCATCGCGGCGGCGCTTCTGGCCACCATTGCGCTGAGCACCGTGTACGCGACGAGCCTCGCGCAGGAGCGGGACCGGGCGCGGACGGAGGCAGAAACGGCCGAGCAGGTCGCGGGCGTCATGGCGCTGATGTTCGACCGCGACCCCTTTGCTGCCGACGCCGAACGCCTGGACACGATGCGCGTCGGCACCTTTCTCACCCAGCGCGGCGACTCCGTGATCGCGCGGCTTGGGGGCCAGCCTCTCGTGCAGGCCCGTTTGGCGCGGATGCTGAGCCACCTCCACGCCAACCTCGGCAACTACGGAGCCTCCGAGCCTCTGGCGCGCCGCGCTGTCGCCATCTACGATTCCCTCGGCGCCTCCGGCGCGGACGTCAGCCACGCGCATACTGCGCTCGCGAGCGTGCTGAGCTATACCGGCGACTACGAGGAGTCCGAGCGGCACTACCGCCGAGCGCTCGCCCTGGCGCAAGAGGCCTTCCCTCCAGGCCACGCGTCGGTTGCCGAAGCGACGAACAACCTCGCGTACCTCCTCTCCGACGTGAGCCGCGAGGGCGCTCTCGAAGAAGCCATCCGACTCGGCACGCGGGCGCTCGCGCTCACGCAAGAGGCCCTGGGACCCGACCATTTGGACGCGGCGCAGACGCACAACAACCTGGGGGCCTACCTCTACACTGCGGACCGAGGCTCAGAGGCGGCGGAGCACTACCGGAAGGCGCTCGCGATCCGCGAGTCGAACCTGGGCACGCACCCGCTTGTGGCCAACACGCTGAGCAACCTTGCGAACCTGCTCAACAGCGAAGGCAACGCGGAGGAAGCCGTTGTCCTGTTCGAGCGCGCGATTGAGATCTGGAGCCAGACGCTGGGGGACAATCATCCTTCCATCTCGACAGGACTCTACGGCCTGGGCGGCGCCTACCGCGACCTCAGGCGGTGGGAGGACGCCGAGCGCGCCTACCAACGCTCGCTCGACCTCGACCGCGCCAGCCTTCCCCCCGATCATCCCTACATCGCCGACGGGCTGGTCAGCGTCGGGCAGATCCGTAACGAGGGCGGCCGCTACAGGCAAGCCGAAGCGGTGCTCCGCGAGGCACTCGCCATCCGCCTCTCGCGTGAGGACACAAGCGAGGAGGACCTCGCCGTGGCCCGCGCGGCGCTGGGGTACTGCCTCTTGCGCCAGAAGCGCTCGGAGGAGGCGATCCCGCTTCTGGAGCAGGCCATTCCAGCGTTGGAAGGCGACGCCCAAACCCGGACGCAGGCGCACCTCACCGAGGCTCGCGCGGCGCGATGACAGAAGGCGGTCCAAGCTGGAGCGAGGTAAAAGCCCGCCTCGCAGACGTGCTCTCTCTCTCCGGCGCGGAGCGGGACGCCCTATTGGGCACGTTCAGCCCGTCGCTTCGAGAGGCCGTCGAGGGCTTGCTCGGCGCGCACGACACCTCTGGCGACTTCCTGGACACCTCGCCGATCAACAGCGGCGCTGCCATCCGCTCGCTCGCGGAGTCCATGCGGCGAGATCCGCTGCTGGGCGAGGCCATCGGCCCCTGGCGCGTGCGCGCACGCCTCGGCGAGGGAAGCATGGGGACAGTCTACCGCGCCGACCGCGACGACGGATTGTTCGAGCGCACCGTCGCGCTCAAAGTCATCCGCGCGGGCCTCGCTACAGGCCCGGCCTCTGGCGAGTTGCGCCAGCGCTTCGACGCCGAACGGAGGCTCCTGGCCAATCTGGACCACCCCGGGATCGCGGGCCTCTTGGACGGCGGGACGCTACCCGACGGGCGCCCGTGGCTCGCGATGGAACTCGTGGAAGGCGAAACGATCACGGTCTGGGCCGAGCGCCAGAGGCTGGACGTGCCCGGGCGGGTTGGTTTGTTCCTAGGCGTGCTGGACGCCCTCGCACACGCCCACCGCCACCTCGTCGTCCACTGCGACCTCAAGCCGCCCCACGTCCTCGTCGAGACGGGCCGAGCAGGGCGGCCGCAAGTACGCGTGCTGGACTTCGGCGTCGCCGCAGCGCTTGGCGACGGTGCCACGGCTGGCCCGCACACCACCGCCTACGCCCCGCCCGAGCAGATCGCCTCTGGCGCGATTACGACCTCGGCCGACGTGTTCGCGCTGGGCGTGATGCTGTTCGAACTCCTCGCAGGCCGCAGGCCCGAGCGCAGCGCCTCTGGCGCCGTTTCCGAGTCCTTGTCGAGTGCCGCGGCGCCAGAGGCCCGGCGGCGGCTCAAGGGCGACCTCGATGCCATCCTCGACCGCGCACTCCACGATGTCCCCGAAGCGCGCTATCCCACGGCCGAGGCCTTCGCGGCAGACCTCCGGCGCCACCTCCGGCACGAGCCCGTCCAAGCGCGCCCCTCGACTGCGTGGTACCTGCTGAGCCGCTTTGTGCGGCGTCGGCGGCTGGCCGTCGCGGCCTCTGGCGTCGTCCTGGCCGCTCTCGTCGGGCTAGGCGCCTACCACACGGCGTCGGTCACGCGAGAGCGAGACGCGGCGCGTCGCGAGGCAGCCAAGGCGACCGCCACGGCCTCGTTCCTAACCGACCTTTTCCGCACGTACGACCCCGACGCCGAGATCGGCGACCGCGTTTCGGCGCGCGACCTCCTCGATTCTCGCGTCGCGCGGCTGCGCGAGATGACGACCGACCCGGCTACGCCGGGGTTGCTGGAAGCCGCCGCCCGGGCCTACGCCGGCCTCGCGCTCTACGACGAGGCCCTGCCTCTGGCGCAAGAGGCCCTCGCACTCCGGCGCGCGGACGCGGCAACGCGGCCCGCCGAACGCCTCGCGTCCCTTCTGCTCCTCTCCGACCTTCAACTCTGGACGGAGCAGTACGGCGGGGCGGACAGCCTCACGTCGGAGGCCATCGCTCTCGCCAGAGGCCAGCGCGACCCCGCCATTCTCGCCGAGGCGCTCCGCATGCGCGCCAACTACGTCGCGGTAACGGAGGGGCACGCGAGAGCGGACTCGCTTCTTCAGGAGGCTCTGGCGATCCAGCGCCGCACGCTTCCCGCAGACGCGCCAGAACTGGCTGCGACGCTCCACGTCTATGGCATGACGCTCGTGCACAGCTTCCAGCGTGCCCAGGCGGTCGCACCGCTTCGAGAGGCGCTCCGCATCCGCCGTGCCCGCCTGGGCCCCTCTCATCCAGACCTGGCGCAAACGCTCACGATGCTCGGCGTCGCCCTCTCCACGTCCGGCAGCGACCGGCGCGAGGCCGTGCGCATGCTCGTAGAGGCCGACCGGATCTTCGATGAAGCCCTGGACCGCGCGCACCCCGAAGCCGCAACTGCGATCATGAACCTCGGGCACGCCGCATGGAAAGACGGCCAGCATGAAAGCGCCGAGGCGTATTACCTGCAAGGGCTCGCACTCCGGCGCAGCCTCCTGGGGCCGCAGCACCACACGGTCGCGTTCAGCTTGAACCACATCGGCTACGCGCGGGCGTATGCGGGCGACTTGGGCGAGGCGTACGCCCGGTACGATGAGGCACGGCGCATTCTGGAGCGCTCCTTTCCCGAGGGCCACATCCGGACCTCGCATCAACTCGTCGCGATGGGGAAAATCCGGCGGCGCCAGGGGCGCTACACAGAGTCCGCCGCCCTTCTCCGCGATGCCGTAACTCTGCGCGAGCGCGTGGCGGTGCACCGCCCGAAGCTTATCGCCAAGGCGCGGCTCCACCTCGCCGCAACCCTTCTTCCACTCGGCCGCCGCCAGGAAGCCGAGCGGCTGCTCGACGCTGCTGCCACGCGGCTTACGGATCCGACCGATCCAGACTGGCCTACGCTAAACACCACGTACGCGCAGCTCTACGCCGAGACCGGGCGGCCACGCCTCGCGGCGCGCCACGAGGCCTTGGCCCAGCAGTAGCCTCTGGCGGTGGCCCGGAGGCCTCTGGCGCCAGAGGCCCGCTGCTACTCCGCCGCGCTTCCGTCGCCGAAGTCCTCGATGCCGAGATCCTCAGCGGCGGCTTCCAGTCCCCCGTCCTGAGGCGTCGCGTCGTCGTGCGGGAGCGAGCCGCGACGGCTGCGGAGGTACACGAACGGCGTGTAGTGGAGGAAGTTGGAGACGCGCGCGGTGTAGATGTCCGCGCTGGATTCCATCTGGCTCGCGAGCAGGCTTTTGTCGTTCCCCGCTCTCAGTAGCGGCCCCCAATTCTCGTTGACCAGCCGGCCCGAGGCTTTCGCCAGAGGCGAGATCTCGGCGTCGAGTTGGACGAGCGTTTCTCGCACCTCTTCGAACCGAGCCTGGAGTTCGTCCGGGTCGCGGTCGGTCCGAGGGCCGTAGCCCTCGGCGTTGCGCTGCCGCTCCAGACGGAGCGCCGAGGCGTAGGCCTCCAGGCGCTCTTTGCGCTCCATCAGTCGCGTCAGGCGCTCCTGCTGCGGGGCGAACCCGTCCATTGCTTCGATCTCGTCCTCAACAGCGCGGAGCACGAGCGCGGTCCGCCAGCGGTTGAGTTGCTTGCTCACGCGGACGTCCGAGAACACGTGGTCGCCTACGTAGAGGATCTGGTCGCCACGCACGCCGAGGCTCGCTTCCACGAGCGCCGCGTGCCCGCCGACGTAGGCCCGCCCTTCTTCGAGCGGTCCCCTCACGCGCCGCAGTTCGCCGGCATCGCCCACAACCTCAAACGCGGGCGCCGACTCGTTGAAAAACGCGGGCTTGCGCGCGCCCACAATCGCGAGGGAGAACAGGTCGCGCCACGTCATCTCGCCCGGCAGGTAGGGATCGAACGCGTGCTCCATGATGGGCGCGGCGTAGTCCCAGTCGGAGTTGGTGATGAGCAGCACCTTCTTGCCCGCCATCTTCTGGTCCAGCAGCGCCAGAGGCACCTCGGGATCGGCTTCGACGAAGCGCTCGGGGTTGGCGAGGATCTCGGCCTTGAGCAGGCCTTCGATGTGCGCCGCGTCCAGCGTCTCGCGGACCGTCCGGTACAGGTCGTCGTAGCCCAGCCGTTCGGGGAGCTTGCCGGCGTCCAGCAGGTCCACGAGTTGGAGGTAGATCCCCGCCTCGGAGATCGAGAACAGTGTATTCATGAACCGCCAGCGCCGGTCGTGCAGGTCCACGAGCGAGCGGCGGTACGTATCCCGGAGCTCGGAGTAGCTCAGCGCGCGCGTGCCGTGGAAGGCGCGCTTGATGTAGCCGAAGCGGTTGGCCTTGACGACGTTGCCGGTCTCGGTGTCCACCACGAGCCCCTGGATAACCAGCGACGGGTCGAACACGAGATCTTCCACCGGCCAGCCTCTGGCGGCGAGCCCCTGGCGGACGTAGGCGTACGCGCGCTCTTCCCACAGCTCGACGTGGTAGTGGACCAGCGTGTAGTCCATGTCGTAGCCGATGGCCTCGATGCTGCGGAGGTTGAGGGTGCGGTTGCAGAACAGGCCGCGCGGGTGCGCGAAGGCGTCGGGCACGCCGGGGTTCTGGGTGGTCCCAGAGCTGATAGTGGCTTCCATGCTTAGGATTCGGTTGACCCGTTTAACGCGCGAACCCGGACGGCGTCCCGCCGCCGCGCGATTCTTGACAGCGGCGCAACACCCCAGCCTCCGGCGCGGCGCCAGAGGCTACAACTCCCCGCGGTAGCTGAGCCGGTGCGCGAGGTGCGTCGGCATCGGGAGCTTGTACTTCGTCGCGAGGCGGACCGTGAGGAGGCACGCGTCCCGCAGCGTGACGCGATGGCCGACGGAGACGTAGACCGGCTTGACGTTTTCGCGCGTGCGGACGGCCATGCCCACCGTTTCATCATTGTGGATCAGTTCGGTGCCGCTCCCCTTTTTCTCCGCCAGAGGTCCGTGCTTCCCTACGAGGATGCTTTTCGCGACGCCAAACGCAGGTCGTTCCAGAAGCACCCCGAGGTGGCACGCGAGCCCGAAACGCCGGGGGTGCGCGTAGCCCTGGGCATCGAGCATGAGCACGTCCGGCAACGCCCCCAGTTGCTCCAGCGCGGGCAGAATGGCTGGGACCTCACGGAAGGAGAGCAACCCTGGCACGTATGGAAACGGCGTCGGACCTTCCCAAATCGCCTGGTCCACGACGGCCATCTCGCGCACGTCCAGCACGACGATGGCCGCTCGCACGCGGTCGTCACGCACGCTCACGTCCAGCCCCGCGACGGTTCGGACAGCGTCGAACGCAAGAGGCTCTTCGCGCACGAGCGGCGCGAGGTCTCGCTGGATCTGGACGGCTTCTTTCGGCGTGACGTCCCAGGGGTGCGCGTGGTGGAGGTCGAGAGTCATCGCCAGGGTGCGTCGGGTGTGGCGCTCTCAAACGCACCTGCGCGAGCACCGGTCCGGCCTCTGGCGGCGCGCCAGAGGCTCAGGCGCTGTCCAGACGCACCACGCCCAGGATTTCCTCGCGAGGCAGCATCTCGGAAACGTCTTCGAGCCCTTCTGGCAGGCCAGAGCCGATCCACGTCGCGTCCACGCCCTCGACGGCTAACGAGAGCAGGTAGCGCTGAATCGCCGTCAGGCACCGCTCGCGCGTATGCTCTTGGGCGTCGCTCCGCCGGCAGGTCACCACGATCCACGACCGGCTGCGCCCCTCGAAGTCGTCCAAGATCCGCTTAGCCGCTGGCGTGGCGGGTCGGAAGCCCCACGGTGCGCGAGCGTACGCCCCCGGCACGGCGTCTGCGTCACGCGCGGCTTGCTGGAGCGCGGCGTCGAGGAACGCGGCGGGGGCTGCGGGCGCGTGCGGGAGGTGGGGGTCGAGTCGGAACATTGGAGGCGGAGAACGCCCGTCGCCTTCCAAAGCGCGTGCCACGGCCCCCGTTTCCTCGGGGGGGGCGCCTCTACACCTATCGGTATTGTCACGCCCTCACGCCCGGAGTCCAGACAAACGGCCTCTGGCAGCGCCAGAGGCTCACTCGCGCCAGAGGCCCAGCCGGGCATCCCACCCGGGGTTTCGGTAAATGTGAAGCGCGCCCGGGCTCTGGGCGTCACCTTCCGCACGGCCGATTCACACGCTCTCTCGCTCCGTGGGTTGCCGACGGTTTCTCCGACGGCCTATCTTCGCGTCCCCTCGAACGGGCGACCGTTCAGCGGGCTCTTAGCTCAGTTGGTTAGAGCGCGTCGTTGACATCGACGAGGTCACTGGTTCGAATCCAGTAGAGCCCACCCCGACCGGCCCGCGCATCTGCGCGGGCCGTTTTGTATACGCCTCAGGAAGCTCTGCCTTACCGTTGATGGCGGCGGCTACGATGAGGGGACCAACCCTCCTTGTCCAGATGCGACGGATCGGAACAGGGCAACCATCCGGTCTGCCACGTGGTCCAGCGAGTGTGTGTCTTCGAAGCAGCGAAGGGCGGTTCGGCTTAGAAGAGACGCGCGCTCAGTATTAGAAAGGAGGTCAACGATCGCGCGAGCAAACGCGGAGGCATCGCAAGGAGGAACAAGCGCGCCTGCCCCCCCTCCAAGGATATCGCGAAGGGCCGGGATGTCGGAGGCTACGATGGGACGACCGAGCGCCATCGCTTCCAAAACCGAACCTGCAGCGCCCTCACGCAGCGACGGAAAAACGAAGACGTCTGATGCGCTCACGATGTCTGGTACATCGGCTCGGTAGCCGAGCAGGGAGACATTCTCCTCCACGCCGAGAGCTTTAATCTTGCCGAGAAGTAAAGGCGTGGTCGTTCCTTCCCTTCCAAGCACGAAGGCCCTGACATTAGGAAGGGTCTTGCGCACGAGCGCTACGGCTTCCACGAAGGTTTTCTGGTCCTTCTGCGTCTCGTGACGTCCCACGTTAACAAGCACCGGAGCCCCCTCTGGAACGCCCAATTGGTAACGGGTTGCTGCGCGGCGTTCACGCGAAGGTTCTCCCAGGCGTCCCCGTGCTCGGCCCCGATGTACGACCGTGATCTTGTCTGGGCGAACCCCGTATCCCCGCACGTAGGAGTCTCGGACCGCTTCCGCAACCGCGTGGTAGTGGTCCGTCCAAATGCGACCGGAGTATCTATCAACCCTCTCAGCAAGACGCCGCTTTGCAGAGGGCTCCGCCCGTTGCTCCAGCCCAGTCGGGTCATCATAGGTGTTGACGAAGGAGCCGAGAACAGGAATCGGCCGCCCGATCCTACCGAACCGCCCAATGAGGTCTGCCTCAAACAACGACGTGTAGATGAGATCTGGTTGGCGCTCCCCGACCAAGCGGCGAAACGCCCCCGCCCACGCGCGCCATCCCTCTCCATGCAACCGGACAACCTCGGCTCCTCGGCGCTCAGCTTCGCGCTCCCCTTCTGGTCGACTTTTGAGGACGGCGATCGTTGGCCGGACGCCCCGTTCGACGTAACCGGGAAGCAACTCTAGCAAAGACATTTCTGCCCCACCGGACTGACCCAGTCCGTTGATCAGGAACAGTACGTTAAGGGGATGTGACAGAGACAACTGTATTGGGCGTTGAAACGAGAAAAGAATCAGACTACGCATTAGAGCACCAGCCGGTCTCTACGCGAGTGTTCTGACCTTGTAATACTCGCGGTACCAGTGCACAAAACGCGCAACCCCCTCTTCGACGGACGTGCTCGGCTGGTACCCCGTATCCGACATTAGCTGGTTGACATCAGCGTAGGTCGCAGGAACATCTCCAGGTTGGATTGGAAGCATGTTCATCTTGGCTTCGCATCCGGTCGCTTCCTCAATAGCTCGGATAAAGCGGAGAAGCTCTACCGGCTCGCTGTTCCCGATGTTATACACCCTGAACGGTGCGACGCCACTCATGCCTGGGTCTGGCGCATCGCTGGACCAGTCGGCGTCGGTTGTTGGAGGCCTCCTCGCAACCCGGTAAATCCCTTCGACCACGTCGCCCACGTACGTGAAGTCTCTCTGCATCCGGCCCTCGTTGTACACGTTGATCGGGTCCCCGTTGAGGACGGCCTCCGTGAACAGGAACAGCGCCATGTCTGGCCGCCCCCACGGTCCGTAGACGGTGAAGAAGCGCAAGCCCGTAGACGGAAGGCCGTACAGGTGGCTGTAGGAGTGTGCCATGACCTCGTTCGCCTTCTTTGTCGCAGCGTAGAACGACATCGGGTGGTCCACTGAATGCTTCGTCGAGTAGGGCATCGCCGTGTTCGCGCCGTAGACGGACGACGATGACGCGTACACTAGGTGCCCTACTTTTCCATGCCGACACCCCTCAAGGATATTTGCAAACCCCACGAGGTTGCTCTGGACGTAAACGTCCGGGGCTTCTACGGAGTAACGCACGCCAACTTGAGCGGCCAAGTTGATTACGGCGTCGAACGGGTTGGAGTCGAAAAGGGCCGCGACCGCAGAGCCATCTGCGAGGTCCAACTCGTGGAAATCGAACCCCTGCTCGGCCGCCAGGAGCGTGAGGCGGTCGGCTTTTAGTTGGGGGTCGTAGTAATCGTTCAGGTTGTCCACCCCCACCACATCAACACCCTCAGCCAGGAAGCGCTTCGCGGTGTGGAAGCCGATGAAGCCTGCCGCACCGGTTACCAGGATACGCGTCATGTCTAAGGGGATAAGGGAGCGGTGACGCTCGTGCCGAGCGAACCGAGGCGCTCATTAAGCGAAGGGGGCGAAACGGAGCCCGAGGCGAAGATAGATGCACCTACGTTTTGCTGGGACCGCCTAAGACGAAGCTCGCGTTCGGAACCACACGTGGAGCATCACCCATCGGGCAGCCTCCTGTGCGCGTGAAGCGCGCCACCTTGGAGTGTACCGGCCGCTGGCGCCGAATCGCTCAGCGCCCCTCTCCCACGGCCGGCCGAGTGGTCCGAGTTCAGGCCTCTGGCGACGCGGCCGATACTCCCCGTGTATCCTTCGCCAGAGGCCACCACCCGCGCCATGTTTGCTCGCCTGCTCGCCCCCGCCATCCTCGCGGGCCTTCTCGCCTCTGGCGCCGCCGCGCAGAGCGCGTGGGAATCGGCCATCGTGTACGAAGGGGCCAGCGGGGCGCTGACCTACGCGACCGACAGCGAGGGCAACCGCGTCCCGGATTTCTCGAACGCGGGATACCAGGGTGGCGGCGTACCGCTTCCAGAGGTGGCCGCGCGCCTCACGCTGACGGCGCTGGAGGGCGACGACACGCAGCGCATCCAGGCCGCGCTCGACGCCGTGGGCGCGCAAACGCCCGACGCCAGAGGCTTCCGAGGAGCGGTCGTCCTCGCAGCCGGCGAGTACCAGATCAGCGGCACGCTACGGGTCGCCAAAAGCGGGGTGGTCCTGCGCGGCGCGGGCGACGGGGACGACCCAGCGACGAGCACCATTCTCCAACGCAGCGGGACGAGCCAAGCGCCCATCGTCGTCCTCGGCGCGAGCACGTCGGTCAGTACGGAGGCGATCATTCGGCAGGACGTCTCCCGAGGGAGTTCCTCCATCGCCGACGCCGTCGTACCGATCGGCGCGACGTCGTTCAGGGTAGATACCCCTGGCGTATTTGCCTCTGGCGATGAGGTCGTGGTGTTCCACCCCGCAACGGCGGAGTGGATCGCGTCGGTGGACGGCGGTGGCACCTTCGGCGACCCGGACTGGGAGGTCGGCGATATGCCCATCGCGCTCGTGCGGACCGTTACCGGTGTGGACGGCCAGACCCTGACGCTGGACGCCCCGACGTTTACCCAGCTCGACGCCAGCCTCTCGCCATCGTTCGTGTATCACCGCGACATGCGCGGCGTGATCGAGAACGTGGGACTGGAAAACCTTCGGATCGACATCGAGACGGCTGGACCGACGAGCGAGACCCATGCCGAAGACGCCGTCCGCTTTCTGCTCGTGGAGAACGCGTGGGCCTCTGGCGTGACGGCGTTGCACTTCTGGCACGCGGGCTTCAGCGTCCAGAACTCGCGATACGTGACCATTCAGGACTGCGAGGCGCTGGAGCCGCACTCCCAGGTCACCGGCGAGCGGCGCTACAACTTCGAGGCGCAGCGCTCTCAGTTGGTGCTGTTCGAAGGCAACCGCGCCACCGAAGCGCGGCACGCATACGTGGGCAACGGCGAGACGCTGGACTCGGGGATCGTTTTCCTAGACAACGTCTCCGAAGACGCGAGCACGTCCAGCGAGGCGCACCGCAAGTGGGGCACGGGCTTCCTGTGGGACGGCCACACCGAACTCGGCTCGACCGGCAACACGTGGGCGGCGCGGCGGCTCCACATGGGCAACCGCGGCAGCTACGGCACGTCGCACGGTTGGTCGTGCGCGAACTGCGTGGCGTGGAACGCAGACATGAACGGCGCCCCACTCATCGTGGAGAAGCCGCCGACGGCGCAGAACTACTCCATCGGCACGCAGGGGCCCGCGCTGGACTCCGGGCCGTTCGTGGGCAACACCGGCTCGTACATCGAGGGGACCGACCGGCCCGGTCTCTCGCCGAGTTCGCTCTACCGCCGCCAGCTCCAAGACCGCCTGGGCACGACGGCCACGCCAGAGGCTCCGGCTGACCGCTCGGGCGCTCGCATGCAGCCTCTGGCGCCAAACCCGGTGCGTGGGGACGGCGTGGTGCGGTTCGAGACGGGAGCGCCAGGCCCGGTGAAGTTGTCCGTGTTCGACGTGCTCGGCCGCGAGGTCGCCGTCCTTGTCCAAGGCGTTCTCCGCGCCGGCGCGCACGAGGCACCACTCGACGCCAGAGGCCTCGCGCCCGGGGTCTACGTCGTCCGGCTCGTGGCCTCTGGCGCGAGCGCAGCGCAGCGCGTGACGGTAAGTCGCTAGGGGCAGCCGCTAGCCTACTCCACCTGTTCCAGCTCAAACGTTCCGTCGGAGGCGGAACGCCAGCGGCTCTCGGGCTCGAAGGTGCGCCAGAACAACGCCGATAGCTCACGGAGCAACACAAACCCCTCGTTGTCCGCGCCCCAGCTCTGGTCCTCTTGCGCGTCGGTGATGACGGTGAACACGTAGGGGCCGGAGGGCGCGTGGACGTAGAGGACTTCGGAACGCGAGGCGCTGACGGCTCCCTGCTTGCTCGCGACCTGCACGCCGGGTGGAATCGCAGACAGGGCCTCGCCGTCCCAGAAGGTGCGCGTGAGGGCGCGGTGCATCCGCTCATCAGCTTGGGGCGAGACGATGTCCACGTCGCGGTCCACGATCTCCCGCACCAGGTGGCTCATCTCACGCGGCGTGGTCTGGCCCCATCCATACCGCTCCCAGTCCGCGCGGCGGCCATCGGTCCCGCTGTTCATGCGCGTGCCGGTGTAGCCTCTGGCGGCGAGGATCTCGTTGATGCGCGCGCCACCGCCAGAGAGCGATTGGAGCCACAGGCTGGCGTTGTTGTCGGAAGCGGAGAGCATCGCCTCCACCGCGACGTGGAGTTCGATGCGCGCGCTGTCGCGCAAGAGGCCGATCAGGCCGTGATCGTCGTAGCGGAGCGAGTCGCGAAAGACGAGGGGTTCGTCCCACGCGAGGTCACCGCGGTGGATTGCCTCCATCGTTGCGACGAGGATCGGCACCTTGATCATGCTCGCCGTCGGGAAGAGGCTATCGGCGCGGAGCGCTGCGCTCCGGCCAGACGGGAGGTGCCGCACGTAGACGCCCACGCGTCCGCGGAAGCCTCTGGCGAGCTTCTCAACCGCGCTCTGCAACTCGGAATCCAAGCGCTCTGGGGGCCACGGAGCGTCCGCCTCTGGCGCTAGAGGCGGGGACGAGGCACAGCCGGCGATAAACAGGGAGAGAGCCAGGAGGACGAGGCGCATAGGAAACCGGGTGAGAGCCGCAAGATCGGTCGCGCCGCCTCAGGAGGACACGCCAGAGGCGAAACGAGTCTCTGCCTTGACACCCTACTATCCAGTTCGTACGATTAGAACACGACACCTTCCGCCCTCCCATGCGAAACCCCCTTACGCCTCTCGGCGGAACCGAGATGGAAGTCCTCCGCCACGTCTGGGCGCTTGGCCGCGCGACAGTCCGCGAGGTTCACGACCGGATCCAGAGCGACCGGCGCCTCGCGTACACGACGGTGATGACCGTCATGAAAAACCTCGCCGAGAAGGACTACCTCGCCTACGAGCGCGACGGGCAGACCTACGTCTACACCGCCAAGCGGCGTCCCGAGGACGTCCGTGGGTCCGTCCTCTCAGGCATCCTCGACAAGGTGTTCGGCGGCGACCCCGCCTCGCTCGTCCAAACGCTCGTGGACGCCGACCTCTCCGACGCCGACCGCCAGCGCCTCCGCGCCATTGTGGACGGCTTCGACGCGCCAGAGGCCTCTGGCGCCCCAGACCCCTCTGACGATGCGTGAGATCCTCCTCCCTCTCGTGGAAATGGGCGCCTGGGCGCTCCCCGCGCTCTGGCTTCCCGTAGCGGTCTGGACGCTCGCAGCGCTCACCACCGAAGCCGCGCTCCGGCTCCGGCCGCGCACGCACCCCGTGGTCGCGCTCGGCGTTCGGCGCGCGATGCTATGGGCGTTGCCCGTCGGCGTCCTGGCCGCGCTCGCGCTTCCAGGCCTGTTGCCTGCCGAAGCGGCCGAGCGCGTGGCCGCGTTCACGCCGACGCCGCTCGCGCTCCCGACGCTCACCGTCGGCGGCGCGCCAGAGGCCGCCGGTCCCGCAGCAACCTCGCCGGTGCCTCTGGCGCCGATGCTCGCGGGGCTCGCGCTCGTGGCCGCAGCGCTCGTCGCCATCGTCCGGCTGGGCGTGCTCGCCAGAAGCCTCTGGCGGCTGCGGCACCTGGCAGGCGAGACCACGCCCGACGCGGGCGTGCAGGCGCAGGCGGATCACCTCGCGCGGCTTTCAGGCGTGCACCGCGCCGTCCGGGCCGTTACCACCGCGACGCCGACCGTCCCCTACACGTACGGCTGGCGACGGCCTGTCGTGGTGGTCCCGGCCGAGTTGACGAGCGAGCCCGCGCGGCTCCGTCTCGTCCTCGCGCACGAGATCGCGCACGTGGCCCGCGGCGACTTCGCCTCTGGCGTGGCCGAGCGCGCTGCCGTGGCGCTCTTTAGCTGGCACCCGCTTATGGGCGCGCTCGCTGGACGCATCGACCTCGACCGCGAGCGCGCGACCGACGCCGCCGTGCTCGCCTCGCGCCCGGAGGAGCGGCGCGATTACGCCGATCTGCTCCTGTCGTTTTCTCGCCTCTCCTCGCCGTCGCTCGCGCTCGGCGCCGCCAGAGGCTCCCGTTCCCTCACGTCCCGTATCACAACCATGCAGTCGCTCCCCCTCTCTCCCGCCCGCCTGCGCCGCCTCGGCCGAGCGGCACAGGCCCTCGCGCTCACGCTTTTCCTCGGCGCCGTTGCCCTCGCGGGCGCGGTCGCGGTTGGTCCCCCCGCGCAGGCGCGGACGCTCGTCTCGCCAGAGGCAGCGACGGCTCCCGCCTCTCGCGCCGTTGTGGTGCCCGCTGCGCCAGTCGTGGCGCCGGCTCCTCTCGAAGAGGCCCCAGCAGATGCCGCGCCTCTGGCGCCAGAGGCGCGCGTGATCCGCGGCAACGTCACGGACGCCACCACGGGCGCGCCGTTGGTCGGCGCGAACGTTGTGGTGGTGGACACTCAGATCGGCGCCGCGACGGACCTCGACGGCGACTTCATGCTCAACGGCGTGGATCCTGGCGACGTGCAGATCCGCGTCACGTTCGTCGGCTACGTGCCGCTCACCGTCGTCCCCCAGGCCGATGAAGAGCTCCGCATCGGCCTCGTGCCGATGGACCGGGACGTACGGATGCGCCAGATGCGCGAGGCAGCAGAGCGCCGCGCGGACGAGGCGCGCGACATAGACCCGAACTCGCCGCAAGCTCCGGCCGTCTTCGAGGTCGTGGAGGCGCCGCCAGCGTTGGTCGGCGGCCTTGAGGCGCTGCAGCGCTCGCTCGTCTATCCGCCAGGGGCCAAGGCGGACGGTGTCGAAGGCAAGGTGTTCGTGCAGTTCGTCATCAACGAGACCGGCGGCGTGCAGGATGCGCAGGCCCTCCGCTGCCCCGATGAGCGCCTGTGTGAGGCCGCGCTCACCGCCGTCCGTGCGGCGCGGTTTACGCCCGGGCGCCAGCGCGGCCAGGCCGTCAAGGTCCGGTTCGTACTCCCGGTTGACTTCAAGCTGCCCGACTCTGACGAGTAAAGGCGCGAGGCCTCTGGCGTGGTCTTGCCCGCGCCCTACCTATCCCTCCCCCGTTGAGCGCGGGCGCCATCGCGGTGCTCGCGCTCATCTGCGTTCCCAAGCCGCGTCGGCTTGGTCGAGGGGTCTCTGGCGCCAGAGGCTCAGCCGCTCGACGCGAGGCGTAGGCCGCGCTCGTAGCGCGTTTTGTATGCCCTCACGGCGCGGAAGATGGACCGCGCGGTCTTTTCCTGCCCGTCGGCGGAAGCCAGGAAGCGGGCTTCGTCCGGGTTCGTGATAAAGCCGGTCTCCACCAAAATGGCGGGCATAGACGCGGCCCACAGCACGAGGAACGGTGCCTGCTTCACGCCACGGCTGTGGCGGCCGGCGTTCGAGAACTCACGCTCCACGAGCGTCGCCAGCAGCTGGCTTTCTTCCTGGTACGCGCTCATCGCGAGCGAGCGGAGGATGCCGCCCTCGTCGTCGAAGTCGGCGTAGAGGCTGGGGTCGCTTTCCAACTGGATCACGGAGTTCTCGCGCTCCATCACCTGGCGCGCGCTTTCCGAGCGGTGCGGCGCGAGGAAGAACGTCTCCGTGCCTCTGGCGCGAGAGGAGCCCGCAGCGTTTGCGTGGACCGAGATGAAGAGCTTTCCACCCTCCCGGTTCGCGATCCGCCCGCGTTCGCGCAGTTCGTGGAATTGGTCGTCGCGGGTGCGGGTGTAGACCACGCGCACGCCCAACTCGTTCTCGATCATCTCGCCCAGGCGGCGCACCACGCCTAGTGCGACCTCTTTGTCGCTCGTGCCGTTGGCAACGGCGCCGTGATCGTCACCGCCGTGCCCGGCATCGAGTACGATCGTGTCCAGGCGCCAGTTCGTGTCCCCGACCGTCGTTCCGCCCGGCGAAGGCCTCGGGGTGCTGGTCTGCTGCACGGGTGGCGTGGTGCCGCGCGGCGTCGGTCCCTGGGCCACCGGCTGAGACATCGTAGACAGCGCCACGAGGAGGTCGTCGGACTCGCGGTCGGGGTAGGCGGCAACCTGGACCGTCCCACTCACGGCGAACCGGATCGTCACGTCGTCGCCAGCGGCGTCGATCCGGTAGGAACGAACGGGTCCCTGCGCGTCGCCCCGCCGGACGCCTCTGGCGAGGCGCGCGCCGTGCATCGTGAGTACCACGGCGCCCTCCTGCTGGCTCACGCTGAAATCGTCGACGGCGTCGGTTGCGTGGACGCGGACGACGTACCCCCGCCCGTCTGATCGCCGCGCGAACGACACCCGCTCAATCCGAGCGGCTACGCCGGAGACCTCAGCGCTCGGCGCGCCAGAGGCCTTTGTCTCTACCGCCGGGGCGCCTGCGGCCGGAGCGGCGTGGGCGTCTGGCGAGATCGCCAGGAGAGTCAAGAAACCCGCGAGCGTAGCGCGGAAGAGGAGCGGGAGCGTAGCGAAAATCGTCATCGGTCAGGGGCCGAGTGCGAGGGAGGTACGGAGGCTCCCCCAAGAGCCGTGCCAGGAAGAATCGTCCTGGGCATCGGTGTACCGTCAGCGAGTCTTAAACGGCGCTCACCGATTGGGACGGGAGCGCACGTTATCCACAACGTAAAGAAAAGCCGCGCCTCTCGCACATCTTCTCATGCGAGGCGCCGCAATCCGTTGCCGCCCATCAGCTAGACGGGTACAAAAAGAATCGCACGGGGTCCGCTTTGCCTCTGCGCTCGCCGCCAGAGGCCCCTACCGCTCGACGGCTTCGAGCCCGAGGAGCTCGCGGAGGCGGAGGTCGATGATCTGGTCGCGCATGGACCGCCGCTCCGCGAGGACCGACCTCAAGGCGCGGAGTTCGGACTCGGCGCGGTCGAGCTCTTCGGCGCGGATCTCTTGCTTGAGGTCGAACAACGTCTGGAGCCTCTGGCGCAGGTCCGTCGTGATCGTGTCGTAGCCCTGGCCGGGAGCGAGCGTGCGGGCGCGCGCGGCCAGCTCGTCGATCTCGTATTCCAATTGCGCCTCGCGCTCCATCTGGTTGTACAGCGCCCGGTCCGCCTCCGAGAGCTGGCGCCGGTACATCTCGTTTACGACCGGGTCCAGCCGCTCCTCTGGCGAGGTCGAGGGCACGAGGATCTCCTCGCCCATGATGTACACCGCGTTGCCGGCTTTGGAGGATTGCGCAAACGGTACCAACCTCTCGCTCTCAAACACGAACGGCGCTCCGTCTACCTCCACCACCGGAATCACGGGCCCGACGAGTTCCATCTGCACGATGATGCCCGAAAGGTCGATGCCCTGCGGAATGGCCTCTGGCGGGAGCTTGCGGCCGTCCAGCCACAGAGCGCCCTCGCGGATCTCGAACATGCGCGACGCCGGCGCCATCTCCGCTCCGCGCGGGGCCTCACCGATCACGGACAGGTTTCGGACCGGCGTCGCAGCGGGGGTCTGCGCGCGCGCGGGGGCGGCGAGGACGAGTGCCAGGGCGGCGGCGGCGAGTACGCGAGTCATTAGCGGTCGGTAGAAGGCGTACGAGAACGGACAAGAGCGCGCCCGAGAGGCGCCGTCTCCCGAACGGCCTGGATGCCGGGGGTCGTGCCCGCGCCGGCGCCAGAGGCCCCGCCAAACGCGACCGCGGGCTCGTCCCACTCCAGGCCGGTGTTTTGCTCGCGGAGCTGCTTCAAGCGCAGCGAGAGCAACCGGACGTCTTCGCCAGCCTCCCATTCCGTCGTGGCTTCGGAGGAAGCGAACGTCGCGTCTGCGAGGTCCGAGGCGGCGGCCTCTCGCGCTGCCTGCGCCGCGCGAGGTGTTTGGGTCGGTGCGGGCGCCGCCTGGCGGGCCACGGCCGGCTGAAACCCCTCAGCCGACGGGCCGCGAGGCGCCGAGCGCTGGACAACCGGACGTGGCGGCTGCGGGGCCACCGCCAAAAACTCGGGCTGCGGCTCTTCGGGGGCGGGCACCACGACGGGGCTCTCCTCAGCCGCCGGTGCGGGAGTCGTCTCCACGATATCCTCCGAGGCCACCATCTCCGTCTCTGGCGAGACCACGCCGAGACCGGGATCGAGCAACGTCACCGCCGCGAGTATCGCGACGGCAAGCGTAGCAACGCCCGCGACGATGCCACGCATCCTGCGGGGACGCGCCGCGCGCACCGCCTCGCGGTCCGAAGCGCGCCTCTGGCGAAGCGCGGGCGTCGCAGCTGAAGCCTCCGCAAGAGGCGTTCCGCTGGAGGCCGACGCCGCCGCAGCGAAAACGGCAGCAAGCGCGGCCTCGCTTGGAGCATAGGCCGGCGCAGCGTCTAGGATCTGCTTGGACTGCGCTAGGAGGCCAGCCTCTGGCGTCGAGGACTCCCCATCGCCATAGGCGGCGTGGAGCGGCGCGAACGTCGCGTTGAGCGCGGCCCCTTCGATTGCGGAGAGGACGGCGGCGCTCGGCGCGTAGGCCGGGAGCGCGTCCAGAGCCAGAAGCGATTGCCGCAGAAGCTGGGCCTCAACGCCCGTTGCCTCGCCTTCGCCAGAGGCCTCCAGCAGAGGCGCAAACGTGGCCTCTTGCGCGCGGGCCAACACGGCCGCGACGGCGTCCGCCGAGGGCGAATAGGTGGGCAGCGAAGCCAGCGCCGACTCCGACTGACGGGCCACCTCTTCTTCGATCTTGCCAGAGGCCGGCGACTCTACCGGCGGCTGGAGCTGCGCGGCGCGGGCCAAGACAGCGTCGAGCGCCTCTGGCGACGGGGCGTATGCAGGGAGCGCATCAAGCGCCTGGAGCGACTGCGAGAGCACACCCTCTTCCACGCCTGAGGCCGCCTCGGTATCGCCAGAGGCGCTCAGCGCGGAATGCAGAGGAGCAAACGTGGCGTCTTGCGCGTGCGCCGAAACGGCAGCTTCGGCCTCTGGCGTAGGAAGCGACGGCGGCAGCGCGTCCATCGCTGCAAGAGACTGCGCCAGAACGGCGCCTTCAACGGTCGGCTGCGCCGGGCCGAGGCCACAGGCTCCACGGATCGCGCTCAGGGCGCCCACCTCGGACGCGTCGAGCGCACGTGCGGCGATCTGCGCGAGGACCGAGTCGTCGGGCTGGACTCGCGGCAGCGCGTCGAGCGCCTGGAGAGACTGGGTGAGGACCGCTGCTTCTACGGCGTCGGCGCCAGAGGCCGGGGCGGACCCGGCAGGCACAGAGAGGCCGGCGATGCGGCGGATGACGGAGAGTCCGTCGGGCATATCAGGAGGGAAGGAGTACCGAACGTGCGGAGGCGCTGGGGTCGTGTGAGCGTCAGGCGACGGGCTTCGTCTGCGTGGCCCGCGCGGAGGGGCGGGGCGCACCGGGAAGGCTGTCCGTCTGTACATCATCGAACCACTCGGGATCGAGAATCTTGCGGAGGTTGATAAGCGCGTAGCGCATGCGCCCGAGCGCGGTGTTGATCGACACGTCGGTCAGTTCGGCAATCTCACGGAAGGTCAGTTCCGACTGATGCCGCATGAGCACGACCTCGCGCTGCTCGGGCGGCAACTCGTCGATGGCGGCCTCGACCTCTTTCCAGAGATCGGCGCGGCCAAGGAGCGCGCCCGCGTCCGGCGCCTCATCTGGCAGTCGGTCCCAGAACGACGCTCCCGCGTCCTCATTGTCAACGCGGTCCACATCGCTCCACTTCTTGCGGCTGCGGAGGTGATCCAGCGCCGCATTTCTCGCGATGCGCATCACCCAGGCGATCCAGCGGTTCTGGCGCTCGTAGGCGCCGCGCCGCTTGTGCATGGCCTGGATCGCGCGGAAAAGCGTGTCCTGGAACAGATCGTTCGCGATCTCGCGATCCCGCACCATCCCCACGAGGAATCCGAAGATCCTCTCCTTGTGACGAGAGATGAGAATGGAGAAAGCTTGTTGGTCGCCGCGTTCGAGGTACGCGGTGACCAGTTGCTCGTCGGTGAGCTCGGGCATGGGGGCGGGACGCGCGCTGGGCACAACCAGGCCAAGCGGCGGGTTATTGTACGGAGACTACCTATACGCGGGGCGCCGTGTGGTGTGCCCTGCTCCGCCAGAGGATCCGCGCGGTTGCAGGCCTCTGGCGAGGGGTATGTGCGCGAAGAGGCCGCCTCCCTAGCACACGACACCGGGGAGACCCCCAAGTTGGTTCTCACAAGGGACCCCGGGCATGTGCGGGCGTATCGTGCGGTGCCCCTCCACCGGCCCCCCTCCCGCGACGTTGACCGCTTGTGGGCCCCTGCCTCCTCCCGACGCACGGCGCCTCCCCTCTTCAAGCGCTCCACCCGCTCCCTGGCACCTACGCTCCGCGCGGTAGACGCCGACCTGGCCACCCCACAGCCCGGACTCCTTGATCGGTGTCCGGGCTCTTTTTCGTGAGGCTTCTGGCGCGCTAGCCCTCCGCCCTCAGGGCCATAGGTAGGGCTCCACTCGGGCCTCCGGCGCCAGAGGCTCAGGCGACGAGGTCGATGGCTTCTTTGAGGCGCGAGACCGGGACAAGCTTGATCCCCTTGGGGGCTTTCAAGCCCCGCATGTTCGCTTTGGGAAGCATCGCCGCCTCGAAGCCCATCTGCTTAGCCTCTGCTAGGCGCGCTTCGACGCGGCTGACCGCGCGGATCTCGCCACCCAGCCCCACCTCGCCGAACACGACCGTGCTGCTGTCCAGCGGTACGTCCCGCGCGCTGCTCGCGATGGCAAGCGCCACGCCGAGATCGACGGCCGGTTCGTCCAGCCGCACGCCGCCCGCTACGTTGACGAACACGTCGTGCTGGTTCATGCGGATGCCCTCGCGCTTTTCCAGGACCGCGAGCAACACCTGCAGCTTTTTGCTGTCGAAGCCCGTCGTTGTGCGCTGCGGGTTGGCGTAGGACGTGCTCGCCACGAGCGCCTGCACCTCCACCAGCAGCGGGCGCGTCCCCTCGGTCGTGGCGACGACCGCCGAGCCGCTGGCGCCGAACTGACGCTCGGCCAGGAAAAGCGCGCTCGGGTTGCCGACCTCGACGAGCCCCTGTTCGCGCATCTCGAAAACGCCCATCTCGTGCGCCGGGCCAAAGCGGTTTTTCACCGCGCGGAGCACGCGGTAGGCGTGGTGCCGGTCGCCTTCGAAGTGGAGGACGGTGTCCACCATATGCTCCAACACGCGCGGCCCGGCGATCTGTCCGCCCTTGGTCACGTGGCCGACGAGAAACGTCGTCGTCGGCAGCGACTTCGTGACCGCGAGGAGCGCCGCCGTGCTTTCGCGCACCTGCGTGACCGAGCCCGGCGCGCTTGTCAGGTCCGGGCGCCAGACCGTCTGGATGGAGTCGATGATCATCACCGCCGGCTGGTGGTCGTACGCCGCGGCCACGATGGCTTCCACGTTGGTCTCCGCGAACAACAAGAGGCCATCTGCGGAAACGCCCATGCGCTCGGCGCGGAGCTTGACCTGCTGCGGGCTTTCCTCGCCCGTCACGTAGAGCACCACCTCGCCTCTGGCGCCGAACTGCCGCCCCAGTTCGGTCATCAGCGTGGACTTACCGATTCCCGGCTCACCCGCCACAAGCGTGAGGCCGCCCACCATCGCGCCGCCGCCCATCACGCGGTCTAGCTCCCCTACCCCGCTCACGAGCCGTGGCCGCTCGCTCATCTTGACGTCCGAGATCCGCTGCGGGCGCGTCTCGCCGTAGGCCCCGCGCATCCGCGCGCCGCTGCTCGTGCCGCCGCCAGAGGCCGCGCGCATCACCTTGGCCTTGATCTCCTGCGGTTGCGCCTCCTCTACAAGTGTGTTCCACTCGCGGCAACCGGGGCACTGCCCCTGCCACCGGAGCGATTCGTGCCCGCAGTCCTGGCATACGTAGTGGGTCTTTGCTTTGGCCATCGGGGGAGAGCGGGGGGGTAGCGCCAGGTCTTCTGGCGAATGGGGAGCGGGCGCCAGAGGCCTCTGGCGAGAACCCGAGCGCGCCGCAGGGCGGGCGTGAGGAGAAACAGCGTGCGCGCCGGTCTGTAGACCCGCCGTGCGGGGCTCCGAGTACCTTCACCACCCGGCCCACCGCCGCCGTTTCCGCCTCTGGCGAAACGGAGGATACGCCGCCCCGCTGACACCCGACCGTCACGCCCCCTCCGGGCGTCCGCTCCCACGCTCCGCATGGAGACCGCCCCTGCCCCACCGCGCTCCTTCTTTGGCCGCGTGCTGCTCCCGCTCTTCGCGAAGCCGTTGCGGTGGGTTGAAGGGATCGGCGCGTACGCGCTACTGCTGATCCGGGCGTTCAACCTGCCACGCGACCTCAGCCCCAAGCTGTACCTCCGCAACATCACGACGCAGATGGTGCAGATCGGCATCGAGTCGATCCCGATCGTGGCGCTGGCGACGGCGTTTACAGGCGCGGTGGTGGTCGTGCAGGCGATCTACCAGTTGGAGAACCCACTTCTGCCGTCCACCCTCGTCGGCACGTTTGCGCAGCAGTCCATCCTGCTGGAGTTGGGCACGCTCGTGACCGCGTTCGTGCTCTGCGGCCGCGTCGGCGCCCGCATCGCGGCGGAGTTGGGCACGATGCGCGTCAAGGAGCAGATCGACGCGCTAGAGGCGATGGGCATCAACAGCCTGAGCTACCTCGTGGTCCCGCGCGTGGTGGCGGGTGTGCTCATGTTCCCGATGCTATACGTCGTAGCGTCGTCGGTCGGCATGCTGTCCGGGATGGTCGTCGCTGAGGCATCGCCCGATGTCTCAGCGGGGCTTTTCTGGGAAGGCGCGCGCCTCTACTTCAAGACGTACGACGTGTTCTTCGGCCTGGTGAAGTCCATCGTCTTCGGCTTCGCGATCACGAGCGTGGCGTGCTATACCGGCTACAACGCCGCTGGCGGTGCGGAAGGCGTCGGCGAGGCGACCACCCGCGCGACGGTGATGGCCTGCGTGTTCGTCCTCGTGGCCGACTACGTCTGCGCCGCGCTCTTGCTGTGATGGTGGGTTCCGAGTTCCGAATCCTCAGCGAGCGCGCCCTCTTGCCTAGCCTCTGGCGCCAGAGGCCTCTCACGATCTGCGCCAGAAGCCCCCTCCCCTCTTCACCCGCCTCCCGCCCCTCGCGATGATCGAAGTCCGCGATCTGGAAAAGAGCTTTGCCGGCCGGCCCGTGCTCAAGGGGGTCACGCTCACCATCCCCGAGGCCAGCACGACGTGCATCATCGGCCGCTCGGGCTCGGGCAAAAGCGTGCTGCTCAAGCACCTCGTCGGGCTGCTCAAGCCGGACGCGGGGCGCGTGATCGTGGACGGCGCGCCGCTGGATGACCTCTCCTACTCCGATCTCCGACGCGTGCGCCGCAAGTTCGGCGTCCTCTTCCAGGGGGGGGCGCTGTTCGACTCGATGACGGCCATCGAGAACGTGGAATTCCCGCTCCACACGTTTACCGACCTCAACGCGCGAGAGGCCCGGCGCCGGGCGCTGGAATGCCTGGAGTTGGTGGAGCTTCCCGACATGGGCAAAAAGACGCCCAGCGAACTCTCGGGCGGTCAGCAGAAACGCGTCGCCCTCGCGCGAGCCATCGCCATCGAGCCCGCGTACATCCTGTACGACGAGCCCACCTCGGGCCTGGACCCGGAGACGAGCCGCACCATCGACGAGCTCATCGAACGCCTCGGGCGCGAGCTCGGCACGACCAGCGTTGTGATCTCCCACGACATGCACTCCGTCCTCCGCATCGCCGACCACGTCGCGTTCCTCCACGAGGGGCAGATGCACTGGAGCGGGAGCGTAGACGACCTCCACGCCGCGACCGACCCCACGCTTCTCCGCTTCGTCCGCGCCAACGAATACCAGATCGGCAACCCCTCCCGCACGGCGGGCGCCGCCTCCTCATGAGCAACGAAATTAAAGTCGGCCTCGCCGTCCTGATGGCCGTCGTGGTCATCTTCTTCGGCATCCGCTTTCTCAAGGACCAGCCGCTCTTCGGCGGCGGATATGAGGTCGTCGTCGTCTTCGACGACGCGCAGGGCCTCACGCCAGGGGCCTTTGTCCGTCTCAACGGCGTCAACGTGGGCTCTGTAAAGAGCGTGCGCCTGAGCGACGACGCACGCGAGGTGTACATCACCATGGGCATCGACGGCGACGTGCAGATCCCCCGCGGCGTGAAGGTCGGCACGAGCGGCCTGAGCGCGCTCGGTGAGGTCAACATCGAGCTTACGCCACCCGATGGCGGGGACGCCGGGCGGCCCCTCATCGCCGGGGACACGTTGCGCGCGATCTCGACGCCCGACCTGTTCGACTTGCTCGCCGGCGAGTCCACCGGCCTCACGGCCCGCGCCGATAGCGCGCTGTTCCGTGCCGTGAGCGTGTTCACCACGCTCGACGAGACGCTCGCCAACTCCGGCGACGACGTGACGGCGGTCCTCGCGCAGCTCCGCTTCCTCACGCAGACCGCCACGCAAACGCTCCTGACCGAGCGCGAGCGCGTCGGGGAAACGCTGGCCTCGTTCCAGCGCGCCGCCGGCAGCGCCGAACGGCTCTCCAACGACCTCTCCACGCTCGGTACGGACCTCTCTAACGATGTCGCCGTCGACATCCGCGCGACGACGCAGACGCTCCGACAAACCGTGGACAGCAACGCGGACTCCGTCTCCGTGACCGTCGCGCAGCTCAACCGGACGCTCCGCAACGCCGAATCCGCGCTCGCGCAGCTCACCCTCCTCTCGACCGAGTTGGAGCAGACGCTCGCCCTCGCGAAAAGCGACTCCTCCTCGCTGGGCCTCCTCTTGCGCGACCCCTCGTTGTACCACAACGCGAACTCCGCCGCCGCCAGCCTCCAGCAGCTCTTGCAGGACGTGCAGCGCGACCCCGGCCGCTACGCGAAGGAGTTGGACCTGATCCGGGTCTTCTAGCCGCCAGAGGCCTCTGGCGAGGTCCGCACTCCAGGCAGGACGACTCGCCCGCCTCTGGCGTCAGAGGCGGGAAGCGGAGAGGCCAGAAGAGGCCCCGCCGCTTAGAACCGTGCTTGCCGATGGGCGGTCTGGCGCCGCGCGGCGCTTACTCTTCAGCGCCAGAGGCCGCAGCGGGGATGTAATCGAACGAGAGCGGCGCGCTGCCGAGCTCGTTGAGGTAGATCAGACCGTCGGCGGTCCCGCCCGGCGGAATCGTGAGGCCGAAGAGTTCGTCCTCCACCAGCACCCGCTCGGCCTTGCCGTTGGCGCGCGACGCCGTAAGGATGCTCGCGCCGGCGATCCCCAGCCCTACGGGGAGGAAAAGCGTCACCTCATCGTTCTCAGTCACGGTGACGTTGAGCAGCCCCCAGAGGAGGTGCGTCCATACGGGTTGGTTTACGACGTCTGCCACCATCTGCCCTCGGACCGGCGTCACCGGGTTGGCGCCATACTTCACCCGGAGCGAGTTCCGGTCCAGCGTGACCGGAGCCTCGGTCTGGTTTACGACGCGCACCGCGACGATGTTGACCCCCCGCTTGCGCGCTTTCTTGCCGTAGTAGCCGGGCTGCGCGTCGTACAAATAGGAAAACGCGAGGCCGTCATCGGCTGGCGCCTGGACGTACGCGCCGGAGTCATAGGCCACGGATGAATAGCTCGACGCACAGCCGGTGGCAACGAACGTAAAAGTAATCAAAACAGTAACAAAGCGCATGAAACGGGTGAGTTTGAGGATGAATCTCTGCGCGAGAAAACTACTCCCTTGAGCGACCCAAGGCCCGTTTGCCCCCGGCTTCTGGCGCCAGAGGCCCAAACAAAACCGCGCCGGTCCCCTCCCACAGGGACCGGCGCGTAGGCTCGGCGGGCGGGGCGGCCGAGGCCGCCGGTTGGACGGGCTCCGCCGAATGCCGAGCGGTAGGGGCCTCTGGCGGCAGTGCGCCGCCAGAGGCAACTGGCTAGCGGACGACCGTGAGCATCTGCGTGCTCACCGCACCCTCCGTCGCGAGGCGGACGAGGTAGGTGCCCGCCTGGAGGTCCGCGACGGGGAGCGCGAAGCGCGTCTCGCCTGCGGCGGTCTCGCCAGAGGCGAGCACGGCGACCTCGCGGCCGAGCATGTCCACGACGGTCAACTGCACTTCCTGAGCCGTTGCGAGCGTGAGGGCGACCGTCGCCACGCCAGAGGCGGGGTTCGGGAAGGCGCGGAGCGCGGACGCGGCGGCCTCTGGCGCCTCCTCGGCGTCCACGGTCACGTTGGCGCTGAAGTAGAGCATGTCGTCCAGCGCGGTCCAGCCCGCGGCCCAGAAGAGGCCCTGGTTGGTGGCGGGGAAGGCTCCCTTAAAGCTGACAGGCGTGAAGAAGTTGTCGCCGGAGAGGCGCGCGAGGGTGAAGTCCGCGCCAGAGGCCGCGGCGCTTCCGAAGCCCGGGCGGGGGTCCAGCACGCCGTCTTGGTCGCGGGCATCGTCGGCGGCTCCAGAGCCATCGGCGACGTTGACGAGGCCGGGTGTGACGAACTGGTTGGCGGCCGCGATGGTCGCCTCGATGTCTGCCTCGTCGCGCCGGACGATGCTCGCGGCGTCGTTGCCGACGCTGAAGTCGAAGAAGATGTTGTTCGCGATGGTCAGCTCGCCCTCGCGGAAGTTCTGCGCCGTTGAGATCGTGGCGTCACCGACGGGGTTGCCGTTGTCGTCCTCCGGCTGCACTTCCAGGTCGATCCCGCCCGCGCTGGATTGCACGGCGGTAAAGACGGAGTTGTAGATCGCGCCGCGGGTGTTCTCGCGCAGCTTGAGCGTGGGGCCGCCGGCGTCCGAGCCGCCCGGTGTGGAGCCCACGCCGGAGCCGACGCAGGTGAGGTTGCTCACGACGGGATCGGAGAGGAGCGCCGCGGTGAACGGGCTGGCGGCGCCGTCGCCTTCGATGCAGCGGCCCACGTCGCCGCTCTCGTCCTTGAGGGAGAAGACGAATTGCAGCTTGCCGGTGTAGCCCTGGTCCCAGTCGATGTCGTCGTCGCCGCTGAAGGAGGCCACGAGGTACTTCGCGTTGACCGTTCCGCCGAAGAACTCGAAGGAGTCATCCGAGTTGGCGAACACCTCGATGTGCTCCAGCAGGGTGCCGCGGCCGACCGAGCCGAGCGTGAGGCCGTTGATCTCCGCGTTCGGCGTGAGCGTGAAGCCCGCGTGGCGGATGGAGACGTAGGTCATCTCGCCCGAGTCGTCGTCCTCGTCGCAGTCGAAGCCCGCATCGCCGCAGCCGTACTTGGAGCGGTCCGTGGACGGGATGCCCTCCACCTGACGCACGCCGCGGTTGTTGGTCGCGTTGCCGAGAATGATCACGCCGCCCCAGAGGCCGCGCTGCGTCTCGTTGGTGTCGAAGGGGTCCGTGACGTCGTCGCCCTCGGCGGTGAAGATGATCGGCGCCGCGGCTGTGCCTCTGGCGTTGAGGGTGCCGCCGCGCTGGACGACGAGCACGCTGGACTGCCCGTTGCCCGTCGTCGGGTTCTGCTTTCCTTTGAGGACGGTGCCCGCTGGGATGTTCAGCGTCGCGCCGTTGTCCACGTACACCTCGCCGTCGATGAGGTAGACCTCGTTCGCGCTAAGGGTGGTGGTGCCGGTGAGGACGCCGGAAAGCGTCTGGGTGGTCGACTGCGCGAACGCGGTGCCGGAGAGGAGCAGTGCGAGAGCGGCTGCGGTGAGAGTAGCGAGAGATCGCATGAGAGCAGGAAGAGAGGGAAGCGTGAGCCTCTGGCGCCAGAGGCGAGGGAAAAGCGGAGTGGGAACGGAGCGCGCCCGGGGCTGGCGCCAGAGGCCGCTGGCGGGGCAGGCCCGCCAGGCGGGCTAGAGGCGCCCGACGCCCGAGGCGGACGGCGCCGGGGGAACAGCGGGAGATCCGCCGCCGAAGGCGGGGCTGAAGCTGATGCCCAGCGAGAACGAGGTGCCGCGCTCGCGCTGGAGGTAGAAGGGCGTGAGCCCCCCGATGGCGCTGTACGTGGACTCCGGGAAGTCGTAGACCTCCTCGGCGTTGGCGTTGAGGATGTTCTTGACCGAGAGCTTGACCGAGATCTGATCCAGCAGGCGCTGGCTCGCCACGAAGTCCAGCTGCGGGCTCGGGTTTTCGTACACGTCCGGGATGCCGACCCGCGAGAGGCGGCGGCCGAACACGTTGAAGAAGAGGCCGGCGCGCGTGTCGCTCGTGGGGTTGTCGTAGGACAGGTCCACGTTGACGAGGAACGGGCTCTGCCCCTGGAGTGGGCGCGTGTCCGCGGCATCGGGGTTGACCGTGCGGCGCTCGGCCAGCTCGGTCTCGCCAATGGTGATCTCGGAGCGCGTGACCGTCAGGTTGCCGCCGAGCGAGAGGTTGCGGAGGACGGGCCCGGTGAGCCCGAACGTCTCCAGCCTCTGGCGCGCCTCGAACTCCGCGCCCAGGATCGTCGCGTCGCTGACGTTCTGGAATTCCTGGAGCCCGTTGTCGTTGTCGATGATGACGCGCTCGATGGGGCTCTGGAGGTCCTTGTAGTAGACGCTGGCCGCCAGAAGCGAGCCCGGCGTGTTGAACCACTCCCAGCGGAGGTCGAGGTTGGAGATCAGCGTCCGGTTGAGCTCCGGGTTGCCGCACAGCTCGCCGTCGGTGCCGAAGTCAAAGGCGCAGAACGGTGCGATCTCGCGGAACGTGGGCCGCGCGAGCGTGCGCGTGGCCGCCGTGCGGACGTTCATGTTGTCCGTCAGCGCGTAAACGACGTTGAGCGACGGCAGGATGTCGTTCTCCGCGATCTGGTTGCTGAAGTCCGGGTCCTCTGGCGCCACGGCATCGCCCGTGATGCGGTTGACGACGTCGATGGAGAGGTCGGTCCGCTCGTAGCGCGCGCCGGCGATGACGCGGAGGCGGTCGATGAGCGAGAACTCCGCCATCGCGTAGCCCGCGGCCACGTCCAGACCGCCGTCGTACTGGTTGTTGTCCTGCGTGCCGTCGCGGAAGATGTTGCCGAGCAGGTAGGTCTGGCGCTGCTGCGGATCGCGCGGGTTGGCAGGGAGCACCTCCAACACGCCGGAGTTGGCTTCACTGAAGAAGGCGTTGACGGACTCGGCGTCCTCGCCGTTCAGTTGAAGGCCCTCAGAGAGGATCTCGAAACGGCGCTCGCGGAAGTCGCGGGCGGTGGTCTCGTAGAGCCCGCCGACCTTGATCGTCGCCAACCCGCCAAGCGCGCGCTCGGGGACCGTGAGGTCCAGGCCCAGACCCCCGAGAGTCTCGGTCGACTCGCGGAAAAAGTGCAGCGTGTTGTTCAGTGACGCGCCGCCCACGACCAAGTCGTTGCCGCCAGAGGCCCCGCTCAGGTTCGCGTTGGCAAAGAAGCGCAGGTCGGGCTCGTCGAGTTGGGTCTCGGCGTAGCTCGCGCGCCACTCTACGCCCACGCCCGCCGCGCGGGGAAGCTCGTGGCGCCCGCGGAGCGATGCGGAGGCCAGCTGCCGCTCGGCGTGGCCCACGACGCGGTCCGTGACCGTGATCGGGTCGCCGGTCCCGCCGATGGGGAACGGCGCCGGGCCAGAGATGAGGCGTGCCTCGCTCTCAGCGTTGCGCGAGAACAGCGTGTTCAGCGACACCTCGTTGAACTGCCCGATGCGGTACGCCGCGTTCGCGATGCCGCCGAGGTTGGACGCCAGCGTCGTGCGCTGGTCGTTGCGCCTCTGGCGGAGCTGCGGGAGCTGCTGGCCGCTCTCGTTCTCGCCGGCCGTCCCGTAGCGTCCCACGATGCCCTCGTCGTAGGACGAGACGCCGCGGTCGAACGTGCCGCTGACGATAAAGCCGAGGTCGTTTCCGAGAACGCTGAAGCGGTTGCCGAAGGCGCCAGAGGCGCTGACGTTCGGCGCCGCCGTGCCGGCCTCTGGCGCCACGCTGCGCGCGCCGAAGGCGTCGACGAGCCGCTCATTCAACTGGACCGCCGCGAGCATCTCGGGGTCGGCCTCGGGGTTGAAGCGGATCTGGCGCGAGAGGACCGGCAGGTCCGCCTCTCCCAGGAGCTCAGACGGGATCTCGAAGTCACTGGCCGTGCCGACGTACGAGACGCTTGTCGCGGGGTCCACGAGGATGTCCCCGCCGGGCGTGACCAGCGTGGAGGCGCCGGTCGAGACCGAGAGCGAGGCCGTCATCTGCTCGGGGAACGAGCGCGTGTTGATGTCCACGAGACCGCCGGAAAAGCTGCCGGGCTTGTCCGGGGTAAAGGTCTTGAGCGTGATGATGTTTTCCAGGAACTCGCTCGGGAAGAGGTCGAACTGGACCGCCCGGCGGTCGGGGTCGGCGGTCGGGAGCGTGGCGCCGTTGAGCTGCGTGTTGGCGTAGCGGTCGCCGAGCCCGCGCACGAAGACGTACTTGCCGCCCTGGACGCTCGCGCCGGTCACGCGCTCCATCGCGTCGCTGGCGTCGCTGGAGCCGCTCTGCGAGATGGCCTCGGCCGAGATCGCGTCCGAGACCTGCGCCGCGCGGGCGCGCAGCCGCAAGAGGCCGACTTCGCTGTTCGTCTCGATAATGGCGGCGGCCGTGACGGTCACCGTCTCCAGTTCGTCGGACGTGAGCTGGACGTTGATCGTCGTCGTCTGCCCCGCGACGATCTCGACGCCCGTGACCGTCTGGTCCACCAGACCGGCGAAGGAGTACTGCACATCGTAGGAGCCAGCGGGGAGCCCAGTGATCCGGTAGTTGCCGTCGAGGTCAGTCGCCGCGCCGCGCTCAATGGAGGGGACGTAGATGTTGGCGCCGATCAGGGTCTCGCCGGACTCGGCGTCGACGACCGTTCCATTGAGGATGCCGGTGGCCTGTGCGCTCGCGCCAGAGGCTCCGAAGAGGGCGACGGCCAGCAAACAAGAGGTGACGAAAAGGCGCATGAGAGGGGGTGTGGGAGAGCGCGAAAAGCGGCGCCGCAGGAGTGGGAATCAGCTGCGGTGCCCGTCCGCGAGCACACTACCCCGGCCCTGTTACGACCCGGTTACCCGCCCATTACCAGGGCGTTACCGGTCTATCACGCCAGCGTTACCGACGGCCTCTCCGGAACGCAGGCCGCACTTCTCGGCCCCTTCACGAGCGCCCTTGGGCCTCTGGCGTGGGCATATCCTCGCCCCACGGGCCCCACCCGTCTCGCCCCGGGCGCGAGATTCCCCCGGACCTTTCCGACCGCCTCTGCGTCCACCGCCGATGCCTGTTGCACCAAACGATTCCGACGACCCCTCTTCTCCCTCCGCCTCTGGCGCGTCCGCTCCGAGCGGCGACTCCGCCAGAGGCCTCTCGGGCCTGGGACTGGGATCGGCATCGCGGGCGGCTGCTACGCTGGGCGCGCTGTGGCTGCTGGTGTTCACGGCGGCCAGCCAGACCATCATCATCACGCCCATCCTGCCGGTGATCGGCGAGGCGCTGCGCGTATCGGATGCGCTCCTGGGGTGGCTGATCCCCGCCTATTCGTGGGCGCTCGCGGCGGCGGCACTCGTGATGGGCCCCGTCTCGGACCGGATCGGACGGCGGCGCGTGCTCCTCATCGGATCGGGCGCGCTGGCGGGCGCGCTGCTGCTGCACGGGTTGGTCGGCTCGTTCGTGGGGTTGATGGGCGCGCGGGTGCTTGCAGGCGCCTGCGGCGGGATGCTCTCGGGCGCGGCGGTGAGCTACGTGGGCGACGCGGTCCCGTACTCGCGACGCGGCTGGGCCACAGGCGTCGTCATGAGCGGCGTCCCGGTCGGGCTCGTTTTCGGCGTGCCGATCGGACGGGTCTTGGCGGCCGGGTTGGGCTTCCGTGTCCCGTTCATCATCTTCGCGGCGCTGATGGCGCTCACGTGCGTGCTCGTCCTCGCTGTGGTCCCGCAGCCGAAGGTGAAGCTGGACGAGAGCCGCCTGGACCTCCCGGCCTTTCTCGCGGGCTATGCCAGCCTCTTGCGCTCCGGCGACAACCGGGCGGCAGCGGTCACGTACTTCCTGATGTACCTCGGGCTGGGTCTCCTGATCGCCTACCTCCCGATCTGGATCTCCGCGACGCAGCCGCTCGGCGTCACGCTGTTCGGCGAGCCTCTGGCGGTGTTCGGACTGCCCATCGACTTTATCGCGACGCTGTTTTCGGTCGGCGGCCTCGCGAGCGTTTTGATCGGCCCGTGGGCGGGCGGCCTCTCGGATCGGACGGGGCGCAAACCGATGATCCTCGTCTCGTGCATCGGCCTGGGCCTCGTCACGCTCGGGCTCACCTACGTGGTCGGCGAGGCGCGGTGGGCGCTGTACCCGATCTACATCGCCATCATGGGGTTTTTCGCGCTCCGCGCCAGCCCGCTCCAGGCGCTCCTCACGGCGCTAGTGCCCGGGCGCCAGAGGGGAACGCTGATGTCGCTCGTGATCGCCGTCGGGCAGATCGGGACCGGCGTGGGCGGCATCATGGCCGGCGCGCTGTACGGCGCGTGGGGCTTCCGGTCCGTCACGTTCGCCTCCGCCGCGACGGTCGTCGTCCTGGCGTGGGTCGTCTGGCGGTATCTCCCCGAGCCGACGGGACAGGCCGAGTGCGTCGAGCCTCTGGCGGCCTGAGCGCTACTCGTGGTCTCCGTCCATCACGGAGATCACCAGCGGGAGGTCGTCCGCGCGCGAGACCGCGACCTCAGCCCCCGCGCTGAGCAAGACCGAGGAGTGCGCGCGCGTCTCGTGCCCCGGCGGAACCACACCGATCGCGCGCACGCCAGCGGCTCGGGCGGCGCGGATGTCGTCCACCGTATCGCCTGCCATGACGGCGGCCTCTGGCGCGACGCCCAGCCGTTCCAGGGCGAGCGTCACCGCGAACGGGTCCGGCTTGCCGCGGTCGCCCTGTGTTTCCATCCCGATCACGAGCGGGATCAGGTGCGCCCACCCAAAGTGCTGGAGCGTCCAGTGCGCGTCCGCCTCCACGCGCCCGGTCACGAGCGCGAGCTTGGCGCCAGAGGCCAGCCGCTCCAGCGTTTCTGTGGTGATCGCGGGCGTCTCCTCGCGGATCAAGCCGCTGTAGTCGTCGCCGCGGTAGCGCCGCTCGAACTCGTCCACGACCTCCGGGTACGGCGTGCCGATCCCGGCGTCGGTGAGGAGCGAGTGCGTGAGCACCCAGTCGTTGTTGAAGCCGCCCTGATCCTTTTTCGCCTGCGTGGCGCCGGCCGCCAGAGGCGTCCCGGCAAAGTGCTCGTACGTCTCCGCGATGGCGCGGCGGTACGAACCGCTCACGTCCACGAGAACGCCGTCCATGTCCAGTAATACTGCGTCCATAACAGGTGGAAGGGCCTCTGGCGTTCTCGGCGGCGCCAGAGGCTTGTCCCGGGCTCACGCCGGGGTTAAGCGGGGATGTCCGCGAGAAAAGCGTCGTTGCTGTCGGTCCCGCGCATCTCGGAGAGGAGGGCCGTCATCGCCTCCGTCGGGTCCAGGTCCGCGAGCTTCTGGCGGAGGCGCCAGATGCGCTGGAGCCGCTCGGGCGCGATCAGCATCTCTTCGCGGCGCGTGCCGGAGCGGAGAAGGTCGATGGCCGGATAGATGCGGCGGTCCGCGAGGTCACGCGTAAGCGTGAGCTCCATGTTGCCGGTGCCCTTGAACTCCTCGAAGATGAGATCGTCCAGGCGGCTCCCCGTGTCCACGAGCGCCGTCCCGATCACCGTCAGCGACCCGCCCTCTTCGACGGCGCGCGCGGCGCCGAACAGCCGCTTGGGACCGCGGAGCGCGCTCGGGTCCAGCCCGCCCGGCAGCGAGCGGCTGGCGTTGTCCCCCTCGGAGGCGATGGCGTTGTGGGCGCGGGCAAGGCGAGTAATGGAATCCACCAGCACGATCACGTCCTGGCCTGCCTCCACCAAGCGCTTCGCCTTTTCCAGTACCAAGTCCGCGATGTGGACCTGCCGCTCCGGGTCCTCGTCAAACGTGCTCGCGATGACTTCGCCGCGGATGGAGCGCTGGAAGTCCGTCACCTCCTCCGGCCGCTCGTCGATCAGCAGAACGATGAGGTACGCGTCCGGATGGTTTGCCTCGATGGCCTGCGCCATTTTCTGGAGCAGGACGGTCTTGCCTGACTTTGGCTGCGCCACAATCAGCCCCCGCTGACCTTTCCCGATGGGCGCGAACAGGTCCACGACCCGCATCGTGGTCTCGTCGCCAGAGGTCTCCATGCGGAGCTGGCTGTCCGGGTAGGCCGGCGTGAGGTAGTCGTAGCCCGTGCGCTCGGAAAACGCCTCTGGCGACTTGCCGTTGATGGTGTTGACGCGGAGCAGCGCGAAAAAGCGCTCGCCCTCCTTAGGCGGCCGGATCTGCCCGTCCAGCGTGTCGCCGATGCGCAGCGAGAAGCGCTTGATCTGACTCGGGCTGACGTAGATGTCGTCCGGCGACGGCAGGTAGCTGTACTCCGCCGAGCGGAGGAAGCCGTAGCCGTCGGGCAAGATTTCCAAAACGCCGACCTTCCGCGCGAGCCCTTCCAGGGTGATCCGCTGCGGGTCGTAGCCCTGCATGTACGCCGGCCAGTCGGGAGAGATCGGGAGCCTCTGGCGGGTGGCGCGGCGGCGGCGCGGGCGCTCGGCCTCCCGCTCGGCGGCCTGCTCCCGAAGCGACTCGCGGGAAAGCCGCGAGGAGGTGAGGTCGACGGCCTCGCGGGAACGGGGAGGTCTGTCTCCACTCTGGGCCGGCTCGTCGTCATCGGAGTCGGCGTCCGCGTGTGCCTCCAGGATGCGATAGATCAGATCCTGCCGACTCAGCCCCCCGGCGTCTCGGATGTCCATCTGGCGGGCGATTTCCTCGAGCTCGGAGGAGCGCTTCTGCTGGAGAGCGGCGATAGTCATGGGAAGACACCGCGGCACAAGGCGCCTGCGGCACGAGAACGGAAGAGAGAGGGGCGGCGCGTGCGGCAGAAGGGCGGGATCCGCACGGCTAAGGGTTTTCCTGATACAGGTCTCCCTGTGCAAGGATCCAGATTCTAACCTCCCGGGGTTGCAGAGGTTCGCTCTGTTTTCAACACGTCGGAAACGGTGACGTGGGAACCGGTTACGAGGAGCCGATCGGCGCCAGAGCCCTCGCGCCTGAATCGGTCCAGTGCGTCTTCTACGGAGGCAGCGGTTTCGACCTCGGCGCCGCAGGCGCGGAGCCGCTCCGCCAGAGGCTCGGCGCCGAGCGCGCGCTCGCCCTCAAGGCCAAGGGCCAGAACGCGTGCGCCTCTGGCGGCGAGGAGATCGCCCAGGCCTTCTACGTCCTTATCCGCCATGACGCCAGCAAGCACCCACAGGTGCGCGCCCGGAGCACCGGGAACGGCGTCGAGCGCAGCGCGCCATCCGTCCGGGTTGTGCGCCACGTCGAGCACGACGCGTGGGTCCTCGCTCCAGACTTCGGCGCGGCCCCGGAGGCCGGTTAGAGCCACCACGTCGCGCAAGCCCGAGAGAGGCGCGGGGCCACCCAGTGCGATCTCGGCGGCGCGGAGCGCGAGGGCGGCGTTCCACGCCTGATGCGCGCCCGAAAGCCCGAGGCCAACGGGGCTGTAGCTCGCCTCTGGCGTGGTAAACGCGTAGTCGGCGCCAGAGGCGCTGACGCGGCAGGCGTCCCGGACCGCCTCTGGCGTGGCGCCTCGACGGCGAGCCTCGGCTTCGAGGGCGTCGCGCGTGGGTCCCGCCGGGAGCGCGTGGAGGAACGGCGCGCCGGGCTTGGCGATGCCGGCTTTTTCGCGCGCGATGGCCTCTGGCGTGTCGCCCAGAAGGTCCGTGTGGTCCAGCCCGATGTGCGTGACCAGCGCCGCCAGAGGCTCGATGACGTTCGTAGCGTCCAGCCGTCCCCCGAGGCCGACTTCGACGACGGCGACATCGACGCGCTGCTCTGCGAAGTAGAGCAGGCTGAGCGCGACGGTCGCCTCGAAAAAGCTCGGGCCGATCTCGCGCATCTCGCTCTTGTAGCTCTCCACCGCGGCGTCCAGCCAGGCGCCAGAGGCGGGCACGCCATTCACGCGCATCCGCTCGCGCAGGTGCAACAGGTGAGGCGAGGTGTGCAGACCCACGCGCAGGCCGCCCGATGCCAGGAGCGCCGCCGCAAAGGACGACGTGCTGCCCTTCCCGTTCGTCCCCGCGACGTGGACGACGCGGAGCCCGCGGTGTGGATCGCCCATCGCCGCCAGGAGGGCGCGGATGCGGCCCAGTCCGGGCGCATACGCGCTCGCGCCAGAGGCCGCGAACCTCGGGAGACCGAGCAAGAAGGCCTCCGCGCTCACGGAAGGCGCCCGATGCGGCGCTGGTCTCCCCCCTCGTGGCTCAAGTGTACGCGGATGGCCTCTGGCGGCAGGCGACCGGCCGCGCGCTCGGGCCACTCGATTAGCGTGATGGCCTCGGGGTCGGCGAGCATCTCGTCCAGGCCGATGCCGTCTAGCTCGTCGTCGCGCTCGATGCGGTACAGGTCGAGGTGGCGCAGCGGCGGATCCGTCGCGTACTCCTGCACGAGCGTAAACGTGGGCGAGGTGACCTCGTCCGGGGCCACGCCCAAGCCTCTGGCGATGCCCTTGGCGAGGTGCGTCTTCCCCGCGCCGAGGTCTCCCGTCAGGGCAACGACATCCCCCGGCTGGAGAAGCACTGCGAGACGCTCGCCCAGGTCGAGCGTGTCCGCCTCGCAGGCAGTCGTCGTGGGAAAAAGCGAATCGAGCGTGTCCATGCGGGCCGAGTGAGAGTGCGTCACGGTGTGCGCCAGAGGCCGGGCGCCAAGCCTCTGGCGCGGGAAGCTAGAACTCCAGCGTCTCGCCGGGCGACAACTTGCGGGCCTCCAGGCCGGCGCTCATCATCTTGCGCACGAAGTCATCGGGGTCGCCGGTGAGGAACGGGAGCGTGCCCCAGTGGAGCGGGACCGTCATCTTGGGCTTGAGCATCTGCGCGGCCTTGACGGCGTCGTCCACGCCCATCGTGAGCACGTCGCCCACGGGCAGGAACGCAAGGTCGATGTCGAAGCGCTCGCCGATCTCGGCCATCTCCGAGAAGATGGCGGTATCGCCCGCGTGGTAGATCGTCTTGTCGCCGGTTTCGACGACGAAGCCGCCCGCGAGGCCTCCGTAGGTGCCGTCCTCAAAAGAAGAGGAGTGCCGCGCGTACGTGTTCGTGACGCGGCCCCAGCCCAGGCTGGCCGTGCCGCCGGTGTTCATCGGCTGTACGGCTTTGTGGCCGATCTGCTTCTGCACGTAGACCATGATCTCGAACTGGCACACGAGCGTCGCGCCGGTCCGTTTCAGGATGGACTCCGTGTCGCCGTAGTGGTCGAAGTGAGCGTGCGTGAGCAGCAGCGCGTCCGGCGAGAGGTCGTCGGCGGCGACAACGCCTTCGGTGTGGGGGTTGCCCGTAATGAACGGGTCGAAGAGCAGCGTCGTCTCGCCGGTATCGATCTGGACGGCGGAGTGCCCGTAGTAGGTGGCGGTCATGGAGGGAGGGGGAAGAGGGGGCCGCTCCTACGCCCCTCTCCCCTGCCCCGGTTCTCCGCCAGAGGCCTCTGGCGCCACCACCGCCAGCACAAGACGCGCCGCCGAGGCCTCCCACGGCAGCGCAAAGGTCTCGCCCCGCCAGAGGCGACCTCCGGCGCGGGCGTCCGCCCTCATCGCGCGTGTGCGCGCGGGCTCCCGGGGCCGCTCGCCTCCGCGAGGCGACTGGGCGTTCCGGGCGGGGCGGAAAACGGGATTAGAACGGCCGCGGTGGCGCGGGGGGACGCGTAGCGCCGTCGCCGCCGGCGTTGCTCCGGGCATCCGAACGGTTCTGCCCCCCGACGCGGCGGATCACCTTCTTCTGGCCCGCTTGTGGCCGGTTGCCCCCGCGCGGGTCGGCCGGGCGCTCAGAAGTCGGGCGCGGGGAGCGGGCCGGTTCATCCCGCGAGGCCTCTGGCGCCGGTCGAGGGCGCTCGGGCTGCGCCTGGGACGCGGGCCGCTGCGGGCGGGACTCGGACTCCCGGGACTGCCCGACGCCTGACGGGCCGTTTGGGGAGGAGCTGGTCTGGGAACCGCTCGAGCGCTGCGAGCCGCCAGAGGCGGGGAGGTACTCGCGCGGGATGCGCGGCGTCTGCGCGAACCGGCCGCGGTCGTCCAGCGGCACCCACTGGGACGGCAGCTTGTAGAGGTAGCGGCCAATGCCGAGGGCGGCGCCGGTACGCTTCATCGCGTTGGAGAGCCCGCCTTTGACGGCCTCTACGTCGGTGTTGTCCGCGCCGTCCTCACGCCACGCCCACTCGGCTTCGCCAGAGGCGTCCACGTGGCCGGTCTTGAAATAGATGCGGCAGATCACGCCACCATCAGGCCCCGCGCGGAACTCGTTTTTCCAGCCACCGGGCGTGAACACCTCGTCCAGCCGTTCCTGCACGGCGCGGGCGGTGATGTAGGCCATCGCGAGGCCTTTCTTTTTGTCGCGGGTGGTGGCGCCGGGCTTCCACTCCACGTCCTCGGGCGCGAAGGGGGCGGAGAGGTGGTTCCAGTCGATGCTCATGGCAGTGCGGGCGGGTTCTGACACCAAGATCGGAGCCGCTGGCGTCACCCGTTTGTCACACCCAGCTGAGAGAGTATGGGAGCGTGAGCAGGACCAGCGGGCGAAACACACAGGCAGACTCCGCGCCAGAGGCGGGCGGGAGAGTTGCCTCTCGCGCAACGCATCGAGCCACGCCCCTCACACCCGCCGCTCCGATTTACGGCGCATCGCCGGGCTGCCCGAGCGAGCCCCCGCGCCCGGAGCGTCGTCCGCGCGGCGGCGGGGCGTCTCGGCCTCTGGCGTCGGGATGGCGACCGAGAAGGTGGAGCCAACGCCCTGCTCGCTCACGACCTCGATGCGGCCGCCCATCGCGCGGACCAGCCCGCTCGCGATGGCCAGCCCCAGGCCGGAGCCTTCGAACTTGCGGTTGACGCGGTGGTCCTCCTGCGCGAACGGCTCGAACAGCCCGTCCACGAACGCCTCGCTGATGCCCACGCCGGTATCGGTCACCCGCACGCGCACCTCGTTGATGTCGGGCTCCACCCGGACGGTGATCTCGCCGCGCTCAGTGAACTTGACCGAGTTGGCGATCAGCCCGTCCACGACCTGCTCCAGCCGCGACGGGTCGCCCTGGACCACGGCTTCCCCAGAGGCCCGCTCCAGCGTGAACGCGAGCCCGTTGGCCTCCGCCTCTGGCGCGTGGCGCAGGGCCACGCCGGCGACGAGCGCGTCGAGGTCCAAGGCCTGCGAGGCGAGTTCGATGGCGTTGGTCTCCAAGCGCGAGAGATCGAGCAGGCTGGAGACGAGGCGGAGCGCGCGGTCGGTGGCCTCGGCGATGGTGCGGGCGAACTCCGGGACCTCTGGCGGGGCGCCGTCCAGGGCGCGGACCTCGTCTTCGAGGATCTCCGCGAACCCGCGGATGGCGCCGAGCGGCGTGCGGAGCTCGTGGCTCATCGTGCGGAGAAACGCCATGCGGGTTTGGGCGGCGCGCTCCGCGACGCGGCGAGCGCGGACGAGCGTCGTCTCGGCGTCTTTCCGCTCAGTCACGTCGGAGAGGATGCCGCCGACGGCGAAGCGCCCGGCGGCATCGATGTTGGGCGTGGCGCGCTCGCTCACCCAGCGGACGGAGCCGTCGGCAAGGCGCAGTCGGTAGTCCAAGCGGCTGGGCTCACCGGCGCGGAGCCGTTCGTCGTGCGAGGCGAACGTCTCGGCGTCAACGTCGGCCACGAGCGCCTCCCAGCTCACCTCGTCGTTGACCAGAAGGCGCGGCTCGACGCCCGCCATCGCCTCCACCTGCGGCGTGACAAACGCGTAGCGCCGCTCGCCGTCCTCGTCGTAGCTGAACGTGAAGAGCGCGTCCTCGAGGTCCGCGACGGTGCGCTGGAACCGGGCTTCGGACTCGGTCCAGGCCCAGAGCGTGCTGAACAGCGCCACGAGGCGGGCCGCGCTCGCGCGCGTGACCTCGTCGTCCGCGCCGGCGATGACGAACACGCCCTCGGCCGCCCCCTCGAACGGCACGCGGAGCGCCGCCTCCGTCCCGAGCACCTCCAAGAGGTCTCCGTGGGCCTCTGGCGGCACCGCCGTCGGCTGCGTGCTGTCCAGGGCGTCCGCCAGAGGCATCTCGACAGGCGAAGCCGTGTCGACGGGCCACGTCGCGCAGCGCACGAGAACGTCGTCCCCGGCCACATATGCGATGGTCGGCCGCCCTCCGAGCGCGCCGCTGAGTTGGCGCACGCCGGCTTCGAGCAACGCCAGAGGATCCGGCCGGCCGAGCGCGACGGCGCGAAGTTCCGCCTCGGCCTGCTCCATGCGGAGCTGGAGGTCGAGGGCCGCGAGGAGGTCGGGGACATCGGGCGAGACGCGGGGAGCCATACACCAGCCAGGGATTTCCTGAGGTATCGGCGGGTTGGCCCGCGGGTGAAGCGGCCTCTGGCGCCAGAGGCCGGCGGCGGCTCAGAAGCGTGCACCTAGACGCCATCAGAGAACTACGCCGAAGGCGATCACCACGCGGCGTTGATCGACCGTTCTGACCCCTGGGCATATCCTCAGCAAACACAAACGCTAGCGCGGGTTACAACATCGGCCTCTAATACGCCCTGAGGCGCCAGAGGGCCGCTTGCTGCAGGTCGGCTTTCAGGATTGAATGCCTCGCTCTCCAGTGTTTACGGCGCCCGCACGCCTTAGGAGTTCCTCCAGCGGATAACCTCTCCCCCATTACCTATGCGACTCTTTCTTCTAGCCGGCGCCCTCGTGCTGATCGCCGCCCCAGCGTACGCGCAGAACACTGGCACCGTCACCCAGAACGGCTCTGGCAACACCGGAACCGTGAACCAGAACGGAGGCTCCGGCAACGACGGCAAGGTCCTTCAGGGTGTAGATGGCGGAGGCGCTCTCGGGCTTGCTACCGGCAGCAGTGGCATCGTGAATCAGACCAATGGCACAGGCAACGCGGCGACCATCCTGCAAGGGCCAAACGGTGGCAGTTCGACAGGCGATATCGCGACCACTCACCAAACGGGTGGACTATCCAATCAGATAACCGTCGAGCAAAGCCGTGGAGCGGCAGGAATTGGCTCTACGAACGAAGCCACCGTCACCCAGATCGACGGAGATCAGAACCGGGCCGTTGCCTCTCAAGCTGACGGAGGACCGGGCAGTAGCAACGTCCTGACCACCACCCAGGATGGGGGTGTGATGAACTACCTCGATGTCGAGCAAGCCAACAACGGGGGATCGGGAAGCCAGAATGAGGCAGCCGTGACACAGACCGGAGGGACGAGCAACGAGGTGTTTGTCGATCAAGGCGACGATGCCGGCAGCGGGGACCTCAACAAAGCGACCGTTTCACAATCCGGTGGCGACGACAACAGAGCCGTCGTCGAGCAAGGAGAAGGCGGCGGTACGGGAAGTTCCAACGTTGCTACCATCACGCAGATCGGAAGCAGGAACGACGCGGACGCCGACCAAGCCGCGAACGGCGCGTTTCTTGGCGACTCAAACGGCAGCGACATCGCTCAGACCGGTGACGACAACGACGCGCTGACCATCCAGGTCGGCAACGGCGGGAGCAGCGACGTCGATCAGACGGGCGACAACAACGACGCGACTGTGAACCAGAATGGCATGAGCAACACGGCCATTTTGCAGCACGACGGCGACAGCAACCTCACCACCATCTTGCAGGCTGGTGACAACAACCGGGCTGCAGAGCGGATGTCGAGCAGCAACGTCAAACGAAGCGACCGCAACGATATCGATTTTGCTCAGACTGGAAACGGCAACAACGCTGCTTATGAGACCTGGGGCAGCGACAACACCGTCGACATCGTGCAGACAGGCGACAACAACAAGCTGTACGTCAACGCCAGAGGCGTGGGCACGGTGCTCAGCGCCCCTGGAGGCGATGTGAACAGCAACATCGTCACATTGACGCAGGACGGGAACGGCCATGTTCTCTCCGGCGCCCTCGATGGCATCGGCAACACCATCACGACGATGCAAACGGGTACCGCCAACCGCATCGGTACCACGCAGTTTGCCGACGACGGGCTCGTCGTCATCGGAGACGGCAACATGATCGACGTGCTTCAGGAGATGACAGGCAACGACGCCTTCATCAACGTTCAGGGCGCGACGAACACCGTGGACATCGACCAGACGACGTCAGGCAACACGGCCACCGCTACGGTATCCGGCATGAACAACACCGCGACGGTGATCCAGCAGTAAACCTCCGGCGAGACATCGTTGTAGCGCGCCCGGCTTCACCACAGCCGGGCGCGCTCTGTATCGGGCCTCTGGCGCCAGAGGCTATCCTGAGCCGTCGCGCTCCGCGGGCACCATCACCAGCAGCCAGGTGAGGCCCGCCGCTACCTGGATGCTTGCAAAGGCGAGGACCGCTGTCCGCAACGGCACGCCCATCTCCAGCGCGACGCTGGCCGCGAGCGTGGACGCGCTCTCGACGAGCGCGAGGATGAGCCAGTCGGCGGTGAACACGCGCCCGCGGAAGCGGTCTTCCGTCCGCATCTGCAGGATCGTGGTGGAGAGCACCCAGTTGGCGCCAGAGGCCGCGTGCGCGAAAACGACCGTCGCGAGGAGCAGTAGCGCGCTCGTGCCCGGCTCCCACGAGAGCGAGCCCACGGCGAGGTAGCCCGCGCCGCTGATGGCGATGCAGGCGCCGAGAACGGCGAACCAGCGGCGGGTGTCGCGGAAGAGGGCACGCGCGAGGATGGGCCCGATGCCCGTTCCGAGGCCTCTGGCGGCGAAGAGGAGGCCGATGCCGGTCGTACCCGCGCTCGGAAAGAGGCGGTCACCGATCAGCGCGAGGCAGAGCATGAGACCTCCGCCGCCGAGCGTCCACGTCGCCTTGGCAAGCGCGGGGCGCAGGACGCGCGCGTTCTCGCGGAGGTAGCGGATGCCGTCGGCGGACTGCCGCCACGCTTGGGCGAGGACGCTCCCGCCAGAGGCCTCGGCGCGCTCCTGGGGGATCGTCATGCCGGCGATAAACGCCGCGCTCACGAGGTACGTCACGGCATCGAAGATGAAGACGGCGTCGGTGCCGAAGAGGTCCACTGCCGGGCCGCCCGCGGCGGCGCCGAGTGCGAGCATGACCGACCACGAGGCGGATAGCAGCGCGTTGGCCGTCAGCAGTTCGCCTCTGGCGGTGATGTTGGGCAGCGCCGCGCTCTTGGCCGGCCCAAAAGCGGCGCTGACGGCGATCTGGCAGAACGCGAGCGTGTACAGCAGCCACAGGTCGCCCGGCTCGCGCACGAACAGGAAGCCAAGCACGATGACCGCCCGCAGCAAGTCCGCGCCGATCATGACATGCTTGCGGTCCAGCCGATCCACGAGCGCCGCAGCGACGGGCGCGGCGAGCGCCAGAGGCAACAGCTTGGTCAGGAGCACGCCCCCCAGCGCGAGTTCGCTGCCGGTCAGTTCCAGCGCCAGGCGGTACAGCGCGAGCGTGTTGAACCAGTCGCCGAAAAGCGAGACAAGCGTGCCACCCCACAGCCGCCGCACGTTGCGGTTGCCCCGGATAAGCGCGAGGTAGCCGATCTCGGCGGGTTGCGCCCCGGCGGGTTGCGCCTCTGGCGGATCGGCGGGGCGGCGGCGTGACGGCATCGGCCCCCAACCCGCGGCGCGCGGCGCGGTTCGCCCCTGGCGCCAGAGGCCGGCGGGGTCTTTCAAGAGAGGCGCAGTCGCGAGATCTACACGGGCACCTCGCGCGCGCTGGGCCGTCCCACGAGGCGCCAGAGGCCACTCCTGGCGCCGTTCCCCCTCCCCGCTCATGCTCCGCCTCCACCCTGACACTCCCTCCCACGTCGTCGCGTACGAGATCGACGGGACCGTAACCGCGCCCGACCTCGCCGGGCTGTACCGCGCCGTTGAACGGGCGATGGACGGCACGAGGCCGGTCCACCTCTACGGCGAGATTCATGGCGTGGGCGGCCTGACGCTGGACGCGCTGAGCGCCAACGTCCGGCGCAGCCTCGCGCTGCTGCCGCGTATTGGGCGCGTGGACCGGTACGCCGTCGTCAGCGACCGCGGGTGGATCACCGTGGCGGCGACCGTCCAGGGCGCCGTGATCCCTGGCCTGACCGTCCGCACGTGGCCGACGTCCGGGCGCGAGGACGCCCTCGCGTGGGCCTTCGAGCCTCCGGTCCGATGAGCGGTCTGCCCTCCGTCCCGCTGCTCAAAACGCTCGGCGCGCGAGCCTCTGGCGAGCGCCAGAGGCGCATCGAGGCCTCGCCGCAGTGGAACGGATCGCGGTTCGTCAACCCCGAGGGCGCACGCATGGCGAGCGGCGCCGGCGCGGCGTGGGAGTGGCTGACGGGCGGGAGCCCCCACCGCAAGCCCGACGCCTCTGGCGTGCCCGTCGTGCGCCGCACACGCGAGGACTTCGCCTCGCCCGCCAAAGGCCTCCGCCTCACGTGGATGGGCCACGGCACGACGCTCGTCGAGATCAGCGGGCGGCGCTTGCTTGTCGACCCGTTGTGGAGCGGCAACGCCTCGCCGGGACGGCTCTTCGGCGTCAAGCGGTTCCACGCCGTGCCGCTGGCGCTGGAGGACCTCCCGCCCCTAGACGCCGTGCTCATCACGCACGATCACTACGACCACCTGGACGCCGAGACCGTGACGGCGCTCGCCGGCCGCGTGCCGCGCTGGGTTTGTCCGCTCGGCGTCGGCGCGCGGCTGGAAGGCTGGGGCGTGCCGCCAGAGGTGGTGACCGAACTCGACTGGTGGGAGGACATCGAAGTGCCCCACGCCTCGGGCCTCCGCGTGACCGCAACGCCCTCGCGGCACTTCTCCGGCCGCTTCCTGACCGACCGCGACAGCACGCTTTGGTGCGGGTTCGTGCTCCAGGCGCCAGAGGCCTCTGGCGGCCACTCGGTCTACATCGGCGGCGACGGCGGCTACTCGGACGGCTTCCGCGCCGTCGGCGAGCGGCTGGGGCCGTTCGACGTGGCGCTGATGGAGATGGGCGCCTACAACGAGGCGTGGGCCGACATCCACCTCGGGCCGGAGCAGGCGGTCCAGGCCGCGCTCGACGCAAAGGCCGAGTTGCTCCTGCCGGTCCACTGGGCCACGTTCGATCTCGCGCTGCACGGCTGGACCGAGCCCGCCGAGCGCGTGCTCGTAGCGGCACGCAAAGCCGGGCTGCCTTTGGCGCTGCCGCGCCCGGGCGAGAGCATCGACGTGACGCCAGAGGCCGCGGGTGCCGAGCCCACGCGGTGGTGGCCGGACCTCGTCTGGCAGACGGCCGAGGAGGCGCCCGTCGTATCGTCCGGGGTCGATCCCGCCAGAGGCTTGTTTTCTTGAGCGCCCGCCTGTCCCACCGCCGCGTCCGCCGCGCCCTCGCCATCGCGCCGGGGTTAATTCTGGCGTGGTCGGTGGCGGCGTTCGTGGCGGCGCGCATCGTCGGCATCTCGGCGCCCAACGGGACGGAGAGCCTCGCGGTGGCGGTTGTTCGCTCGGCCACCATCGGGCTCACGGTGGGATCGCTCGGGGCGTGGCTGGAGACGGGGCCTCTGGCGCGGATCGGGCGGCTGTTCCCGCTCGGGATCGCGCTAGCGCTCCGGACGGTGGCGTACGCGCTCGCGGTCACGCTCGGCATCCTCGTCATCATCGGGGTCGTCTCGTGGGTGCAGTTCGGGGTTTCGCCCGGCGTGCTCGTCCGCACGCCCGAGTTCCAGGCCCTCCTCGCTGGCACTCAGATCTGGAGCATGCTGGGGCTGCTGACCGTCGCCTCGTTCGGGATCAACCTCGGGCTCCAACTCCGGCGCGTGCTCGGCCCCGAGACGCTCCTGGCGCTCCTGGTCGGCCGCTACCGCCGCCCCGTGGAGGAGGACCGCGTCTTCCTCTTCCTGGATCTCACGGACTCCACCGCCATCGCCGAACGCCTCGGGCCTCTGGCGTTCACGGACTTCAAGAACGACTTCTTCGCCGACGTGGCCGAGCCCGTCCTCGCCACCGGCGGCCGCATCGTGCAATACGTCGGCGACGAGGTGATGGTCTCGTGGCCGATGGCGAGCGCGCTCAAGACCGCCGCGCCGCTGCGCTTTTTCGCGCTCGTCGATGAGCAGATCGACGCCCGCGCGGAGCGCTACCGCCAGAGGCACGGCGTGGTCCCGGCGTTCAAGGCGGGCTGCCACGGCGGGACCGTGGTCACGGCCGAAGTAGGCGACCTGAAACGCGACATCGTGCACTCGGGCGACGTGGTGAACACGGCGGCGCGCATCGAGGCGGAGTGCCGCCCGCGCGGCCACCGGCTGCTCGTCTCGCACTGGCTTCTGGAGCAGATGGCGCTGCCGGACGGCCTCGCGAGCCTCGCGCTCGGCCCCATTGGGCTGCGGGGCAAAGCCGCCGAAGTGGATATCTGCGCCGTGCAACGCGCTCAGCCCTCTGGCGTGGCGGCCTAGCCGGACGCACAGGCGGCACACCACGCAGGGCCTCTGGCGAGATCAGGTCCCGCCAGAGGCCCGCGTTCGCGCTCAGAGGGCGGCTTCCACCACGACAACCAGCCTCCGCGCGCGAGACCTCGCGCCAGGACGGCGCGGGTCTATCTCTACACATCGAGATTCCGGCGCCAAACGGATCAAGCCCCGGAGGGGCCGGCCTCTGGCGCCGGGCCGTGTCCGCCAGAGGCGAAGAAGGACCGCAGCTCGCGCAGCGTGTGGGGCGAGGCGGGCGTGTCGCGCACGAGGCGCCCGTCGGCGAGCACGAGCACGCGCGTGGCGATGCCGATCACGTGGTCGAGGTCGTGGCTGGAGACGAGGACCGTCGCGCCTCTGGCGGAGAGCCGGTCGGCGCCAGAGGCCTCGCGCGTGATGAGGGTCTCCAGCGCGATCCGCGCGCCGGGATCGAGGTTGGCGAACGGCTCGTCGAGCAGGATCAGGTCCAGCTCCGGCAAGAGGGCGCCCACGATGCCCACCTTGGCCGCGTTGCCGAGCGAGAGGTCGCGGATCAACGCGCCGTCCAGCGCCGCGCCGAGAAAGTCCGCGAAGCGCGCCAGCCGCGCGTCGGCCTCTGGCGCCGAGACGCCGTAGCTCCCCGCGACGAGGCGGAAGTACTCCTGCGGCCGGAGGAAGTCCACGAGAAAGCTGGAATCCAGGAACGCGCCCGTCCGCCGCTTCCACGTTTCGTCCGCGCCGCCGACGCGCACGCCGTCCAGATCGACGTGGCCCGTTGTGGGTCGGATGAGGTCGAGCGCGAGCCGGAGCAGGGTCGTCTTGCCCGCCCCGTTGTTGCCGACGAGCGCGATCCGCTCGCCCTCGCCGATCTCCAGCGAGTCCAGCGCGAGCGCCGTCGACTCGCCGTAGCGCTTGGAGAGGCGGGAGGCGGAGAGGGTCATTCGGGGACTGGAGAGTGGGTACTGAGGACGAGGCGGAGAGAGCCGAGGTTCACGTCCGCCTCTGGCGCCAGAGGCGAGCGCTACGGTTGGAAGTCTTCACGGCTCCCGCGTCACAGCGCGCCTCGGAAGCGGGCCGAGATGACGTGCCTCTGGCGCCGGATGCGGCGCGCGAGGGCCCGGAGCCAGAGCGGCGCGAGCGCGATGCCAGCAGTCCCGAGCAGCGCCGCGACGGCCGGCCCCCACGTCGGGCCTGCCAGCGCGAGCAGCCCGCCCACGAGCACTGCCGTACCGCCGACCGCGAACTGCGCTCCGAACGACTGCGCCTTGTAGTTGAACGCGAGCCGCTCCGAGACGTCGACCGGCTTCGGGCCCAGCGTGGAGCCCCACAGCGCCGAGGGCGCGAGCACCCCGAGGCTGAACAAGATGGACACGCCGATCAGCCAGACCGAGCCCGGCGCGAGGATCAGAACCGGGATCACCTGCAACGCGCCGATCCCGAGCGTCCCGAGTACGACCGTCCCCGCCGCCGCGCGCACGAACCGCTCGATCCCGCCGGGGAGCGTCAGCAGCCGGTCGAAGTAGCCACTAGCGAAGGGCAGCGCGTACTGACCGAGCGAGCCCGCGAGCGCGCCCGTCGAGAACACGAGCACGAGCGACGACGTGAACAGCCCCCCAGTAAAGCCCCCGCTGTCTGGGATCAGCACGAGCACGGTCAGACCCAGGCTCACCAACACGGCGTTGACCGCGATGCCGCGCGGGAACGTCGTCCGGCGCAGGAGCACGCCGTTGAGGTCCAGCCAGTCCCGCACGCCGCCGCGCGCGAAGCCGCTGGCGCCAGAGGCCTTCTTCCTCTTGCGCTGCGAGCGGTGGTCCAGGTACAGCGACGCCACCAGCCCGCGGTAGGCCGCCGCGCCTATCGCCGCGAGGAGAACGCCCAGGACCGCCAGAGGCCAGAGCGCGCCCGCGCGGACGCTCGCGAGCAGGCCGCCCGCCGCGAGGTCCAGCAACGCCACGGCGCCCACGGTCCCGGCCACGCCCAAAACCGTCGCCAGAGGCCGCGCGCCAGACTGCGTTTTCCACACCACGAACAGGAAATGCGAGAGCGCGACCAGCAGCACCGCCGCCACGCCCACGCCCCACGCTGCGCCAGCAGCGGACGCCGAATCGGGACCGCCCGAGGCCATCTGCACCGCCCGGACCGCGAACGGCAGCATAAACGCCAGAGGCGCAAGGTTGAGCGGCGTCGGCAGCGAACGCGCGAGCACGCCCGAGGCGACGCGGCGGCGCGAGACCGGCAGCAGCAGGAACGCCGTCGCCCCTCGCGTGGGCACCTCCTGGAACACGAACCGGACGCCCATCAGCACGGCCAGCGCCGGCAGAAACCACGTCTCCACCAGTCCCACCGCGTCGGCCTCTGGCGAGACCACGCCCACCAAGTCCGGCCACACGAAGCCGATGATGAGCGCCGAGGCGATGGCGTAGAGCGCGCCCGCGCCTTTGACGAGCGCGAGCGCGATGCGCCCGCCGAGGTAGGGCGCGCGCCAGAACGCGAGCGACTGGAGCCGAAGAAGCGAGAGGAACACAGCGCCGTGGTGGGGCCCCAAGGTATCGGCCCTCGGCGGCCCCACGTTAGCCCGTCGGCCTCTGGCGAACCCTCACCCGCCAGAGGCCGGCCCTCACCGCACGACCGTCAGGCGCTGGTGCCGCACCTCGTCGCCCGCTCGGAGCTCCACCACGTACACACCCGAGGCCACCGACGGCGACCACTCCGCCGCGTGCCATCCCGCCGCGCTCTCGCCCGAGGCCAGCGTGGCCACCTCACGGCCAAGCGCGTCCAGCACGCGCATGCTCACGGCTGTGCTCGTTGGCACGCCAAAGCGGAGCCGCACGAGGCCTCTGGCGGGGTTGGGGCGTGGCGCCTCCAGCGTCAGCGCCAGAGGCCCGGTGGGGGTCTCTTCGCCTGCAACGGCGATCATCGTCGTCGCCTCGGCCTCGGTCTTCGCGCCTTCGATGTTGCCCACGAAGTCGATGCCTAGCGTGTAGAACCCGTACGTGCTTCCGGGCTCCAGTTCCACCTCGAACTCCGGGGCCTCGGAGACCGCTATCTGCAGGAAGTCCCCGCCGTCCTGCGAGGCGTAAAGCGCGTAGATGTTGACCCCGCTGCCGGAGTCATCGCCAGAGGCCGTGATCCGGACCGGACTCTCCACCACTGCGCCCAGCGGGTCCGCGCTCGTCATCGGCGCGGTGGTGTCCACGGTGTTCGTCCACACTGGCGTTACGATGGGCGCGTTGACATCAAAGACGATCTCGGCCCCGTTGGAGACTGCTGTCCCCGTTGGAAGCGCAGGGTGGGTGCGCACAGAGAACGTCACGCTCCCTTCCCCCTCCGGCTGGGTGGTATTGGGCGGGAGGAACCCGACCGTGCCGTCCTCAGGAAGGTCGCCTGTGGATGGGTCAAGCGTGGTGAAGCGCCACGTCGCGCGGCCCGTCGTGGGATCGAGCCCGGCAGTGATAAGCAGCGTGGCCTGCAGCCCCGGGGAGAGATCGACCTCGGCCTCGAAAGCCTGAGCGCCCGGCGGCGGGATGACGACGCCAGAGGTGCCCCAGCGAATGGGCCCGAGCGAGAAGGTGGAAAGGTCGAAAACGCTTGCATCGAGGGTGTCCACAACCACGACTTCCTGGGCGGGGAAGGTGGCGGTGTCGATGTTCTCGAAGCGGATGGTGTACGGCGTCGTGGCGCGAGCGGGATCGTAGAACCGCTGCCCGCCTGCGCCGACGGGGCCGAGCTTGTCGTTGGGGTCAAACGAGCCGCCTAGCTTGCCGCCGCCGATGCCGCCACCCGGGCCGCCGTTGGGGCCGGCCGGGCCGCCGGATCCGCCGCCGCCGGGTGGGCTGCCAGGTGGGCTGCCGGGCGGACCGTTTGGCGGGTTCGGCCCGCACTCCTCTGGCGGGAGGATATCGCGGTCGCAGAGGATCTGGCGAGACTTCAGTCCATACGCCCGAACCGTCCACATCGCGGTGATGCCACCTGCGATGATGGCCGCGATGGCCGCGGTGCTGTAGCCCGCTGCAATGGCCGCCTCTTGGAACAGGGGGCTAATCAGAAATCCTCCCAGGTTGTCGACGCTCGTCTGCTCGCTCGGCTGGATGTCTGTGTTGTAATAAGAGTTGAACCGGCCGGCGGTGTCGTACTCGTCGAAGATCTGGTCGTCGGTGTAGTCCGAGATCGGCTTGTCGCGGTCCCACCGCGGGTTCGGGCCTCTGTTGCGTATCAGAGCCGTGCTGCTTTCGCCAGAGGCCAGGAAGTCCGGGAGTTCCCCGCTCTCGGGCGTGAACTCGATCTCGGAGAACACTCCGAATCCGCCCCAGAGCAGCCCGTAATTGTACGGGATGTCCTCGCCGTCGAAGTCCCCGCTCCACGTGACCGGGTTGAGGGCCTCTGGCGGGTAGAGCTCGTAGGCGATGCCCATGCCGTCGCCGATCCCGAGCGGGGCGACGTTCTTGAGTTGGACGCGGAACGACCCCGTGGAGCGCGCAGGGAGCTTCTTGAACCACATCGGAACCACTTGCGACTGGCCCACGGCCGTCAGCGAGGGCTCCTGCTCACTCGCGGGGAGGCCGGTGAGATCGTTGACCCCCTCCAGGAAGCGGTACTCGGTGTCCGGCGTGATGCGGAGGACGAGACCCACGTCGTAAATGTCGGCGTCGGAATCGTTGCCGAGGAATAGGGTGTAGGTGCTCCAACGGCCGCTGCGCGGGGCCGAGGTCCCAGCGATGTCCGCCCAAACCTCCACGCGGCGAGGGACCTCGACGATCTCGAAGGCGCCCGCGAGCGTAGCGGCCTCGCCGCCCTCCTCCACAACCACGTCGTAGGCACCGGGCGCAAGGCCTGCCACGTCGAACTCGGCGCTGACGCCCGCCCCGCCCGTCGCCGCCGAGACGAAGGAGGCCGTGACGGACGCGCCGCCGCGCTGCAGCCGGACCGTCGCCGCGTCGCTGAAGCCAGAGCCGAAGACGGTCGGGGTGACCGTCCCCGTGTTGGCGCCTCTGGCGGGGGCGACGCCGTCGAGCGTGAGCGCGTCCACCGACGGCCCGTCGGTGATGACGACGCCAGCCTCGGCGAAGCCCGGGAGGGGAGTCGCATCGCCGCCGTCCACGACGCGGAAGACCACAGCCTCCGGCCCCTCCGTCGTGCGCGCGTCGCGGCGGGGGAAGAGCGTCACGGCCGTCTCGGTCGTGTTGGGCAGCGCGCGGATGGTGCCGCGCGAGACGGAGAGCGTGTAGTCCTCAAACAGCGTGGCCTGCCCATCCAGTTCGTACTCGATCGTAAACGGGGTGTCGAAGCGGGGGTGCGAGAGGAGGAACGCGACCGGCGCCCCCCCCTCACGTACCTCCGCCACCGGCGCGCTCACCGCCACGCCAGAGGCCGCCCGCAGAACCACGGCGCCAGGATTTGACGCGTCCACCACAAACGTGACCTCTGGCGGCCCGCCGATTACCTCGATGGAGGAGAAGTCGCCCTGCGTCAGGTTGTTGCGAAGATCGCGGATGATGGTCCACGACTCGCCCGCGGTGGGCGTGTATCCGTCCTGCACACGCACGACGAGCGTGCCGCCGAGCGTGACCGTCTGCTCGGTGTTGATGAGGTCGCCGGTCCCGTCCGGCCCCACGTCGATCACAAGACGGGCGTCGCCTTCAGAATCGCTCAGGCGGAGGTTCCCGTCGTGGTTGACGGCGACGATCTCGGCGCCGGGGACACCGGGACTGAAGGTGCCTTGGAGAAACTGGGTGGTATAAATGCTCGCGCTGTCCTGCGCTGCGAGGGTGAGCCGCACGCCCGCTCCGTAGTTGGCCGGGTTCTCGTCGCTGAGGAAGAGGCGCCCGTTGAGCGTCCGCAGTTCGGAGCCGGGCGCGCTCCGTAGGTAGCCGCCAAAGCTTGTGCTGCTGCCTTCTGTCTTGAGTACGAGGAACTCGTTGGTAAACGTGCCGCCAGAGGCGTCTCCTCTGATGCTGCCGCCGCCGGCGAAGATGGCCGTGCCGGTGTTGCGCGCGGTTGCGCCCTCGTTCAACCGAAGCGTCGTACGGACGATCAGTTCCCCCTCGTTGAGCAGGCTCGCGCCCTGCATCCAGAGCCCGTTGTTCGATATGGTCGCGCGGCCGGTGTTGGTGAACGCGCCCTGGAGGAACGTGGCTTGCCCGCTGCCTGGCGTAAACACGATGCCGTTACCGCCCACGTCCAGGGTGGTAGTGCCCGCCCCCGAGGTAAACGTGCCGCCCGAGGTGAACAGCAACGCTCCCTCGGAGCTGCCGGAGAACGTACCCACGAGGGTGAACTCCGAGCTGTACATCCACAGGTCGAGGTCTTCTGCCACCGCTACGACGGCGTCCTCCCACGTGCCGCCGCCCTGGAAGAAGAGGTCCGCGGCCTCTGCTGATACGCTGGCGTTTTCTACGTCAACGGGAACAGAGATCGTTGACCGCGCCGACGTGCGCTGATCGAGAGTGCTGATCAGGTCTCCGCGGTTGACGACCCGGCCGCTGCCCTCACCCGGCGTGATGCCGCCGCCGTCTACAAATCGGAACGTGGCGCCTCTGGCGTTGACGATCTGCGCGCCGGAAAGCAGCCGGACGTTGGTGCTGGCGTCGAACCGTGCCTCGTTGAGGAGCGTGGTGCCGTCCAGCCAGAGGCCGTTGCCATCCGCCGTGAGGAGGCCCGTGTTGAGGAACGCGCCGCCCGCGCTCCGGAAGAACGCGGTCTGCCCGCTGCCAGGCGAAACCGTGAGGCCCGTTCCTCCTACGTCCAGGGTGACGCCGTCCGCGACCGCCACGAACGTGCCGCCAGAGGTGAGCAGGAGTTCGCCCGCGATGTCGCCCGCGAGGGTGCCGCCCACCTCGAACGCGCCGCCGACGCCTCCCCCGTTGCTGGACGTGAGCCAGAGCGAGCTGCCCTCGCTCACCTCGAACGTGACATCGCGGAGCGAGCCGCCGCTCAGTTGCAGGCGTTCCGCGTCGGTGACGGCTACGGTCGCCCCGTCGAGAAACGAGGGCACAGTGATAGAAGCCCGCCCTCCCGACGCGGCCTCGATCCGCCCGGTCCCCCGGACTGCGCCGCCGGCCACGCCACCCGAGATCCCTCCCCCGTTCGCCAGTTCGATCCGGCCAGAGGCCTGGTTGTTCAGCGTCGCGGCTTCTTCCAGCCGCATCCCCGTCCGGATGGTCATCCGGCCCTCGTTGCGAAGCGTCGCGTTGTTGAGCCAGAGGCCGTTGCCCTGCGCCGTGAGCCGCCCTTTGTTGATGAACGTGCCGCCCGCGCTGCGCAAGTACGTGGTTCTGCCACTGCCAGGCGAGACCTCGATTCCCGCACCGCCCACGTCGAACGTGGCGCCGCCCACGCCTGCTGAGAGGGTGACGCCGCTGCTGAACTGGACCTGTCCGGCGGGGCTGCCTCCAAGCGTCCCGGTGACCTCATAGGCCCCGCTCGTAAACCACAGGTAGCCCCCTTCGGGCACGTCGAACGTGCCGCCGGTCCACGTTCCTCCTGTCGAGAAGTCCACGCGGCCGGCGGTCACGGCGATCGTTCCGCCCGCGAGGTCCAGGCCGCTCCGGACGTTCACGCCGCGTGGCGTCTCGCCCTCCGCGTCGAAGAGCAGCGTCCCTCGGACGATGATCCGCGAGGGGTCGTCCGCCGAAAAGGAGCCCATGGACACCGAGTTGATGCCGGTGCGGACGCGGAGCGTGCCGCCAGAGGCCACGTCCACGGTCCCGCCTTGCGTGAGGAGCCCCGAGCCGTTGCGGTGGACAAGCGTGCCCTCCACGGTGAGCGTGCCGGTGATGTCGCGCAGGCCTGACGTGCCGATCTCAACGCGGCCTCTGGCGCCGATGGTGCCGCCGCCGAGCGACGTGAACGTCCGGTCCAAGACCAGCGTCTGCTGACCGCTGCCGCCCCCGACGACGAGCCCGGCGAGGGCCTGATCGCGGTCTAGCGTGACGGTGTACGTCCCGTTCCGCGTGATGCAGGCCGTGTCCGAGGCGCCTGGCGCGCCGTTGCTCCAGTTGGCGTCCCCAGACCACGCGCCAGAGGCGGCGGTCCACGAGGTGGTGCAGGTTTGAGCGTCGGCGCCCGAGGCGAAGGCGCCGGCGAGCAGCGCGAGGGCGAAGCAGAAAGCGCGAGTCATGCGTGTGGAGTCTGGGGTGACCACAGATCGCATTCCCGCGCCGGATCGGCTCACGCCCCACACAAATCGCAGCGGCCTCTGGCGCCAGAGGCGGACCCGACGGGCAGCGCGCGCGTACCCGGGAGTCACCCCGCTTCCACCATGCTCCTGTTCCTCGTCCCCGGCGGCGCCGTCGGTACCGGCTCCGGCTCGCTGACCCTGCTCATCCTCTACATCGCGCTCGCCATCGGCGTGAGCTTTCTGTGCTCGGTCCTGGAGGCCGTGCTGCTGAGCGTGAGCCCGGCCTACATCGGCAACCTCTCGGCGACGAAGCCCAAGGCCGCCGAGCGCCTCAAGGGCCTCAAGGCCGACGTGGAGCGGCCTCTGGCGGCGATCCTGAGCCTTAACACGGTCGCGCACACGATCGGCGCGGCCGGCGCCGGCGCCGAGGCGGCGGCCTACTTCGGCAACGAGGCCATCGGCATCTTCTCCGCCGTCCTCACGCTGGGCATCCTCGTGCTCTCGGAGATCATCCCCAAGACGCTCGGCGCAGTCTACTGGCGCGGCCTCGCGCCGCTGGTCAGCCGCGTGCTGCCGTGGCTGATCTGGATCACGATCCCGCTCGTGTGGCTCTCGCAGGGCATCACCAAGCTCATCGCCAGAGGCGAGAAGGAGGGCTCGGTCTCGCGCGAGGAGATCGCCGCGCTCGCGCAGATCGGGCACGAAGAGGGCGTCTTCGACAAGTCCGAGAGCCGCATCCTCGCCAGCCTCTTGCGCTTTAACGAGCTCAAAGCGCGCGACGTGATGACGCCGCGGACCGTCACGGTCGCCTTCGACGAGAGCACGCCTCTGGCGACCGTCGCGGAGCAGAAGACGTTTTCGCGGCTGCCGCTCTACACCGGCTCGATGGACAACGTCACCGGCTACGTCCTCCGCGACGAGGTCCTCGCGGCCGTCGCCGGAGGCGAGGGCGAGGTGCCGGCCTCGTCGCTCCGCCGCGACGTGCTCTCGGTCGCGCACGACCTCCCGCTGCCGCAGGTCTTCGAGCAACTCCTGGACCGCCAGGAGCACCTCGCCGTCGTCGTCGGCGAGTACGGCGGGACGGCCGGCGTGGTCACCGTCGAGGACGTGATCGAGACGCTGCTCGATGTGGAGATCGTCGACGAGGTGGACACCGACCACGACATGCAGGCCGCCGCTCGCGAGCGCTGGGAGTCCCGCGCGCGCAAGCTGGGCCTCTCGCCAGAGGCCGCGGAGAAGGCCTCCAAGCAGGTCGCAAGCGAGAAAAAAGCCGTCGTGGAGCTGGGCCTCACCGGCGGCGTTCCGCCGGTGGACGAGGCGTAGCCTCTGGCGCCAGGGGCGGGCGCTGCCGGTACCTTCCCGGCTCCCCTTTATCCGCCTCATGCGCCGCCTCGAAGACTTCGCCGATGCCGACCTCCGCGTCTTCGCGCGGCCCCCGCTCCCGCCGCCAGAGGCCATCCGGAAGGTGTACCTCATCGGCATCTGCGGGAAAGGCATGGGCGCCCTCGCCGAGCTCTTGGCGGAGGCCGGCTACGAGGTGCGCGGAAGCGACGAGGCGGCCTACCCGCCCATGAGCACGCGCTTGGCCGCCAGAGGCATCCGGGTGGACGAAGGCTACAGCGCGGCGCACATCAGCGGCTGGGCGGACCTGGTCGTCGTCGGCAACGCGGCCACGCCGACGCACCCGGAGGCCGCGGCGGCGCGCGAGCAGAACGTCGTGCAGGCGTCGCTGCCCGAAACGCTCGCGCACCTCTTCCTGCGCCAGAGGCGCCCGGCGGTCGTGGCCGGCACGCACGGCAAGACGACCACGACGGGGCTCCTCACGCACGTGCTCCGCGAGGCGGGGCTGGACCCCGGCTTCCTCGTCGGCGGGGTCATGGTGGGCGAGGAGACCACGAGCGGGCTGGGGACGGGCGAGGTGTTCGCCATCGAGGGCGACGAGTACGACGCGGCGTACTTCGACAAGCGCCCCAAGATGATCCTCTACCAGCCGTACCGCGCGATTGTGACGAGCCTGGAGTTCGACCACGCCGACATCTACCGCGACTGGGAGGAGTACAAGCGCGCCTTCCACGCCTTCGTCGCGCTCCCGCCGCCGGACGGCCTGCTCGTCCTCAACGGCGAGGACGCCGAGGTCCGCAAGCTGGCCAAGCGGACGTGGGCGCGCGTGCGGCTCTACGGCGAGGAAGGCCGCGAGGCCTCTGGCGTGACGTTCCACGTCGCCGCGCGGGACCTCACGCCGGTCGAGGGCGGGCAGGCGTTTACACTTGTCGTGCATGGCGAGCCCGTCGCCGACGTGCGCCTGCCGATGGGCGGCCGCTACAACGCGCTCAACGCCCTGGCCGTCGCGGCCGTCGCGATCGACGCCGGCGCGACGCCAGAGGCCGTGGCGCGCGGGCTGGGATCGTTTGGCGGCATGAAGCGGCGGCAGGAGGTCATCGCCGAGGAAGCGGGCGTGCTCGTCGTGGACGACTTCGCGCACCACCCAACGGCCGTCAGCGCGACGGTCCAGGGCGTGCGCGAGCGGTGGCCGGGGCGCCGCGTCGTCGCCGTCTTCGAGCCGCGCAGCAACTCCTCGCGCCGCAAGGCCTTCGAGGCTCCGTACGCCGAGGCCCTCGCGACGGCCGACGCGCTGTTCCTCTCCACGCCGCCACTCCGCCACAACGACGACCCCGCGGATTTCCTCGACGCCGAAGCGGTCGCCTCTGGCGTCGGCGCCAGCGGCACCTCGGCGCGCGCCTTCGCCAGCGCCGACGACCTCCTGCCGGAGCTAGTAGAAGCGTTGCGTCCCGGCGACCTCGCGCTCGTCATGTCCAACGGCTCCTTTGACGGCCTCCCGCGCCGCCTGGCCGCGGCGCTCGCGCCAGAGGCCTGAGCCTCTGGCGACAGGGTTTAGTCTCTCTCGCCACGTCCCCATCGCCGGACCTCCGCACCGGCGTCATCGGTGTCATCGCGAGCGAAGCGCGGCGATCCTGCGGCGCCGAGCACGGACCCGCCAGATCGCCGCGTCGCACGCTCCTCGCGATGACACCGGCTGGAAGGCCTCTAAGCCGGGAACCGGCCCACCCATCCAGAGCCTCTGGCGCCAGAGGCTCAGCTTTCGTCGCCCTCCGCCTCTGGCGCACGGAACGGGGGCACGAGGCTCGGTGGGGCTTCCAGCAGGAGATAGAGCGCCTGCCGCTCCCGGGCGTACGCCTCGATCTCCGTCTGCTCGCACGCGAGGCTCCGCGAGGGTGCGGGCGGCCCGCCGTTTCCGGCCGTGCCGACCTGATACGAGAGGATCGCGAGGTCCACGCGGCGGGAGTCCTCAGCGTGGAGGTCGCGGAGGGCGTGGACGCGCCAGCCCTCCCGCGGCCCCCACAGGATGTAGTTGAGCCGGCCGTTGATGCTCCGGAGCGTCTCGTACCGCTGGCGCGCGAGCAGCGACGCCGTGTAGTGCGTCAGCGCGGACGCGGCGAGCGCGTGCGCCGGGGACTGCCCCAGGTCCACCTCGCCAGAGGCCGCACGTAAGCTGTCCAGCTCCGCCTCTTGCGGGTCCAGCGCCAGCGCGCGGATGGCGGCGGCGGCGACCACGGGACGGCTGAAGTCCGCCGCGCGGCGCGCGAACGCCTCGCGTGGCGCCCCGAGGCCGCTGGCGGCCCGGAACGCGTAAAAGGCGTGGTCCTGCTGGCGGATCAGCGCATCCAGGTCCCCATCCACGCCGGCCTGCCCGTCTGCGAGGGCGAGGAGCGGCGCGACGAACGCCCCGTCGCCAGAGGCCGCGATGCGGTCGCTGAGGTCCTCCAGTCGGTACGGCGGCGCGGGCTCGGCCAGGAGCGCGAGGGCCTCTGGCGCCGAGACGTCGCGCGGGTCCAGGTAGCACGGGCCGCCGTCGCCGCAGGCGATGTAGGCGCAGTCCGAGGGGTCGGCGAAGGTGAACGCCTCCTGGGCCTGGGCGGCGCCAGAGGCGAGCAGGAGGAAAACGGCGAGACGCAGCATGGGACGGGGAAGATCGGGGGTCCCAACGCGCGTGTGGCGCCAGAGGTGCGTGAAGCCGGGCGCTACCCGGTGTACCCGCCCGCGACGAAGCGCTTGAGCTCATCAGCCTCGCCTCTGGCGGCCTCGGCCTGGGCGCGCACGCAGTCGCCGATGGAGACCACGCCGACGAGGCGCCCGGCGTGCAGAACGGGCAGGTGGCGGATCTTCCGCTCGGTCATCGTCGCGAGGCAGGCGTCCACGCGCGTCTCAGGCGTAACGGTGACGAGGTCGGTCGTCATGACCTCCTCGACGCGCGTCTCGCGAGACGTGCGGCCCTCTAGCGCGATCTGCCGGAGGTAATCCCGCTCGGTAAAGATGCCCCGCACGTCGTCTCCGTCGGCCGCGATGATGGCGCCGACGTTGTGCTCCACCATCCGCCCGATGGCTTCGAACACCGTAGCCTCGGGGTAGATGGAGACAACCCCGCCGCCTTTGTGCGTGAGCATGGAGGAGACCGTGATAGACATGGCACTTCAGGCTGGTGACCCCTCACGATACGGCGCAGCCTCCGCGCATCCGAGCGGGGCCTCTGGCGCCAGAGGCGCCCGCACCCGGTAGCTTGCCCCATGGCCGCGCAGCGCATCGTCTCCCTCGTCCCCAGCCTCACCGAACTCCTGGCCGACCTCGGCCTGGACGACGAAGTCGTCGGCCTCACGCGGTTCTGCGTCCACCCCGCAGACTGGAAAGCGCGCAAAACCATCGTTGGCGGAACGAAAAACGTGGACCCCGAGCGGGTGCGGCCTCTGGCGCCGGACGTGGTGCTGGCAAGCAAGGAGGAAAACGTGCGCGAGCAGGTCGAAGCCATCGGGACGTTCGCGCCGGTCCACCTGACTGACATCGCGACCGTAGACGGGGCGCTGGACGAGATCCGCCGCATCGGCGTCCTCGTCGGCCGCGCGCCAGAGGCGGAGAAGTGGGCAGCGGACATCGCGAGCGCGTTCTCCTCTCTCGCGCCAGAAGCCGAGCCAGCGAGAGGCCACGCCCCTCCGCCCTCCACCCGTGCGCTGTACCTCATCTGGCGCGAGCCGTGGATGACGGTCGGCGGCGACACGTACATCTCGGACGTGATGGCGCGCGGCGGCTTCGCCAACGTCTGCGCCGACCAGACGCGCTACCCCGTCCTCACGCCAGAGGCCATCACGGCGCTCGCGCCCGACGTGGTCATGCTCTCTTCCGAGCCTTACCCATTCGCCCAGAAGCACATCGCCGAGCTTCAGCCTCTGGCGCCGGAGGCGGAGATCGTGCTCGTAGACGGCGAGGCGTTCTCGTGGTACGGCAGCCGCATGCGCACCGCGCCCGATGCCCTGCACGCGCTCCGCCAGAGCCTCGCATGATGGACGTGCTCAAGGGGATCCGCGTGGTCGAGCTCGCGGGCGTGCTCGCGGGCCCCAGCGCAGGGCAGCTATTCGCAGAACTCGGCGCCGAGGTCATCAAAGTCGAGAACGCGCGCACGGCCGGGGACGTGACGCGGACGTGGCGCCTGCCCGGCGAGGCGCCAGAGTCAGGTACGGCGCCAGAGGCCTCTGGCGAGAGCACGGCCGACGACCGCACGGCGTACTTCAGCGCCGCCAACTGGGGCAAGCGCTCGGTCGCGCTGGACCTCACCCAGCGCGGCGGCCGCGAGGCGCTGGCGCTCCTCCTCGACGCCGCCGACGTCGTCCTCACCGCTTACAAGCCCGGCGACGCCGAGCGGCTGGGCATCGCGGGCCTCTGGCGCCAGAGGCCGGACCTCATCGTCGCGGAGCTGACCGGCTACGGACCGGACGACCTGCGCGCGGGCTACGACGCCGTGGTGCAGGCCGAAAGCGGGTTCATGTACCTCAACGGCCCGCCAGAGGCCGAGCCGACCAAGCTGCCCGTCGCGCTGATGGACGTGCTGGCGGCGCACCAGATCAAAGAGGGCGTCCTCGCGGCGCTGTTTCGGCGCGAGCGGACCGGCACGGGCGCGCGCATCCAGGTCTCGCTGCTCGGCGCCGCGCTCGGCGCGCTTGCCAACCAGGGCACGGCGTGGCTCCAGGCCGGGCACGAGCCGCGCCGGATGGGCTCGGCGCACCCGCAGATCGCGCCCTACGGCACGCTCTACCCCACCCTCACCGGCCCCGTCGTCCTCGCCGTCGGAACGGATCGGCAGTTCGCGGCGCTTTGCGAGGTTCTGGACCTGCCTCTGGCACGTGACCCGCGTTTTGCGACGAATCCGGCGCGCGTCCAGCACCGCGACGCGCTCGAAAAGGCCTTGGTGGCGGCGACCTCCACCCGGGAGCGCGAGGCGCTGCTGGCGGCGCTCCACGCCCGTTCCGTCCCCGCGGGCGCCGTGCGGCGCGTCTCGGACGCGTTCCAGGCGCCAGAGGCGGAGCGAGTGGTGCTGCGCGAGGGGCCGCTGGCGGGACTGCGGCAGGCCGCGTTTAGGCTTGATGGGATGGCCTCTGGCGAGGGGCTAGCGCCCCCTCCGATGTACGCCGACGGCACTCTGGCCGTGCTCTCAGAGCATGGCGCCTCGCCAGAGGCCCTCGCGCGCTGGATCGCCTCCGGCGCGGTCGTGGACCGCTCCGAGTTCGAGTAGATCAGCGCGTGCACGCCTCGCTTTTCGCGCCAGAGGCTAGCGGTAGACGCGTCCGACGAACGCGCCGTTGAGGAACGCGTCGGGGTCGAGGTCCATCTGGAGAACGGCGCCCTTGTGACTACCGGCAAGGAGCACCTTGGCGGACTCTGCCAGGCCCGCGGCGGTCGTCGCCTGGATCGCCCGCATCCGGCCGTTCGGCGTGTCCACCGGGTCGATGACGAAGCTTCTGGCGATGCGGCGGCGGCGGCCGTCTTCGTCGGCGCCTTCCACGCTCGCGTACACAATCACCACGTCGTCCTCCTCCATCGGGATTTCCCGCTCCATGCGGGCCTGGAGCATGTCGGGGTCGCGGCCGGTCTCGTACATCATCTCCTCCACCCACGCGTAGTGGCCGGGGTAGCGGAGCGTTTTGTAGTCCAGCGTCTTGATTTTGCCCGCGAAGTGCTGCGGCATGTCGGCCGCGCCGCCCGAGGTGAGGTCGTCCTCGTAGGTGACGCCCTGGATCACGATCTGGCCGCGTTCCGAGAGCGCGTCCACCTCCTGCACCTGCCCGCCGCGGAGCACGATCGCGGGCTTGACGTACTCCGTCGCGACGCCGATGGGGCTCCACGTGAAGCCGTAGTGGTGCGGGCCGCTGGCGTGGCGCGTGAGCGCGCCCACCTTCATCTCCACGGCGACGACGGTCCCGCCAGAGGCCTCGAATCGCCGGATAAGCTGGTGCGCGAGGACGTTCACCGTTCCGGGCGCGAGGCCGGTCTGGAGCAGGAACGCCGTTTCGGCGCCCTCGGCCATCTCCATGATCGCGTTCGTCTCCGCGACGTACTCGGTCAGGTTCGCGTAGTGGCACCCGGCGTCCATCGCCAGCTTGGCAACCGTTGGCGCGAGGCTGCCCGGCAGGCAGTCCAGCACAACCGCCGACGCCTCCAGCGCCGCCGCCAGAGGCCCGGTCGGGTTCGCCGAGATCGCCTGGGGGACGGGCACCAGCCGGTCCGAGTCTCCCACAAACCGGAGCGCCCGCGAGAGCTGGTCTGCGTTCGCGTCCGCGATGTACACCCGGTTTACGGGGACATCCGCCCACTCCAGGAGCATAAAGGCCGTGGCCTCGCCGATGCCGCCGGCACCCGCGATGAGAATGGAAGGGGCGTCGGACATGGAGGGTCGGGCAACGGGGAAACGAGAAGCGCGAACGTACCCGTCCGAGGCCATACGGAGCAACCGTGAACCGTGAAGCCCCCGTGCCTCTGGCGCCAGAGGCCCTGTCCCTACGTCCCGAAAAGCGCCGGGCTTCCCTAGTCCACCAGCCGCTCGATGTCCGCCAGCAGCGTGTCGCGCGAGTGGCGGAGCATGGAGGCCACCTCGGCGCCGAGTTCGCGGGCGGCGGAGCCCTGCGGCTGCGCCTCAGCGAGGGCGTCGAGGTGCGTGGCGGTCTCGCCCAGCGCCTCTACGGCGCGGGCGGTCGAGACGAACCAGCCGCTGCCACCGCAGGCCTCAGGCTGGAGCGACGTGCGCGCGGCTTCGCGGACGGCCTGCGCCGCGTCGGCGAGGCGTTGGCGCGTGGGCCGCACGAGGCCTCGGAGCGCGGCGCTCAGCGAGGGCGCCCCGGTGCGGAGGCAGCGCGCCTCATCGGCGATGCCGGTGTAGAGGGCCTCTCGCGTGGCGATCAGGTTCTCCGCGATACCGTGGGCGTGCTCTTGCTGCGCGAGGCACAGCGCCGAGGACTCCGCCGCGCGGACGGTGGCGATAAGGCGGCCAAGCGCGTCGTGCGTGGCAGCCAGCAAGCTCTGAAAAGCGGCGCCAGACTCGCGAGCGAGGCTTCGCGCGGCGAGCGCCGAGACCCCATCCGGGGTCGGGAGTGCGGCCGAGGCCGCCAGAGTCGTTTTCGGGTCCATACACAGGCGGGTCGCCAGAGGCTAGCCGCGCGGGTCGCACATCGGTGAGACACAAGGTATCCCACGTTTCGTCTTTCGTTCCATCCCTCACTGCGGATCCACCCTCCCGACACGATCCGTTCGCCCCCTCCTCACCCCGCCTCCACAGGCGGAGGAACGGGCGGTCGGTCCGGGCCTCTAGCGTCGCCGGCGCGGTTGGGCAGCGGCGTGGTCACCATGCGCTGGAGCAACGAGAGCACGTCATCGGCGCGGTCCGGGTCCAGGCGCCCCGAGCGGACCGCGAGGCGGACGGTTTCAACGCTGAGCGCCGCGTAGGCCGGCACGAGGTGCGGGAGGTGCTGGCGCAGCGCGAGCCCGTGCTGGCGCAACGTGTGGATGTCGCCGCGTACGACGGGGCCGGTCAGCGCCTCCTCCGGGCCTCTGGCGCCGAGGTTATCGAGCGTGCCGCGCAAGAGGGGTTCGAGCATGGCGATGCCCTCGCGGCGGTCGATGTCCAGCGAGGCGAGGACCTCTTGCACCATGCCGAGCAGCGTCACGAGGAAGTTGGACGCCATCGTAGCCGCGAGGTGGTAGCGCGGCTTGGCCTCGGCCGGAATCACGATGTAGCGCAGCCCGAGTCCCACGGCCAACTCGATGCCGGCAGCGACGCCTCGCGGCGCGCCTTCAAGCCCGATGTACGCCCCGTCCAGCGTCGACGCGTCGGACTGGCGCGTGATGGCCTGGAGCGGGTGAAACGAGAGCACCGCGGCGCCCTCGGCCTCTAGCGGCGCGAGCGCCTCGGATTGAATCGCGCCCGACGTGTGCGCCACGACGATCTCGGACCAGTTCCGGCGTACGCCGGTCAAGAGCTCGCCCACGTCCTCGATCTGGTCGTCGCCGACGCAGAGCAGCACGAGAGCGACGCCCTCGGGCACGTCCTCCAGGCGGTCCGACGAAACGGGCGCGCCGACGGCCCGCGCCAGCGCATCTGCGCCAGAGGCCGTGCGGCTGATCACGGCCCGGATGGGGAAGCCGCGGTCAGACAAGCGGAGCGCGAACGCCCGGCCTACGGCGCCCGCGCCGATAATGGCGACGGGCGGGCGAGGCTCGCGGAAGGCCGAGGCGAAGACGTCCATACGGGTTTACTCGCGCGTGAGGGCGATGGCGATGGCGCCCGGGGCGCCGTTCTCGTCGGGCTCGCTGAGCGCGAGGATGGTGGCCTTGTTGGCGCCGCGAGCCTGCGCGGCAAGAAGCGTCACGATGAGGGACCCCATGCCTTCCACCTTCACCTTCTCGCTGCCGAGAAGGTGCATGAGCTCCGACGTGTTGAAGGTCTCAATGGCGTCGCGCAGCGCGTCCAACGCACCGTCCTCGGCGCCAACGACGTCGGACGAGCCCACGAGCAGCGACCGGTGGCCGTAGAGCACCTCGCCGACGGCGTGGCCGAGCTCGCGGCAGAACGCCGGGCTCTCCTCCCCCATCACGATGGGGACGGCCTTGAAGTCGCCCTCCAGCACGCGCTGGAGAAACGGCAGCTGCACGTCGGCACCTTCGGTGTGGTAGTGGCCGGTGTCGTCCACGAAGATGTCGTCGTCCTCGTCGCACAGCTCGTGCCGGAGGCGGTCGTCGATCGCGACGGGGCCGAGCGGCGTGGTGTAGGTGTCGGCCTGGCAGATGGAGAGCCGTCCGAAGTCGCCGGTGTGGCTGGGTGAGACGAGGATGACGCTCTCCATTGAGCGGCCTTTGGCGTACGCGTAGGCGGCCGCAGCGGCGGTCCCGCCCGCGAGGCGGTTGGAGTCGGGGACGACGAGGGCGATCAGGTCGGCCTCTGGCGCGGGGGCAGCGTTGGCGAGGAGGGAGTCGAGGGTCTGGCCGAGGGGGCCGGCTTGCGTCGGGTAGACGGCGCGCTGTGCGAGGCTCATCGAGGAGATCCGGGCGTGGGAGGAGCGGGCCTTCCGGAGCGGGAGGCCTGAAGGGGCCCCAACGCGGGTGCCGCCGCCGAGGTGCCCGGGCCGGGAGATGAGCGGAAAAGGTCGGGTATCGGAGCGAGACACATCAAGAGCGCCACACGGAAAGCTGTGTAGACACCTCGCGCGGGTGTTGCACGGCGCCAGAGGCGGACAGGGCGTGACGGGAGGACTCCCAAAAGCAGTGCCACGCTCGGCTTCTGGCGCCAGAGGCTCGGCGCCGAACCATTCCGAGAGTCCCCAAGGCCGCCCCGCCTGGATGGCGGTCGGCCTGTCCTCCTTGGCAAAGGGGACAGCGTTTCGATCAGAGGAAGCAAAGCGGGGGGCAGCCACCCCTCACCGCAGACCCCAAACGCGCCTCTGGCGCCAGAAGCCGCGCCGCTCTACCAGTCCCCTTTCCCTAGTTCCGCGCCAGCGCCGCCGATTACATCTCCTCTGGTGCCGAGAGGCCGAGAATGGACAGCCCATTCTTAAGAACCGTTTTCGTCGCCATCGCGAGGGCCAAGCGCGCGCCCGCGATGTCGGCGGGTTCACCGAGGATGTGGCAGTCGCGGTAGAAGCGGTTGAACAGTGTTGCGACCTCGCGGAGGTACGTCGCCAAGCGGTGCGGGCCCATGGCCTCGGCGGCGCCGCGGATCTCGTCCGGGAACTGAAGCAGGCCCTTGGTGAGGTCGACGGCGCTCTCGTGCGTAAGCGTGGAGAGGTCCGCGCCAGAGGCCGTGATGCCGGCCTCCGTAGCCTTGTCGATGATGCTCGCGATGCGCGCGTGGGCGTACTGGAGGTAGAAAACGGGGTTTTTCTCCGCCGTCTCGGTCGCCTGATCCAGGTCGAACTCCAGGTGCGTGTTGGGCGAGCGCATGAGGAAGAAGTAGCGCACCACGTCGGCGCCGGCGTCCTCGCTCGCCTCGCGGCCGGGCTCGGCCTGGGCGGCGAGCGCGGCGTTGACCTCGTCCATCAGGTCGTCCAGCGTGACGTAGTTGGCCTTGCGGGTGCTCATCTTCACCGGCTGCCCGCTCCGCACGAGCGTGACGAACTGGTAGATGAGCACGTCGATCTTCTCCGCCGCCTCGTCGCCGGCGAGCGCGCGCACGCCGCGGATCACGTCGGGGACCGTCGCGATGTGGTCGGCGCCGAACACGTCCACGATGCGCTCATAGCCTCTGGCGAGCTTGTCCAGGTGGTAGGCGATGTCCGGGAGCCGGTACGTCGGCTCGCCAGAGGCCTTGATGAGGACGGTGTCCTGCGCCTTGGTCTCGCCGTCGCGCGTGACGGTTTTGCCCAGCTTGCCCGTCGCGAACCACGTGGCGTCGTCCTTCTCGTAGGCGAGGTCCTGCGCCTTGAGCTTCTCCACCACGTCCCAGACCGCGTTGTTGTCGTAGACGGTCTGCTCGGTGAAGTAGCTGTCCATGTGGATCGACATGCGCTCCAGCGTGGCCTTGATCTCGGCGAAGACGGCGTCGCGGGCGGCGTCGCGGAACGGCTCCTCCGTCTCGGCGCTCATGAGCGCGTCGCCTCTGGCGTCGAAGAGCGCGCGCGCCACGTCGGTGATGTAGGCGCCGCGGTAGCCCTCGTCGGGGAAGCTCGCCGGCACGACGGTCCCGTCCTCCAGCGTCTTCTGCGTCGCCTCGGGGTCCACGATCTGCTGGTAGCGCGCGCGCACGCTCTCGCCGAGCACGCGCATCTGGCGCCCGGCGTCGTTGAAGTAGTACTCGCGCGTGACGTCCCAGCCGGTCCACGTCAGCAGCGTCGCCACGGTGTCGCCCAGGACCGCATTGCGGCCGTGGCCGACCGTCAGCGGGCCGGTCGGGTTGGCGGAGACGAACTCCACGATGGCGGTCTTGCCCGCGCCGTCCTCGGTCCGCCCGTAGTCGTCGCCAGAGGCGAGGATGTCCGCCAGGCCGTCGGTCAGGTACGCCTTTGCAAGGCGGACGTTGATAAAGCCCGGCCCGGCGATCTCGACGGCCGCAACCTGCTTAGGATCGGCGTTGAGATTCGCGACGAGCGCCTCGGCGATCTGGCGCGGCGCGCGGCGCAGCGGCTTGGCGAGCTTCATCGCGACGTTTGTCGCGAGGTCGCCGTGGTCAGGGTTGCCGGGCACCTCGAAGTCCACCTCGACCGTCTCGGGGTCGAAGTCGGCGGGGAGGTCGGGGAGCTGCGCGAGAGCGTCGCGGAACAGGCGGGCGAGGGTGTCTTCCATCGGGGCGCGGACTGGAGCGCGGGTGTCGGGCGCGCAAGCTAGCCCGCCAGAGGCGCCGGCCTGGGCTCGCGGCCTCTGGCGCCCCCTGCGTTGTCCGATTCTTTACCGCGGCGCGGGCCGCTCCTCTCCTGCGGCTCGGCTCCCCGCGTTCGTTCAAGAGGGGCGGAGAGGTGGCGACGAGTGAGGCAGATCGCGAACGCACCGCCGGCCGCCTCAGGGCCGTAGCGGCACGCCTCGGTGCGGAATCGCAACGCCTCTGGCGCCCGACCGGACGGAGACGGGCCGCGTGATCCGGAGCGGCGGGTAGGATAAGAGGGCCTATATGGTGGCGATTCTTCCGAGGCGGGGCTTTCTTGGCCCTCCCCTGCACCCCCTTGGTTTATGCGCCTCCGCTACGCGCTTTTCGCCCTGCTCGCCCTCGGACTCTCCGCGCCGATCCTCGCTCAGGAGTCCGCCGCCGTCCTCGCCGCCCGTCAGCACGTCCAAGCCTCCGCCGCCGACGCGTTTAGCGGCTCGGACCTCGCTGACCTCCACGTGTCGGACAGCCACTTCGACCGGCGCACAGGTGCCACGTACGTCTACCTCGCGCAACGCCACGCGGGCATCGAGGTCTGGGGCGCCATCGCGCCCGCGGCCGTTCTCGCCAGCGGCAAGGTCCACGCCGTCCGCCCGCGCTACGCGTCCAACCTCGCGGCCCGCGCCAACGCCACCGAGCCGAGCCTGGCCTCTGGCGCCGCGTCCGCGCTCGCGGTGGCGCACGTCCGGGCGTCCACGCCGGCCCCCGTCGGGCCGATGTGGCTCAGCGATGAGCCCGGCGAGACGATCCCAACGCCAGAGGCGACGGCCTACGAAGCGACTGAGCCCCACCTCGTCTACCAGCCAACCGCCGACGGCGCGCTCCGCCTCGCGTGGGCGATGACGCTCCACGCCACCAACGGCTCGCAGATGTGGGCCGTCCGCGTGGACGCCCTGACCGGCTCCGTCCTCGCCACCGACGACCTCGTCGCTCGCGATCAGTGGCCGGCAGCGCACGGCTCGGGCGCCGAGGTGGCCCCGGTCTCGCGCGCGCCTCTGGCGCCAGAGGCCAGCCTCGGCATGGTGGCGGGCGGGAGCTACCGCGTGGTCGCGTGGCCTGCCGAGAGCCCCAACCACGGCAGCTACGAGCTCGTCGCCAAGCCCGCCGACGCGACGGCGTCGGAGTTGGGCTGGCACGACACCGGCTCGCAGCAGTTCACCACCACCCGCGGCAACAATGTCTGGGCCTACCTCGACCGCGACGACACCAGCGCGCCGACCGCCAGCGGCCAGCCCGAGGGCGGCGCCTCGCTCGTCTTCGACTTCGCCTACGACTTCAACGCCGAGCCCGTGGACAACGTGGACGCGGCGGTGACCAACCTCTTCTACTGGGGCAACGTCTTCCACGACATCACCTACCAGTACGGCTTCGACGAGGCCGCCGGCAACTTCCAAGTCAACAACTTCGGCCGCGGCGGCGCCGGTGGGGACGCGGCGCGCCTGGAAACGCAGAGCGGGGCGGACACCTGCCAGTCGACGAGCCCGTGCCTCAACAACGCCAACTTCGCGACGCCCTCGGACGGTAGCCCCGGGCGGATGCAGATGTACGAGTGGTCCGGCACCGTCTTCGAGGTCACCGCCCCTGCGGGCGTGGCACGCACCTACCCGAGCGCCGCAGCCTCCTTCGGCCCTGAGCGGCTCGCCTCCGGCCTCCTCGTCACCGTCGTGGACGCGAACGGCATCCCCGGGCGCGGCTGCACGGTGGGGTCCATCGCGAACGCGGCGGCGCTGGCGGGCAACATCGCGTTTATCGAACGCGGCGATTGCAACTTCATCGACAAGGCCCGCAGCGCCGAGGCCGCTGGCGCCATCGCGGCCGTGGTCTACAACAACGACCGGAAAGGAGCGGGCGAGACCGGCAGCCCTGAAGACCTCGTCAACATGGGCCTCCCCGCGGGGGGCGTCGACGATGTCGGCATTCCCTCGTCGTTCGTGCAGAACAGCACGGGCACCCTCCTTCGGTCCACGGCTGGCGTGCAGGTAAACGTCGGGCCTCGAATCCGGCGCGATAGCGGGCTCGATTCGGGCGTGGTCATCCACGAGTTCGGGCACGGGCTTTCCAACCGGCTCACCGGCGGCGCCAGCCGCGCGGGATGCCTCGGCAACCAGGAGCAGATGGGCGAGGGCTGGAGCGACTACTACGGCCTCCTCCTCACCATGCAGACCGGCGAGGACATCCCGAGGGGCATCGGGACATACCTGGAGTACGAGGGCACGGACGGAGGGGGCATCCGCCCGGCACCGTACACCCGGGACTTCGCCGTCAACCCGCTCACCTACCAGAGCGTGATCTCGGGAGCCGGAACTACGCTCTCGATCCCCCACGGCGTCGGTAGCGTCTGGGCAACAGTTCTGTGGGACATGACGCTCGACCTCGTGGACCGGTACGGCTTCGACACCGACGCCTACGACGCCGACGGCGGCGCGGGCAACCAGGTCGCACTCAACCTCGTCACGCAGGGGCTCAAGCTCCAGCCGTGCAGCCCGGGCTTCGTGGACGGCCGCGACGCCATCCTCGCGGCCGACGAACTGCTCTACAGCGGCGCCAACAGCGACCTCATCTGGGCCGCATTCGCCCGCCGCGGGCTGGGCGTCAACGCCAGCCAGGGCCTCTCCTCGAGCGCGACGGATGGCACGGCGGACTTCAGCCTCCCCGTCGCTGCGGAAGCCTCGCCGAACGCCTCTGGCGCCGTCTTGTCGGTTACCGGCGCCAACCCCTCTCGGAGCGGGACCACGCTCGCGCTCACGCTCGCCTCGCCAGAGGCCGTGACGGTGGAGGTCGTGGACCTGCTCGGCCGGAGCGTGCGCACGGTGCACGAGGGGCCTCTGGCGGCGTCGGTCCACTCGCTCGCGCTGGACACGTCGGGTCTCGCGTCGGGCGTGTACGTCGTGCGCGCGCAGGGCGAGACGTTCTCCGCCACGCAGCGCATCACGGTCGTGCGCTAAGCCCAAAGCCTGGCCTCTCGCGAGCCCCGTTGCCACCTGGCAGCGGGGCTCGTTCGTGTGCGGCGTGAGCAGGCGCCGAGACGCGCGTCGCCAGAGGCTCAGGCGGGCACGCCTCCGGCCTCGCGGATGGCCCGGATCGCCTCCTCGCGCCGCGCGAGCACCATCAGCATCAGCACGTCGCCGGGCTCGGCCCACGCGAGGGCCTGCCGCACGCCAGAGGCCGGGTCCGGCGCCTCCTGAATGGCCTCTGGCGAGACGCCGAGGCCCAGCAGCGTGTCGCGCTGGAGCGCTGGGATCTCGCCCGGCTCGCGTCCGCGGAGGTAGTCCGGCATGTCGGCCACGACGTACTGCGCGGCGTCGAGCGCGTGCAGCGTGTGGGCGATGGCGCGGATCTCGCGGTCGGAGCGGTCGCCCGCGTGGCTCATCTGCACGAGTCGGCGCGTGGCCGGCAGCGCCTGCACGGTCTCCACGAGGGCACGGAGCCCATGGGCATTGTGCGCGAAGTCGATCCACGCCGTCGCGCCGTTGACGCGGAAGACGTTGCCGCGTCCGGGGTTGGTCTCCACGTCGCTCGCGAAGTCGCCCAGGCCTCTGGCGATGTGCTCGTCCGCGATGCCGAGCGCGTGCGAGAGGCCCGTCGCCGTGAGCGCGTTGCGCACGTTGTACTTCGCCGCGCCGCCGCGGGCGGCGGGGATCTCGGTCACCTCTACGACCCGGGTCCAGCCGCCAGAGGCGCCTCGGCGCACGACCCACCCGCCCACGACCGAGACCGCGGGGCCCTCGGGCAACGCCTCTGGCGTCATGCCGGTCCAGACGATGTGCGCGCCGCGCTGCGCCAGAGGCCCGGCCAGGCGCTGCCCCTCGCGGCGGCAGTGCGCGTCGTCCCAGTTGGTGACGAGCGCGCCGCCCTCGCCGAGCGCCTTGGCGACGACGAATTTCACCTCCGCGAGTTGCGGGACCGTGTCGATGCCGTAGTCGCCGAGGTGGTCCTCGTCCACGTTGTTGACCGCTACCGCGCTCGCGTTCGGGAGGCCCAGCCCGCGCCGCAGGATGCCGCCTCTGGCGACCTCCAACACGCCGACTTCGACGCGCCGGTCGCGCAGGGCGGTCCGCGCCCCACCCGGGCCTGAGTAGTCGCCGCGCTCCACCATCTCGCTGCCGACCACGACGCCGTCCGTGCTCGTCATGCCGGGCACGGCGCCAGAGGCCCGTACCACCGCGCCGACCATCCGCGCGGTCGTGGACTTGCCGTTGGTCCCCGTGATGATGCACGTCGGGATGCCGCGCACGGCGTCCCAGCTGATGGCCTCTGGCGAAGGAAGCGCCGTGACGGGCCACGTCTGGCTGCCTGCGCCGAGCCCAACCGAGGCCTCGTCGTCGTCCCAAAGGAACGGGACGCCTCGGGGGCCAGAGGCCTGTTCGAGCGCGAGGAGCGCTGGGTTCTGCTCGTCGCGGACGCTGGCGATCAGGTCGCCGGTCGGGTGCATCTGGCCTGTCCCCTCCAGCGCCGCCGCGGCGTCACCGCCGAGCGTTGCCACCGCGGCGCCGACGGCGGTCTCGTTGATCTCGGTCGCGGCGTAGAGCGCGTCGGTCGGCGCCGCGAAGGCGAGCGAGGCGCCGCCGCTGTAGATCCGAACGGCGGTGTGGGGCGCAGGCCAGCCCACGGCGCGGCACAGCGCGCGGAGGTGCGTTTCCCAGGCGTCCGCCAGAGGCCGCGCCTGGGCGTCCTCGCAGGCGACTTCGGCGATGGCGCCGGGGCCGTCGAGGAGGAGGCTGGGGCCGGTAAGCCGGCGGGTGTCGGTCAGTTTCATGGGGTCCGGGTACGGGGCACCGAGTACGCCTCTGGCGGAGTGACGGAGCGACCCGCACCTCGTACCGCGTACCCTGCACCTGCGCCAGAGGCGCTAGTCAGCCTCCTCGTCGAGAACGATCCGCACGCCGCGCTCGTCGCGCACGAGGCGCTGGCCGTCGGGGAGGTCCACCGCGTCCATGTCGGCGTCGCGCCGGGTGATGGGGCCCTTGGCGGGCTTGGCGGAGGCCGTCGCAGGTGCGGCGATCATGCCGCCCGAGGCCTCTGGCGCGAGCATCGGGGCCGTGACGGGCGTCGGCGGCGCCGTTTCGTCCTCGCCGTCGCCCGAAGCCTGCCCGAAGTAGATGATCTGTTTCCACGAGCGGCTGATGTCGTCCCCGAAGATGAGGATGAGGTCGTTCTCCTCGCCAGAGGCGAGCGCGTGTTCGATGGCCTCCTGCTCGTCCACGACGATGTCGACCGCCTCTGGCGCCACGCCGGCGTCGAGGAGCGCTTTCTGGAGCATGAGCGGGACCTCGCGCTCGTCGCGCCCGCGGGGGTTGTCGTCGCGCTTGCAGACGTAGTGGTCGAAGTGCCCGGCCGCGATCGTCGCGATCTCGCGGATGTCCTCGTCCCGGCGGTCGCCAGGGGCTGCGAGGACCAGGCGGCGCTTGCCGCGCACGTCCAGCTTGCCCGCCAGCTCCACCATCATGCCGACGGCGTCCGGGTTGTGGGCGTAGTCCAGAATGACCTTGAACGGGTGCTCGTCGAACACGTTGAGCCGGCCCGGCGCCTCGTAGTAGGAGGTGGAGAAGGTCCGGAGGCCGTGGCGGATGTGGTCGAGGTTGATCTTCTCCATCGCGTTCTCGCCCAGCGCGTAGGCCATCCCGGCGGCGAACATCGCGTTCTGTACGTTGTGCGTCGCTTTGCCTTCCATCGTGGCCGGGATGAGGTGCGTCCAGAGAAGAGGGATGTGCCTCCCGCCGTCGTAGATCGTGATCATGTCCCCGTTCATGCCCGGCTCCAGAACGACCGCGCGTCCCCCGGCGCGGACGTGCTCGCGCACGATGGCGTGCTGCGGGTCCATCGTGACGTAGCAGATGCTCTCGGCGCGGCTGTCGGCCGCCATCGCGAGGCAGCGCTCGTCGTCGGCGTTGAGCACGGCGCAGTCCTTCGCCACGTCGATGGGGATCTTCTTGATCTCCGCGAGCTGGTCCAGCGTGTCGATGCCCCGAATCCCGAGGTGGTCGGCGCGGACGTTGAGGCAGGCGGCCACGTCGCACTCGTTGAACGCGAGGCCGGAGCGCACCATGCCGCCTCTGGCGGTTTCGAGGATCGCGCAGTCCACGTCCGGGTCACGGAGCACCATGTTGGAGCTCGTCGGACCGGTCATGTCGCCCTTGACGCTCATGCGGCCGTTGATGTACACACCGTCGCTGGTGGTCATGCCCGGCGTGTAGCCCGCCATCTGCGCGATGTGCGCGAGCATCCGCGTCGTGGTCGTCTTGCCGTTGGTGCCGGTGATTGCCGCGATGGGGATCCGCGCGGGCGTGCCGGGCGGGAAGAGCAGGTCGATGACCGGCTCGGCGACGTTGCGCGGCGTGCCCTCACTCGGCGCCACGTGCATGCGGAAGCCGGGCGCGGCGTTGCACTCCACGATGCCGCCGCCGATGTCGCGCCAGCTTTTGGTGATGTCGGTCGAGAGGAAGTCCACGCCGCCCACGTCGAGCCCGATGGCCTTGATGGCGCGCTCGGCCATGTCGCGGTTGTCCGGGTGCACCACGTCGGTCAAGTCGATGGCCGTGCCGCCGGTGGAGAGGTTCGCCGTTTCGCGCAGGAACAGCGTCTCGCCAGAGGCGAGCACGGTCTCTTTCGTCACGCCGCGCTTTTCCATGAGGCGCTCGGCCTGCTCGTCGAACTGGAGTTGCGTCAGCACCTTTTCGTGGCCCACGCCGCGGCGCGGGTCGGCGTTGACGATCTCGACGAGTTCCTCAATCGTGTGCGTGCCGTCGCCCACGACGTGCCCCGGCACGCGCTTGGCCACGGCGATGAGCTTGCCGCCCACGACGAGCATCCGGTGGTCGAAGCCCTCCACGAAGCTCTCCACGAGGACGCCGCGGCTGGTCCCGTGCTCGCTCGCGACGTGGAAGCCGGTCTCGACGGCCTCTGGCGTCATCAGCCGGATGCTCACGCCGCGCCCGTGGTTGGCGTTGAGCGGCTTGACGACGACGGGGTAGCCGGTTTTCTCAGCGGCGCGGATGGCGTCGCGGACCGAGTAGCAGAGCGTCTGCTTGGGAACGGGCAGGCCGAGGTCGCCCAGGAGCGAGTGCGTCTCGTCCTTGTCGCTGGCCAGCTCGACCGAGATGTGCTTCGTCTCGCTCGTGACCGTCGCCTGGATGCGCTTCTGGTACTTGCCGTGGCCGAACTGGACCAGGCTGTACTTGTTGAGGCGCAGCCACGGGATGCCACGGGCCACCGCCGCGTCCACGATGGACTGCGTGCTGGGGCCGAACTCGCGGCGTTGCGCGAAGCGGATAAAGTCGTCGCGCTCCTCGTCCCAGTCCCAGTCCTCCTTTTCCTCGTCGATCTCGGCTTGCACCTCTGGCGGTAGGAGTTGCAAGATCAGGCGCCGCGCCAGCTTCCCCGCCTCCAGCCCCACCTCGCGCTGGTGGTAGGAGTAAACCATGTCGTAGCACCCCGGCTCCCCCCTCCGGCTACGCGTCTTGCCAAACGTCACGTCGCTCCCCGCGATCCCCTGGAGTTCCAGCGCGACGTGCTCCCACACGTGGCCGAGCCACGTCCCCTCGTCCTCGGTCATGCGCCGGATAAAGCCTCCGGGCTCGCGGTACGAGCACCCGTGCTCCTGAAGCCCTGGCAAAGCCTCCACCAGCCGCGCAGGAAAGTCGCCGAGCGTGCCCGTCGGGTAGTTCTCCAGCGGGCCCAGGTCGATGACGTGGCGGATCACGGGGAACCGCGCGTAAACGTTGGGACCGACGTAGACGTTGGTGGAGAGAATCCGCATGACGAGGCGTAGGAGATGGGGCCTGGAAGGTGCCCACGCCAGAGGCCACGTGCAAGGGGTCCGCCGGCAGGGAGTGGCCGGCGGCGGAAATCGGGCGCGGCCTCTGGCGGTCACCCGAGGCCGAGGACCACGGGGGCGCTCCGCTCGAGGCCGGGCGGCCGCTCCGGTCGCCAGAGGCCTCTGGCGCCGCTAGTGGTTGTCGTGGTTCATCCCGCCATGATCCATTCCGCCGTGATCCATCGTCTTCTCGGGGAGCGAGACGGGCTCCAGCCCGGACGGGTACGCGCCGAGTTGCACCACGCCGACCAGTTCGCCCATGGGCGTGAACGCGGCCACGTTGCCAAAGGCGCGCGCGCTCGCAGGCTGACCATCGGCGCCGTGGAAGAGGTACGGCGGCGTCCAGTTGCCGGTGAGGTTGGAGGAGGTCACGAAAAAGCGGGAGCCGTCCGGGCCGGGAGCCGGGCTGTGAGGCTGCGAAAGCGCCGCGTTGCGGACGGTCGCGGCAGGCTGGCGGGTGTCGGCGGTGAGGATGGAGACGGTGTTGCCGCGCTGGTCGGGGATGAGCAGCATCGTGCCGTCGTGGTTGGCGTGGGCGTGGTACGGACCGTCGCCGGCCGGGGCGGTGCCGTCCATCGTGAGCGTGCCGTCCTCAGCGAGCGTGAAGAAGAGGACCTCGTTGGTAGAGCGGCTGGTGAGCGTGACCGTGTAGGGATAGCTCGCCATGCTGTGGCCGGAATGACCGCCGCCGTGACCGCCCATGTGGTGCGCGCCGAGAATGCTGAAGTGGATGAACTCGCGCGGGCGGTCGTCGGTCGGGATCGTGACGAGGGTGATGTCCTCCGTGCGCGTGTCATACACGAGCGCGCGGCTGGCGTCTGCCTGGCCCGAAAGCTCGGCAGTAATGACGTAGCGGCCGTCTGGCGTGGCGGAAAGCGCGTGGGGCACGGCGAACGGCGTCGCGACGCTCTCCATCTCCATCGTCTCGCGGTTCAGGATGCCGAAGCCGTTTGCGCGCGGGTCCGAGAGCGTCGAGCGGCCGACGTAGATGCGGTCGCTGGAGGGGTCCAGCGTCATCATGCCCGGCGTAACAAAGCTGTTGTCGGTGCGGCCAAGGAGAAACGCGGGGTCCGAGGGATCCACCGAAAGGTCCAGCGAGACCTTGGCGACGACGCCGGCCGAGACGAGCGAGACGTAGGCCGCGCTGCCGTCGGGCTCGAAGACGAAGTGGTGCGGGCCGTAGGGCGTGCTCGGGATGCCGTGGTCGTCGAAGTACACACGCCGGACGAGCCGGAGCGTTTCGGCGTCCAGAATGGCGAGGCTGTTCTGCCCCTGCTCGCCCGCGAAGAGGAGGTGCTGCGCGTCCATAAACGGGATGTGCCCGTCGGAGCCTCTGGCGCCGGCCTCGATCCAGCGCTCGAGGTAGCGGAGCTCGTCGGGCTCCAGGTCGCGGAGGTTGGGGAACGGGATCTCGGCGGTCTCGGGGAGGTCGCGGACGAACCGGAGCATCAGGCTCCCGGCCGCATCGAACGGCACGACAAACCCGCTCGGGCCGGCCATGACGACGCTTTCGAGGTCGTAGGCGGCGGGGCCGCTGGCGCCAGAGGCTGCCAGCACGTCGCGAGAGGCGAGGAGTGGCCGGACGTAGCGCTCGTAGTCCAGCGATTGGAGCGCGTCGTAGTCGATGTCGGCGGAGGGCGCGGCGCCCGGCGTGGCGGGAGCGGAGGGCGCCGGGGCGCTGCCGCTACATCCGGCAAGGACGAAGGCGAGCGCGGGGACGAGGAAGAGGCGGGGGTTCAACAGAGCAGGAGAGGTCAGGTCCGAGAGCGGAAACGATCAGGAGGGGTCCGGGTTGCCCGGGCGCCCTCGAAGATCGGCTGCGCGCCGTTCCGGCGCCCCGCTTCCGACACGGCGGCCTCTGGCGCCGCCACCCCGCGCCCCGCTACGTGGCGGCGCTCGGCGTAGACCCCTCGGCTCCTGCGGACTCCACCGCTTCTCGCGCGTACACGCCTCTGGCGCCCCAAGCGCCGCCCTTCCCAAACCGCCCTTCCTGCTATGCTCCTCGTCGGCCTCGACTGCGCGACGCAGCCCAAGAACACCGGCCTCGCCCGCGCCACGCTGGACGGCGGCCACCTTACCGTTCACGAGGCGCGCACCGGCCGAAGTGCGGAGGACATCGTCGGCACCCTCGCCACCTGGCTCGCGGCCGCGCCAGAGGCCGTCTTTGCGCTCGACGCGCCGCTGGGCTGGCCTCTGGCGATGGGTACGGTCCTCGCGGCGCACCAAGCGGGCGGGTCTCTGGCGCCAGAGGCGGACCAGATGTTCAATCGCGAGACCGACCGCGTCGTGCGGAAGATGCTGGGCAAAAAGCCGCTGGAGGTCGGCGCCGACAGGATCGCGCGGACGGCGCTCTCGGCGCTCGGCGTCCTGAACGCCGTCGGCGCCCGCATGCCCGTCGAGATGGGGTGGACGCCCGGGGTCGTCGCCTCGCGTCAGGCGCTGGAGGTGTACCCCGCCGCCACGCTCCTCGCCAGAGGCCTGCCGACGCGCGGCTACAAAGCCGCTGGCGCGCGCGACCTCCGCGCCGACCTCGTGGACGCGCTCGACGCCGAGATCGAGCCCGAGGCCCGGACGGCCGCGCTCGTCACCGACCACGCGCTCGACGCCATCCTGTGCTGCGTTGCCGCGGCGGACTACGCCTCTGGCGACGTGCTCACGCCAGAGGCCGCCGGCGTGGCGCCCGAGCGGGCGCGGCGTGAGGGCTGGATCTGGTTCCAGAAGCCCGGCCCCTGAGCCGCTGGCGCCAGAGGCTATTTCCCCGCGAGCGTCAACGCTTCATCCACGGGCTGGTAGCGCTCGCCGTAGAACTCCTCGTCGCGCCACGTGTGGATGTGCTCGTAGGTGGCCTTCATGTGACGGTACACGTCGTCCTCGGTCGTGGTCTCGTCCGGCGCCCAGTAGAGGATTTCCAGCTCGTTGACCTCGCCGGTGGCGAGGGAGCGACGGCGGTACGAGAGGCGCTTGGCGTGGTGGAACCCCTCGCGGGCGTAGAACCGCTGGCGCTTGACCGTATCGGTGTCGTCGTAGTCGGTGGGCTCCACTTCCAGGAGGATCGTCTTGCCCTTCGCCTTGAGCCGGTCGAGCAGCTTGGCGCCCAGGCCCTGGCCTCTGGCGGAGGCCTTGACGAGGAGGTAGTCCACGAACACGAACTCCTCGCCTTCGACATAGAGCAGCACGTGGTGCTCGTCGCGGTCCACGTGGTAGACGTGACCGCGCTCACGGAGCAGCGCCTCGATGTGAGGGCGCGACTTCATCTCCTCGATGGGGAAATAGGTGTTGAGGGCGTCGTACCAGTGCATGGGCTGCGAGTCAGGAGTCGTCATAGGTACAGCATACCGGCCGCCGCCGCTGGCGTTGTGCGGCTCGCGCGAGCCCTCGGTGAACGCTCCCCGAAGCTCGCCCGGGAATCCGGCCGCCCGTGCGCCGCGCCTCGCGCCAGAGGCCTCTGGCGTATCGTGACGCGCCTGCCTCTTGCGCCATGTCCCGCCCGTTCCTCACCGCCCGCTGGGAGAGCCTGCTGCTGCTCAACTACGCCGTCCCGCCAGAGGCGCTCTTGCCGCGCGTCCCGGCCGGGACCGCGCTTGACCTCTGGCGCGGCGAGGCGCTCGTAAGCGTGGTCGGCTTCATGATGCGTGACACGCGCGTGCTGGGCGTGCCGGTCCCGTTCCACCGCACGTTCGAGGAGGTCAACCTCCGCTTTTACGTGACCCGAACGACGCCAGAGGGCGAGGTGCGCCGCGCGGTCGTGTTCGTGCGCGAGCTGGTGCCCAAGCGCGCCATCGCCACCGTCGCGCGCGTCGCGTACAACGAGCCCTACTCCGCCGTCCCGATGTCGCACGCCATCGCGCTCACGCCAGAGGCGGGCGGCTCGGTGACGTACGGCTGGCGCGACGGCGGCCGGGAGTTCGCGCTACGCGGCGTGGCCTCTGGCGCGGCGGCGCAGAGCGAGCCGGGGACCGAGTCCGAGTTCATCACCGAGCACTACTGGGGCTACACGCGCCAGCGCGATGGCGGCACGCTGGAATACCAGGTGGAGCACCCCAAATGGGACACGTGGGCGCTGGACGAGGCCACGCTCACGGGCGACACGTCGGCGCTCTACGGGCCGGAGTTCGCGGGCGTCCTGGCCGGGCCGCCGCGCTCGGCGTTTCTCGCCGTCGGCAGCGAGGTGGCCGTTCACAAAGGGCGGCGCATCGCCTAGCGCCAGAGGCCTCTGGCGCCCTCGCGGGGTCAGGCGCGCCAGAGGTGGAGGCTCTCGCCAGAGGCTAGCGGCCGAACACGGCCTCGCGCATGACCGGGTTGGCCGCGACCGCGAGGCCCAGCGAGACGATGAGCCCGATGGTCGCGTAGAGCACGTCGCGCCCGGCGAGGCGGAGGCCCTGCTGGAACGAGCGGTCGGAGCGCGTGAGAAGCGTGATGGCGAGCTCGCGGCCTGCCAGAAGCCCGATGAATACCCACGTCGTGGACATGGGGATGCTGGAGACCTCCTTGAAACCGAACAGGATGACGGCGTAGACGATGTCCACCAGCGTCGCCGCGCGGATGTCGACGACCGAGGACTTCTCGCTCACGATGCGCTGGATGCGGTCGCCGCGGAGGTAGAACAGCACGCCGAGCCCGAAAAAGACCGTCCCTGCGAAGGCGGCGAGCTCCCAGAGCCCGAGCTGGCGCGGGAGGTACACCGCGAGGTTCGCCATGTCCTGTTGCACCCAGCTCACCCACAGCACGCCCGTCGAGAGCCACTGCGCGGGGCCCCACCACCGCGAGGCCGGGGCGTGAGCGGCGCGGGCCACCCATCGGGCCGTGAGGCCAAACGCTAGCGCGCCGAAGAGGAAGGCGATGCCGTATCCGTAGAGGCTCTTTTCCAGCACCTCGGCCACGCCCTCGGGGTCCGTCGCGAAGCACGAGAGGATGAGGAACGTCGTCGAGACCGGCATCCGCAGCCGCGTCAGGATCAGCAGGAAGACCGGCGCGGCCACCTGCAAAAACGAGAACTGCGTCGGCGCCTCGGCGAAACCCTTGGAGGCGAGGCGCCCGAACGACACGTCGCCAGAGGCGGAGATCCAGCCGTACGTCACCGTCGCGAGGAAGACGCCGCCGATGAACAGCCACAGCACCCACCACCGCTGCTTCTCGTTGGAGACGATAAACGTGCCGACGGTCTGGATGGAGTCGTTGGCGACGGTGGAATAGGCCGCGAGCGCGAACCCAATCCATCGCGCGACGTCCGGCACGCCCGCAAAGGCGCCCGCGAGGAAAAACGCGAGGCCGACAAGGAGGAGGAACTGCCGCTCGTTCCGGGCGACCCGGAGAAGCGTGTCGCGCCGGGAGAGGTCGGCGGTGGCGAGCGAACGCTCGACGGATGTGGACAATCGCGTGGCCCGTGAGGGCGCTGGATCGGCCGCAAACGCCGCGGGTTTCCGCCGGTTGTGCGCGGCGGTGTTAAATGATTGCGTCCAACCGCCGGCGCCTCCCCTGACTGCGGCCTCTGGCGCCAGAAGCCGCTCGCGCGCGGAACGCGGGGCGTCGGCTATCCTCCGGCGTCTTCCCCCGGCACCATGCGTATTCCCGCCCTACGTATCCCCCCTCTCGCGTTTCTCCTCGCCCTCGCCTCTGGCGCGGGTGCCCAGACGCCCGCCGAAGCCCTTGTCGGCGCGTGGACCGTGGACCTCCGGCCGTCGCCAGAGGCCGCCTACTACGCCGTCCCGTTCGTGGTGGAGGCTGCGACGGACAGCACGATGGAGGCCACGTTCTACGGCTCGCCCGTCCGGGAGGCCGTGCTGAACGGCGCGTGGGGCGAGGTCCGCTTCGCCTTCGTCACGTCCGATGGCGGCACCACGTACCACACGACCGGGATCCTCCACGACGGCTGGCTGGAGGGCACCACGCACGCCATCGAGCGCGGCTTCCTCTCCTACTGGACCGCCACCCGCGACGCCGACTGACAGGGCGCCTTGGGCCGGCGCCCTTTCCAGCCCCGCCTCTGGCGCCAGAGGCCCGGATCCGCGCCCGGCGAGGCGGGTACAGCCCTCCCCTCTCCCCCGCCCGTCATGCCTGCCGATTTCGTCCGCGTCGCCTCCGTCTCCGACCTCGCCGATGGCGAGATGAAGCAGGTCGAGGCCGGCGGCACCGCCGTTCTCCTCTCGCGCGTGGACGGCGGCTTCCACGCCTGCACGGCGCACTGTCCCCACTACGGCGCGCCTCTGGCGACGGGCGTGCTCACCGGCACGACGGTCGTGTGCCCGTGGCACCACGCCGCCTTCGACGTGTGCAGCGGCGCGCTGGACCAGCCACCAGCGCTGGATGCGCTCCGCACCTTCGAGGTCAAGCTGGACGGCGATGACGTCTTTGTGCGCGTCCCGGACGACGCCGACCAGCACGGCAAAGGCATCGACTACCGCGAGAGCGACGGCCGCGAGCCCGACTCCGTCGAGACGGAGCCGTCGCTACGCGAGGGCGCGGCCTCTGGCGGGCAGACCGTCCTCATCATCGGCGGCGGAGCCGCGGGGCAGGCGGCGGCCGAAGAGTTGCGGAGGCAGGACTACGCCGGGCGCCTCGTGATGGTGACGCCCGAGACGCGCGCGCCGTACGACCGCACCAAGCTCTCCAAAGGCTTCCTGGGTGGAGGCGCCGGACCGGAGTCGCTCCCCCTCCGTGACGGCGGTTTCTACGAGCGCCTCGGCATCGAGGTCTGGACCGACCGCACGATCACGGGCATCAACACGGACACGCGGGAAGCGAGCTTTGAAGAGGGCGAGCCTCTGGCGTACAGCGCGTGCCTGATCTGCACCGGTGGTACACCGCGGCGCCTCCCCATCGACGGCGCGGACCTGGAAGGCGTCCACGTGCTCCGATCGTGGGAAGACGCCAACAGCATCGTCGAGGCGGCCTCTGGCGCCAAGCGGGCCGTCGTGATCGGCACGTCGTTTATCGGCATGGAAGCCGCGGCGGCGCTGACCGAGCGCGGCGTCGAGGTCGCACTCGTGGGGCGCGACAGCGTGCCGTTCGAGGGCGTCCTTGGCGAAGACCTCGGCCGCACGTTCCAGAACGCGGCCGAGGCCAAGGGCGCCACGTTCCACCTCGGCGCCGACGTGGAGCGCATCGAAACCACCTTCGGCGGCGACGAGCACGGAGCCGGCGCCAGAGGCCTCGGTGTCGTCCTCGCCTCTGGCGAGCGCGTTGACGGCGACCTCGTCGTCCTTGGCGTCGGCGTGACGCCCGCGACGGAGTTCCTGAGTGGGCACGGCGAGTTCTACGGGGAGCACGGCGCGCTGCTTGCCGCGAGCACGCTCGCCCTCGCGCCCGGCCTCTACGCCGCTGGCGACGTCGTGGAGTACCCCGAGGTGCGGCTTGGCCGCCGCGTCCGCATCGAGCACTGGCGCCTCGCGCAGCAGCACGGCCGCCACGCCGCGCAGAACATCGCGCGGGCGCTCGTCTCTGGCGCCGACTCGCCCGAGGATTCCGGCGAGCCGTTCACCGATGTCCCCTTTTTCTGGACCGGCCAGTGGGGCATCAGCCTCCGCTACGTCGGCCACGCCGATGATTGGGACGAGGCCGTTGTGGACGGCGACCTCGCGGGCAAGGACGCCGCGGTCTATTACCTCCAAGACGGCCGCGCCCACGCCGCCGCGTTTGTCGGCCGCGATAAAGCCGCTGCCGCGTTCGAGTGGCTCCTCGCCGAGCACGGCGCGCCAGAGGCCAGCGCCGTCCGCGAGGGCTTCGACCCGCAAGAGGCCCTCGCCAGAGGCTGACGCTCCTTACAGCCTCTGAAGAGCGACGATGAGCAGACTCACTCCCGCGATGTAGGTCAGGAGGCCGAGCACTAGGACCGTTGTGCCTCCCGCGAGTCCCGCCCACCACGTCTGGCCGAACGCTCGGCCCAGGCTCCACACGTACAGCGCTGCTGCGGACGTGAGAAGCAGTGTCTCAATCGCGTATCCGACGGTGGCGGGCGCAAACTGATACGCGGTGTTTCCCAGAACCATCACGAGCCCGAGCCCCAGCACGAACACGCCCAGGAAGTAAAGGTGCGCTACGGCGTGCTCCGCAAGCGTCCGGCGCGCGCGGCGGAAAACGGTCCGGCTCCAAAGCGTCATCACGGGTACCAGGCCCGCGAGGCCGACAACCCAGAACCGCTGGAGCCGGTCCACGAGCGTCGCGTGGTCCACGATCTCGGCGCCTGTCGTTCGGCCCGAGTTGAATCCATCGGCGAGTGAGCCGATGAACTCGGGCGCGAGGCCGAGCGCGAAGACGGCAACCTGCACGAGAGTCACAGCCACAAGAAAGAACCGACCCGGCCCCGCATACGGAACGGTCCGCCCGCGCCAGTAATCCGTCGCCACCTCGGCCGGCCGACGCACGAGGTCCACCACTGTCCGCCCGAACCCTCTGTCGAGCGACGTGAGATGCTGAAGCGCCTCTCGCGCCACGCTCCCGAGCGTGAGGCGGTGCGCGCGTTCCTTCTGGCCACAGGCCGAGCAGTACGGACCACTTCGGACCGCTCCGCAGGAGACGCACGGGGCGGGGGACGCGGTCAGAATGGGCTCCGTCATGCACCCAAATTATCGGCCTCTGGCGCCAGAGGCCAGATACAGAACGCCCCCGCAGGCCTCGGCTTGCGGGGGCGTTTTTCAAGGGCGCCAGAGGCGCCGGGCTCAGCCAGGCTTGGTCAGCGCGGTGAGCGTGCTCGCGGACTGGCCGCCGCCGAAGCGCTGCACGCGCACGAGGAACGTCTCGCCTGGGGGAACGCTCGCGAGGGCCGCCTCGAAGTCCTCGCGGTTGGCGACCGGCTTCCTGTTCACTTCCGTGATAACCATGCCACGCACGATGCCGGCGTCCCGGAACGCCTCGCTGTTGCGCTCCACGTCCGTCACCACCACGCCTTCCACGGCGTCCGCGTCGATGCGGTAGCGCTGGAGGACGGCGCGCGTCGGGTTCTGGATCGTCAGGCCGAGCGCCTCCATGGACGCGGGCTCCTCCTCCGGCATTGCGGGCGCCGACGGGGCCTCTGGCGCGGTGCCGCCGAGGTTCTCGGGGCGCACGCCGAGGCGGACGGTCACGGTTTCTTCCTTCCCGCCGCGGTTGATGGTCAGGTCCACGCGGTCGCCGGGGCGCTTGTTCGCGATCAGCGAGACGATCTGGCGGCTGTCGATCAGCGCCACGCCGTCAACGGCTGTGATGAGGTCATCGGTACGGATGCCCGCCTCCTTGGCGGGTTCGCGCCCCTGACCGTCTGGAGAGGTGTTCGCCACGCGAGCCGCGCCCGGGCCGGCTCCATACGCGCGGCGGAGGCTGGGCGTCGCGGCCTCGAACGAGATGCCGAGGAAGCCGCGCTCCACCTCACCGCTTTCGATGAGTTGCTCGGCGGTGTTGCGCACGATGTCGACCGGGATCGCGAACGAGATGCCGTTAAAGGTGCCCGTCCGCGTCGCGATGGCGCTGTTGATGCCTACGATCTCGCCGCGGAGGTTGACGAGCGGTCCGCCGGAGTTGCCCGGGTTGACCGCCGCGTCGGTCTGGATGTAGTTCGAGATCGAGTTGTTGCCGCCCTGGTAACGGCCGAGGCTGGAGATGATGCCGCTCGTCACCGTGTTGGAGAGGTTCTCATCCAGCGGGCTGCCGATTGCGAGCACCCACTGACCGACGCGCACTTCGTCGCTTTCGCCAAACGGGATGGTCGGGAAGTCGTCGCCTTCCACTTTGATGACGGCGAGGTCCGAGAACGGGTCCGTGCCGACGATTTCGGCCCGCAGCTCGCGCCCGTCGAACAGGTGCACCACGAGTTCGCTCGCGTTCTCGACGACGTGGTTGTTGGTCACGATGTACCCGTCGTCGCGGATAAAGGCGCCGGAACCCAGCCCGCTCCGCGCGAACGGCTCGCGCTCTACGTCGGGCGCGGCGTCTGGGCTCATGCCAGGCGGCCGCTGAAAGAAGAAGTCGAGCGGGTTGCCGCCCGCCATCGGGTCATCGCTCCGGTCGATGAGTTGCGTCGCGCGGATCTGGACAACGGCGGGGTTGACACGCTCGGCGACCTGGGTAAACGCGCGGCCGAGGTCCTCGGCCGTGGCGATGGCCTCGGTCTGCTCCACGCGCTGCGCGATGCTGCCGGGCAGCAAGTCGGTGAGGCCGAGCAGGTTGGCCGCGGAGGCCACGAAGAAGATGCCGCCCAAGAACGCGGCGGCGACGAGGAGCCCGGTCGCCAGCTTCCGCCGGGCCGGACGTGGTTCGTTGATGGGATCGGTATGCATCGGTGTGTCGAGAAAGCGGTCGTGCGTGGGACGCCAGAGGCCCTACGCGGTTGCAGTCGTGGGCCGTTCCAACGGCGCGCCTCTGGCGTTTCGTGCGGGTGCGCGCAAGACCGTCGGCCTCTGGCGTGGGGCGTGAACGCCTTTGCCCGCCAGAGGTCCGGCCGTCGCGTTATCTCGTTCCGGCATTCACGTTGCGCCGGAAGCGGACGCACAAAAAAACGGGGCGCCCGTTCTGGGCGCCCCGCACCGGCTGTGGCTCACACACAAGCCCAACTCGGAGGTAGCGACGGGGTAACGAAGCGTGCATGCGCTTCGTGTCCCCCTCGTCGATTTTTAGGGGTTCCGCCTACACGGCCCCGGCGCTCCGCGTGTTTTGGGGCGCCAGAGGCCTCTGGCGCTACGCGTCGCGTCCGGGGATGCCGGGCTCGGTCATGCCGCGCACGTCCAAAATCTCGTCGATGCGATCCTCGGGGATGAGGCCCATCTCCAGGACCACGTCGCGGACCGAGCGCTTCTCGGCGGCGGCCTTTTTGGCCACCTTGCTCGCCTTGTCGTAGCCGATCTCGTCGTTGAGGGCGGTCGCGATGCTGGGGTTCTTGAGCAGCAGGTCGCGCGCGCGGTCGCGGTCGGCGGTGATGCCGTCCAGGCAGCGCGTGCGGAAGGCGTCGCAGGCGCCGGCGAGCGAGCCGATGGACTCCAGCATGGCGTGCGCCATGACGGGCATCATCACGTTGAGCTCGAAGTTGCCGTGCTGGCCTCCGACGGTGATCGTGGTCGCGTTGCCCATCACCCTCGCGCAGACCATCATCATGGCCTCGCTCATCACCGGGTTGACCTTGCCGGGCATGATGGAGGAGCCGGGCTGGATGGCGGGAAGCTGGATCTCCGAAAGGCCGCTCGTCGGCCCGGAGGAGAGGTGCCGGATGTCGTTGGCGATCTTCATCAGGCTAACGGCCAGCGTGTTGAGCGCGCCGGCCGCGGCCACGTATCCGTCCTTGGCCGCTTGCGCCTCGAAGTGGTTCTCGGCCTCGCGGAACGCGATCCCGGTCATGGCGCTGATCTCTTTGATGGCCGCTTCGGGGAACGCCAGAGGCCGGTTGATGCCCGTGCCCGTCGCCGTGCCGCCAAGCGCTAGCTCGGCCAACTCCTCGCTCGCCGCCTCGACGCGCGCGATGCCCTTACGGACTTGTGCGGCGTAGCCGCCGAACTCCTGGCCCAGCCGGACCGGCGTGGCGTCCATGAGGTGCGTGCGGCCGGACTTTACCACGTCATCGAACTCGTCGGCCTTGGCCTCCAGCGAGGTCGCCAGCTTCTCCAGCGCGGGCAGAAGCTCCTCGTGCATCGCGACGCGCGCCGCGACGTGCATGGCGGTCGGGATGACGTCGTTGGAGGACTGCCCCATGTTGACGTCGTCGTTGGGGTGCACGCTCTCGCCAGAGGCCTCTTGCGCGACGCGCGCGATGACCTCGTTGGCGTTCATGTTCGTGCTGGTCCCCGAGCCTGTCTGGAAGATGTCGAGCGGGAACTGCGCGTCGAGCTCGCCACTGCGGACCTTTTCGGCGGCGTCGGCGATGGCCTGGCCTCTGGCGCCGTCCATCAGGTCCAGGCTCACGTTCGCGCGGGCCGCAGCGGCCTTGACGGTCCCGACGGCCTGGATAAAGCGGCGCGGGAAGCGGATGCCCGAGATGGGGAAGTTGTCGACGGCGCGCTGCGTCTGGGCGCCGTAGAGGGCGTCGGCGGGGACGCGCACGTCGCCGAGGGAGTCGGTTTCGATTCTAGTTCCGGGTTCCGAGTTCATAGTTCCGAGTTGTGGTAGGCAAGAAAGGGCAACGCTTCCGGGTCGACTTCCTCAAACTCGGAACTCGGAACCCGGAACTCGGAACGTACTTGGCCCGCCGGTTGCCGGTTCGGAGAACTCCCGCGAACTTGCGCGGCCCTCCCACGCCCAGATTTTGGACACGATCACCACCGTCGCCGCGATGCAGGCGGAAGCCGATGCCGCGCGCTGCGACGGCCGGCGCCTCGCCCTCATCCCCACCATGGGCGCGCTGCACGACGGCCACCTCGCGCTCGTCCGCCACGCCCGCGAACAGGTCGGCCCCGAGGGGCACGTGACCGTCAGCATCTTCGTCAACCCGACGCAGTTCGGCCCCGGCGAGGACTTCGACGCCTACCCCCGCACGCTCGACGCCGACCGCGAGGCGCTGCTCGCCTCTGGCGCAGGCGTCGACGCCGTCTTCGCGCCAGAGGCCCGCGAGATGTACCCCTTCGGCTTGCCGCCTCTGGCGACCGTCCAGGTGGCGGAGATGGGCTGGTACCTGTGCGGCGCGAGCCGCCCGGGGCACTTCGACGGCGTCACCTCGGTCGTGACGCGGCTCTACCTCGCGTGCCGGCCGCACCTCGCCGTTTTCGGCCAGAAGGATGCGCAGCAGCTCGCCATCCTGCGCCGCATGACGCGCGAGCTGGGCTTCGGCATCGAGGTCGTGGGGCATCCCATCGTGCGCGAGGAAGACGGCCTCGCGCTGTCCTCGCGCAACCGCTATCTCTCGCCAGAGGAGCGCAGGCAGGCCACGGTCCTCTCGCGCGCGCTCTTCGCCGCCAGCCACGCTGCCGGACAGGGCGAGCGCTCCGCCGACGTGCTCCGCAGCGCCATGCGCGAGCAGATCGCGCTCGCGCCCCAGGCCCGGATCGACTATGCGGAGATCGTGGATGCCGACACGCTCCTACCCGCAGACACGCTGAACCCGCAAGGGGCCTCTGGCGGGCGGTACCTTGCCGCTGTCGCCGCGTTCGTCGGCGAGACCCGACTCATCGATAACGTCACGCTCCGCGTGGGGGACTCGGGACGTGGGGACTAGGGACTTTTGCATTTCCCCAGCCCCCAGAACCCAGTCCCCATTCCCTCCCAGCCATGACCGTCACGCTCTTCAAGGGGAAGCTCCACCGCCTCACCGTCACCGAGGCCGACCTCTACTACGAGGGCTCCGTCACGCTCGACCGCGAGCTGATGGAGATGGCGAACATCCTGCCGTACGAGCGGGTGCAGATCGTCAACGTCAACAACGGCGCGCGCCTGGAGACCTACACCATCCCCGCCGAGAAGGGCACGCGCACGTGCTGCCTTAATGGGCCCGCCGCTCGGCTCTGCGCCCCCGGCGACGTGGTGATTGTGATGGCCTACGCCGACATGACGCCAGAGGAGGCCGAAACGCACCAACCGCGCGTGGTCCTCGTGGACCGTGACAATAACCCGGTGCAGACGTTCGACCTCGACGGCGCCTCGGTCAGCAACCCGAACATGCCCGCCGTGACGGACGCGATCGACGTGACCAACATGGACCACAGCGTTTGGGCCCCCTCCTGGCGCGGCGGCCGGAAGTGATCTCTCGCGATTACCTGCTGCGCCAGATCCAGCAGGCGATCCAGGTCCTCGCGCAGGTGCTTCTCCAGAAGCAAGACGGCGATCCCGCCGGCGCCTACGCGGCCCTCGCCGAAGGCATCGAAGCCGTCACCGGCGTGACCCTCGAGCGCCTCCGCCAGAGGCCTCTGGCGGACATCCTCGACGCCGCGAGCGACGAGGGCACCTTCTCCCCCGAAAAGGCCGCGGCGCTGGCGCAACTCCTGGCCGAAGACGACGCCCCCGCAAGCCGCGTCCGCGCGCGGTGGCTGTACGAAGCCGTCCTGGCCTCTGGCGGCCCCGTCCCGCTGGACATCCGCGAACGCATTGCGGCCTTGCCCGCACATGAGCCGGGCACGCGGGGGGCGTGACAGACGCTCGTCATAACGGGCGGCCGTAGATTCGCGAGCACAAAAAACCACCCTAGTCTGTGCCCAACCCGGGGCTCCACGTCCTCACCGCGCCGCGCCTCGAACCGCTCCTGACCCGCCTCGCGGAGACGATGCGCCAGAGGCCGCTGGCGCCGTTCCAGCGCGAGACCATCCTCGTGGCGCAGAACCAGGCGCTCCGCACGTGGGTGGAGAACGAGCTGGCGCGCGAGCTGGGCTGCGCGGCGTCCATCGAGATGCGCTCGCCGCGCGAGGTGGTCACGAGCCTGATGCGCCAGCTCGTGCCGGAGTCCATGCCGCCAGAGGGCGAGCGCGGCCACCCGTTCGAGGTGGACGGCCTGACGTGGCGCATCCTCGGCGTGCTGGAAGACCTGCCCGCCTCTGGCGGCACGTATGACCGCGTACGGGCCTACCTGGAGCGCGCTGCCGACGAGGGCGAGGAAGGCTCGGGCACGATGGCGCTCGCGAGCCGCCTCGCGCAGCTCTACGACGACTACCAGCTTTACCGCACGGACTGCCTCGCCGCGTGGGCCTCTGGCGCGACCGTCGCCCACGGCTGGGAGGACGAGCCGTGGCAGGCCCACCTCTGGTGCCACCTGCTCCAGAGCGCTCCCAGCAACCGCGAGGGGCGGGTCATGGACCGCGCCACTTCGACGCTGCGCCTGCTCGACGTGCTCGGCCAGTCCGACGAGGTCCGCGAGACGCTGGCGCGCGTGAGCCTGTTCGGCACGACCGTCGTGCCGCCGCTGTTCTGGCGCGCGCTCCACGCGCTCGGCCGCCACGTGCCCGTCACGGCCTACGCCGCCGTCGCCGCACCTCTGGCGCCAGAGGCCGAACGCCGAACGCCAGAGGCGATGCAGCGCCACCCGCTTCTGCGCGACCTCGGCGGCCGCACCCGCGACTGGGTCGCGGTGATGCGCGACGTAGCGGGCCACAAGTGGGAGCCCGAGCCGTGCGAGTCAGATGCCCCCCCCTCCGCGCCAGAGGCCTCTGGTGATCCCCTGTGCGCGCTCCACGCCCTCCAGGCCGCGCTCGTCGCCGACACGCCGCCCGCCGCGCCAGTGACGTGCCCGGAGGACGACCGCTCCATCCGCATCCACGAGTGCCACTCACCGCTGCGCGAGCTGGAAGTCCTGCGCGACGAGATCCTCGACGCCTTCGACACGCTGGGTGACCTCCGCCCCGGCGAGATCGGCGTGCTCGTGCCGGACATGACGACCTACGCGCCGCTCATCGACGCCGTCTTTGGCTCGGAAAAGGTGGCGGGCGTGCGCGTCCCGTATCACATCGCGGACCCGCCGTTCTCGCCAGAGGCCCGCGTGCTCGACGCCTTCGCGCGCGTTCTCGCGCTCGACTCCGGGCGGGCGACGGCGTCGGACCTGATCGGCCTGTTGGATGTGCCGGTGATCCGTCGCGCGGCGCGCATCCACGAAAGCGAACTGGGCACGCTCTTGGACTGGGTGCGCGAGGCGCGCGTCCACTGGGGCCGCGACGCCGCGCACAAGGCGGGCTATGGCCTGCCCGAGGACGACGTGCACACGTGGCGCTTCGGCCTCGACCGCCTGCTCGTCGGCTATGCCATCGGCCGCGAAGACGAGGTGGTGATGGGCCGCCTGCCCGTCGCCGAAGCGGGGCTGGACGGCGCCGACCTGCTCGGCCGCTTCGCCGAGTGGGCGACGGCACTGTTCGACGCGCTCGCGCACCTGCGCCAGAGGCGGCCTCTGGCGTCGTGGCGCGAGGACCTCCTCCTGTTCGTGGACGGCGTGTTCATGCCGCGCGAAGAGGCAGAGTTGGGCGCACTCGTCGCGCTACGGACCGCCATCGACCGGCTGGTGGCGCTGGACGAGCCCGAGACCGTCGTGACGGCCTCGACGGTCCGCGGCCACCTGCAGAGCGCGCTGTCCGGCATCGACCGGCGCGAGCCGCACCTGACCGGCAAGGTGACGTTCGGCTCGCCTCTGGCGCTGCGGCACGTGCCGTTCCGCGTGCTCGCGGTTGTCGGCCTGGGCGACGGCTTCCCGGGGACCGACGCGCGGCCCGCCTTCGACCTCCTCGGCCACGAGCGCCGCGCGGGCGATCCCGACCTGCACGCCGACGACCGCCTGAGCTTCCTCGCGGCGGTCCTCGCCGCGCGCCAGAGGCTCGTTCTGAGCCGCGTGGCCCGCTCGCACATGGACAACGCCGAGCGCGCCGCCTCGGTCGCGCTCGACGCGTTCCGCGACGCGTGCCGCAAGACGTTTGGCGCCGAGGCCTCTGGCGCCTTCGTGATCGCGCACCCGCTCCAGCCGTCGAGCCCCGGCTACGTCTCGCGCCAGAGGCCAGAGCTGTTCACGTTCGCCGAGCAGCACGTTCTCCCGCAGCCCGAGCCCGGCGCGCCCGAGGGACTCCGCTTTTTCGAGGCACCCGCGCCCGACCTGGAGTTCGTGCTCCCGGAGGAGACGCACGAGACGACCGCGGCGGCGCTCGCCCGGGCGTGGTCCAACCCATGCCGCGCGCACACGGACGCGCTCGGCCTGGACCTCCGCCTGGAAGACGCCGCGCTCGCGGACGACGAGCCGGTCGAACTCGACGGCCTCGCCTTCCACGGCGTCAAGCGCGATGTCCTGGACGGCGACCTGCTGGGACGCGACGCCCCCACCATCGCGGACCGCCTGCAACGCTCCGGCCAGCTTCCGCCCGGCGACTTGGCCGACGTGTACGTCGGCCGCGCGATGCGCGCCGTCGGCGACGTGGCCGATCACGTCCGCTCGCACGGCGAGACTGAGAAGCGAGCGCTGCACGTCGCCTGCCCCGAGGGCCGCTGGCGCGTGGACGCCTCGGTGGACTACGCGCCAGAGGCCGGCGCTCTCCGCTGGCGCCCCGGCAAGCTCCGCGGGACGGACCTCCTTTTCGCCTGGGCCGATCACCTCGCGCTCTGCGCCGACGAGACCGTAGACGGCGTGCGCCGGACGGTCGTCCACGGGACCGACGCGAGCGCGGCCTTCGGGCCTCTGGCGGAGGATGAGGCGCGGGCGCTGCTGCAGTTCCTGATCCGCGGCGCCATCGCGTTCCAGCACGTGCCGCCGCCTCTTTTCGCGCGCGCCTCCTACGACCACGCCCGGCAGCGCCGCGGCTCGTGGGAGCACGACTTCCGCCGCAAGATCCTCGCGCAAGAGGCCTGGAAGCCCATGCGCATGGGCCGCTCCGTCGCGCTGGACACGCCAGAGCAGTTCGCCGTCCTCAAGCCCGATGTCCGCAAGGCGTTCGACGGCCAGTACGAGACGTTCTGCGACATCACCGACCCCGCCGTCGCGCTCTGCTACCGCCGCCGCGCCCCGCTCGACACCATGACGGCGTCGTTCGACCGCTGGTCGCGCCTCCTCTGGGGGCCGGTCTTTTCCGCGATGGAGGATGAGTAGGGGGTTCCGAGTAGGCTTCGCCGGCCTTACAGCTCCCGGTTCCGAGTTCCGGGTTCCTCCTGCTCGGGACTCGCGCGCGCTGGCCTCTGGCGGGAGAGGCACGGGGTACCGGGTGCGGGGTACGTCATGGCGCGCGGCCTCTGGCGCCAGAAGCGAGCATCCGTGTACCCAGTACCCCGCCTCGCGTCTCCGCAACTGGCCACTGGCCCCATCCCACTGGCCCGCATGACCGAGACGTTTAAGGCCCTCGACGTGCCTCTGGCGCCCGGCATCACGCTCGTCGAGGCCAGCGCCGGGACGGGCAAGACGTACGCGCTGACCGAGCTCGTCTTGCGCCTCGTGCTGGAGGACGGCGCGCTCGGCGAGGGCACTCCCGACCTCCGCAAGCTGCTCGTCGTCACGTTCACCGTGGCAGCGACGGAGGAACTCAAGACCCGCATCCGGCGGGCGCTCCGCGAAGCGCTGGACGCCTTCGAGGGCGGCGAGGCCTCTGGCGTGGTCGAGCCGTTTCTCGCGCGCTACGGCGCGACGCCAGAGGCCCGCGAGGCCGGGGCACAGCGGCTGCGGCACGCGCTCGGGCAGGTCGGCGAGGCGGCGGTCTTCACCATCCACGGCTTCTGCAAGCGCGTGCTGGAGCGGAGCGCGTTCGAGAGCGGCGAGCCGTTCGCGTTCGACTTCACCGAGGACGCTGCGCGGCTCCAGACCCGCGTGGCCCGAGACGTGTGGCACGGCCTCGTCGGCGGCCACACCGACCTCGGGCCCCTGGCGCTCGCCGCGGGGTGGACGCTGGACCGCCTCACGCAGCACGCCGCCAACGCCACGCAGTTCGTGGACACGCGCATCCTCCCGCCCGCCGAGCCTCTGGCGGACGCGATGGCCGAGGTCCGCGACGCGCGCCAGCGGCTCCGCGACGCCTGGCACCCCGCGGCGCAAGAGGACATCGTCGACCCGCGCCTCTGGCGGATGGACACCAAGAGCAAGCCGTTCACGACCGACCTCCGCGGCGTCTTCGCCCGCGTGGACGCCTTCGCCAGAGGCGACTGGGGCGAGATCGGCGCCGTCGAGATGGCGACGGTGGAGCGCGCGAGCGCGGCGATCAAGAACGGCTCGAAGGCCGGCAAAGAGGCCGTTTCGGACGTGGAGGCCGATGCGGGATTCCGGGCCTGCACAGATGTCGTCGCGGCGATCTCGCGGCTGGAGACGGCGCTGATCCACGCCTTTGTCGCTTCGCTCGAAGCCGGCACGCGCCGCGCCAAGGCCGCCGCGAGCCTGCTCACGTTCGACGACCTGATCGAGCGGCTGGACCGCGCGCTCGCGCACCCGGCCACAGGCCCCTCGCTGCGCCGCGCCATCCAGGACCAGTTCGCGGTCGCGCTTATCGACGAGTTCCAGGACACCGACCCGACGCAGTACCGAATCTTCCGCCGCGCCTTTGGCGCGTCGCCAGAGGCCTCTGGCGAGTCCGCCACTGTCCACTCCCCACTCCCCACTGGCCCGGCCACCGGCCGCCCCCTCTTCTTTATCGGCGACCCGAAGCAGGCCATCTACGCCTTCCGCGGCGCCGACGTATTCGCGTATCTGGAAGCGCGCGGCGACGCCGACCGGCGGTTCACGCTCGGGACCAACTACCGCTCGTCGCCCGACCTCGTGAGCGCCGTCAACGCGCTGTTCTCGCGACTGGGAACGGGTGGCAAGCCTTTCATCTACGACGGCATCCCCTTCGAGCCTGTGGCCGCGAATGCGAGCGAGCCCGGGATTCGCGGCGTGACGCCAGTGGCGCCGTTCGTGTGGTGGGCCGGGGACGGCCTGGAGCGCGGGCGCGGCAACATCGTCACCAAGGGCAACGCGCGAGAGGCCGCGATGGAGGCGACCGTGGCGGAGATCTGCCGCCTGCTCAACGACGAGCGCGCCGAGATCCGCGACGCCAAGACGGGCCTCTGGCGCCGGCTCGAAGCGGGCGACCTCGCGGTTCTGACGCGCACGAACGGGCAGGCGCGAGAGCTTCAGGACCGCCTGCGGCGCGCGAACGTCGTCGCGGTGGTCGGCAAGGGCGACGACATCCGGACCTCGCGCGAGATGGACGAAATCGAGCGCGTGCTCCGCGCCATGGCGCGGCCGACCGACTCCCGCCGCGTCCGCGCCGCCCTCGCGACCGAGATGTGGGGCTGGACCGGCGCCGACCTCGCCGCGGCCTCTGGCGACAGCGACGAGCAGGGCCGGATGCTCAAGGTCGTCGAAGGGCTCCGAAAGGACCGCGCTCTCTGGCGCCGCAACGGAGTCTTCGGCGCTTTGACGGCGTGGGTGCGCCGCGAAGACGTGCGCCAGAGGCTTCACCAGTACGCCGACCGCGAGCGGCGGCTGACGAACCTGCGCCACTGCCTCGAACTGCTCCACGAGGCCGAGACCTCCGAGGACCGGTCCGTGGACGAACTCCTGCACTGGGTCCGCACGCGGACGGAGCGGACGTTTGCCGAGCGGCAGCGCGTCGAGATGCGGCTGGAGAGCGACGACCACGCCGTCCAGCTTGTGACGATGCACAATGCGAAAGGGCTAGAGTACCCGGTCGTGTTCGCGCCGTTCGTGTGGGACGACAAGGAGAAGGCGACGTGGCACGGCACGTTCGAGGCCAGCCCGCCGGTCGCGCACGTCGGCTCGGGCGGGGCGGTCTACGACCTCGGGAGCCCGGCGCAAGAGGCCCACCGCGCGCTCGCGGACGCCGAGCGTCTCGCCGAAAGCCTCCGCCTCACCTACGTCGCGCTCACACGGGCGCGCGAGCGGCTCTACGTCGTCTGGGGACCGCTCAGCGGCGGCCACGCCAGCGGCATCGGCCACCTCCTGCGCACGCTCCCACTGCCTCTGGCGGAGGGTCTCGCGAGCTTCGACGACGCGACCCGCAAGACGGCCCTGGAGCACCTGCGGACGAGTCTCGCGACGCTCGAAGAGTGGATCGCGCGGGCCGAACTGGGTCACGTGATGGCCGTCGCGCCGCTGCCGCAGGGCGGGGGGCGCGTGGAGCGCGAGGCGCAGGCCGAAGACGCCTCTGGCGTCCGCACGCTCGGTGCGGGAGCGCGCGACCGCGTCCACTCGCCCGAGGCGCGCGCCAGCTTCTCGTCGTGGGCCTCTGGCGCTCCGCGCGACGACCGCGCCGACGAGGGCGACGCCGCGCCCGAGGCCGACGGCGACACGCCAGAGGCCGGGCTGTTCGCCTTCGCTTCCGGCCCGCGTGCCGGGACGTGCCTGCACGAGGTGCTGGAGAACGCCGTTTTCCGCCTGCCCGACTCGTACCGCGATCTCGAGAGTTCCAACGCGCAGGCCATCGCGCGTGTGCTTCGCCGCCACGGTCTGCACGACGGCACGAGTCGCGTCCACCGCGCCGTCTGCCAGCCTCTGGCGGACGTGTCCGAGATGATCGCGACGCTCGCGGAGACCGAGATGCCGGGCCTCGGGTTCGCGCTCAAGGACGTGCCGCGCGGCGGGTTCGCGGCCGAGTGGCGGTTCGTGGCGCCTCTGGCGCGGGTCGCGCCGTCGCAGATCGCCGACCTGTTCCGCGAGCACGGCGACGAAGTACTCCAGAGCTACGCGGAGGTCGTCGCGCGCCTCGCGCCAGAGGCCGTGGACGGGCTGTTCGTGGGCTCGGCCGACCTCGTCGTGCAGCACCCGGGCGAGGAGCGCTGGTCGCTCATCGACTGGAAGAGCAATCACCTCGGGCCGACGGCGGCGCACTACGGCGCGGAGCCTCTGGCGCGGACGATGCGCGCGCACCACTACCTCTTGCAGGCGCACCTCTACCTCGCCGGCCTGCATCGCTACCTCCGCACGCGCCTCGCGGACTACGACTACGACCGGCACGTCGGCGGTGCGGCCTACGTCTTCCTTCGCGGGGTTGCGCCACCGACTAGTGCGCCAGAGGCCTCTGGCGAGAACCTGGAGGCCGCGACGGGCTTCCACGTCGTCCGCCCGCCTCGCGCGCTCGTGGAGGCGCTGGACGCGCTCCTGTTCGCGCCTCTGGCGGAGGAGGCGCCGGGTGCAGGAGACGGCGCGCGCGAAAGCGAGCCTCGGGCGCCAGAGGCTGGATGAAGCTGCACCACTCCAGTTCTGTCATCTCGAAGGAAGCGAAGCGACGCCTGTCTCGAACCGTAGGGAGAGAAGGGATCTACCCTCAGCCGCACACGGAGTCAGTTGTAGCCTCACGCCATTCGGCGAGTAGATCCCTCACGTTCGTTCGGGATGACAGGATGGAAGAGGCTCGCTCGCCAGAGGCCTCTGGCGCGATGGGCGGCCCCTCCCCCTGCCTCTCTCCCCACTGGCTACTGGCCACTCCCCACTGGCCCGCATGAGAACCCTCGCCCCCGAGACCACCGCCCTGCTGGATGCCCTCGCCGAGAGCGAAGACGTGGCGCCCATCGACCTCGCCCTGGCGCGGATGCTGGCAGAGCATGATCCCGAGCGCGCCCGCGAGGTGGCGCTCGCGGCCGTGCTCGTGAGCGCGATGCAGCGGCGCGGGCACACGGCCGTCGAACTGGACGCGTGGGCAGGCGAGCCCTTTCCGGGAGCGGCCGTACGGCTCCCCGAGACCGACGCGTGGGTGCAAAGGCTGAACGAGAGCCCAGTCGTGAGCGACGGCGGGACCGTCGCGCCGCTCGTGCTGGATGGCGACGGGCGGCTCTACCTCTACCGCCTCTGGCGCGCCGAAGGGCGCGTGGCGAGCCGGATCGCGGAGTTGGTGGGCGAGTCCGGGCAAGCGCCAGAGGCCGTCCGCGAGACGTTCTCGGCGCTGTTTCCCGAGGCCGGTGCGGGCGACCGGCAGGCGCTGGCGGCGGCGGGCGCTCTGCGACACAGAATGGCTGTCGTGGCGGGCGGACCGGGCACGGGCAAGACGACGACCGTCGCCAAGCTCCTGGCACTGCTCCTCGCGGCCGACCCGGATCTGACGGTCGCGCTCGCGACGCCGACCGGCAAGGCGTCGAACCGCCTCACGGAGTCCATCGCCTCGCGCAGCGCCGCGCTGCCCGTCTCGGACGACGTGCGCCAGAGGCTCGCCGTGGAGGCCGTCACCCTGCATCGCCTGCTGAAGTACTCGCCCACGCGCCGCGCGTGGGGCCGCGGACCGGCCTCGCCCATCCCGGCCGATGTCGTCGTCGTGGACGAGACCTCGATGGCGGACCTGCTCATGTTCGACGCGCTTCTGGCGTCGCTGCGCCCCGGCGCGCGGCTTGTGCTTCTCGGCGACGCGGACCAGCTTCCGAGTGTCGGCGTGGGCGCGGTCTTCGGCGACCTCTGCGAGGCGGGCGCGCGAGATGCAGTCGGCCCCGGCTTCCAGGCGTTCTGCAACGCGCTAGGCGTGACGACGCCAGAGGCCTCTGGCGACAGCGCCTCTGGCGAGGCACCGAGCGGACACACCAGCGGTGTGTCCCTACGGGAGCCAGACGCGATGGCCGACGCCGTCGTGCGCCTAGTCGTCTCGCACCGCTTCGCGGCCGACTCCGGCATCGGGCGCCTCGCCTCCGCCTTGCGCGATGGCGACGAAGCGGGCGTCCGGGATGTGCTGACAGACGGAGCCTCTGGCGACGTGGTCTGCCTCGACCCCGCCGACCGCGCCGAGGCCATCTGGACCCATGCCGAGCCGCACGCTCGCGCGCTGTGCACCGCGAGCACGCCAGAGGCCGCGCTGAGCGCCGCCGCCGCGTTCCGGATGCTCGCGCCGACGCGGGGCGGACGCTGGGGCGTGTACGCCCTCAACCGGCTCGTCGAGCGGCGCCTGAGCGAGGACGGCCTGCGCCTCTCGCCGACCGACCCGTGGTACCACGGCCGGCCGATCCTCGTGACCGAGAACGACTACGACCGCGACCTCTTCAACGGCGACGTGGGCGTGGTCTGGCGGCCATCCGCCGAGGCCCGCTGGCGCCAGAGGCCCGTGGTGGTCTTCGAGGGCAAGGACGGCGTGCGCGAGGTGCCCGTCGCGCAGTTGCCGGAGCACGAGACGGCGTGGGCCATGACGATCCACAAAAGCCAGGGCTCGGAGTTCGACGACGTGCTCCTCGTCCTCCCCACGCCGGGCTCGACGCAGGCGCGGCGCCTCTCGCGCCAGCTCGTCTACACCGCCGTCACCCGCGCGAAGGGCACGGCGCCAGAAGCCTCTAGCGGGCCGTCGCTTACGATCCTAGGCGCGGCGGAGCAGATGGCGGAGGCCGCAGGCGTGGCCGAGCGGCGCGCGAGCGGGCTGGCGGCGCGGCTGCGTGAGATGCCGGAGCGGTAGCCTCTGGCGAGGCGCGAAGGAGTCGCGGCGAGAGCGTCGCCAGAGGCGGATCCTGAGGAAACAGAGCCTCTGCCGCCAGAGGCCGAACGGGAAAAAGTGGGCGCCTGCAACTCCGGGGCCTTGACTTCGTGTACGCGACACACTTAACTAGTTCGTGTCGCTACCACACCAAGTCATGACGCCCACCGTCTCCCTCACGACCGACATCGCGCTCTTTACCCTCCGCGAGGGCGTGCTGCACCTCCTGCTCATCGAGCGCGGCATCGCGCCGTTTAAAGGCAAGTGGGCGCTGCCGGGCGGGTTCGTCGTCGACGGCGAGAGCCTGGAGGCGTGCGCGCGGCGCGAGTTGGCCGAGGAGGCGGGCGTCGAGGACGTGTACCTGGAGCAGCTCTACACGTTTGGCGCGCCGGGGCGCGATCCGCGAGGCCGCGTCGTGACCGTCGCCTACGTCGGCCTGGTGCCGTCGGACGAGTTGAGGCCTGTCGGCGGCAGCGACGCCAGCCGCGCGGCGTGGCACTCTGCCGACGCCCTCCCGCCTCTGGCGTTCGACCACGCGGAGATCGTCGCCCTCGCGCGCCAGAGGCTCACGGCCAAGCTGGACTACACGACGATCGCCTTCCAGTTCTTGCCGACCACGTTCACGCTTTCGGACGCGCAGGCGGTCTACGAGGCCGTGGGCGGCGCCGAGCTGGACAAGAGAAACTTCCGAAAGGCCATCCTGGCCACAGGCCACCTGGCGGAGACCGGCGAGAAGCGCGGCGGCGTGGGCCGCCCGGCCTCGCTGTACCGCCTTACCGATCCCTCCACCGTCCACATCACCAAGTAGAGCCATGTTCGTCTCACACTTTAAAGGCGCCCCGAGCGCGTTCGTCCGCCAGTACCGAGGAGGCGAGGTCGTTCGCCAGGGCCGCGGCCTCTCGTTCTTCTACGCGCCCATGACCACGACCGTCGTCTCGGTCCCGGTCACGACGCAGGACCTCCCGTTCGCGTTTTCCGAGACCACCTCGGACTTCCAGGACGTGGCCGTGCAAGGTCAGCTCACCTATCGCATCTCGGACCCCGAGCGCGCCGCCGAGCTGCTGGATTTCAGCGTGCAGCCCGCCACGCAGCGCTACCGCTCCGAGGACCCGCAAAAGCTGGAAGACCGCATCTTGAGCGCCGTCCGCGCTCAGGCCCGCGCGTGGGTGCGCCAGAGGCCGCTCGAAGCCGCGCTCAAGGACGCCGACGCCCTCGCGGCCTCGCTCCTGGCGCGCGTCCGGCAGGACGCCACGCTCGCCGAGATGGGCATCGCCGTGGAGGCGCTCTACCTCGGCTCCATCACCGCCGCGCCCGAGACCAAGCGCGCTCTCGAAGCCGAGTACCGCGAGGCGTTGCTGCGCCGCGCCGACGAAGCCGTCTACGGACGCCGCGCCGCCGCCGTCGCTGAGGAGCGGCGCATCCGCCAGAGCGAACTCGACACCGAGGTGGAGTTGGAAACGGCCCGGCAGAGGCTTGTCGAGCAGCAGGCGCAGAACCAGATCACGCTCGCCGAAGCCGACGCCCGCGCCGACGAGATGAAGCTGGCGCCCTACGCCGAGCTTCCCGCCCGGACGCTCGTCGGCCTCGCCCTCCGCGACTGGGCCGAGCACGGCGGATCGGTCGACGCGCTGACGGTCACGCCGGACCTCGTCACGAACCTCGTGCAGGCGCTGGGCCGGGAGAACCGATGAGCGAGCGCGTGATCCTGGCCTCTGGCGAGAAGCTCCGTAGGGGCGACCGGGCCGGTCGCCCGCGACGCAGCGCACCAGAGGCCCGCTCGCCAGAGGCCTCTGGCGCCGAGCGCACGGCCATCGAGCGCGCCGTGCTGGTGACGAAGCCGACCGCGTGGGAGGAACTGCTCGTCCGATTCGGCACGCACGGGCAGGCGCGGTTCTGGCTGGAGCGCGCGGGCGAGGACGTGGACGCCATCGAGGCCGAGCACGAGCGCTACCACACGGCGCTCGGAGCGGTCCGGCGCCAGATCCCGGGCGAGTTGCGCGTGCAGGTGCTCGGGCGCGATCTCCTCCCGCAGTACCGGTTCGACGCCAGCGACGTGGTCGTCGTCCTCGGCCCGGATGGGCTCGTCGTCAACGCCGCGAAGTACCTCGCGGGACAGCCCGTCGTGGCGATTAACCCCGACCCCGAGAGCATCGAGGGCGTGCTGCTGCCCGTCGAGATCGACCAGGCCTCTCGCGCCATCGCGCGCGCCGTGCGGCACGACGCCGCCCTCCGCGCCATCTCGATGGCCGAGGCCATGACAAGCGACGGCCAGCGGCTCCTAGCGATGAACGACCTCTACATCGGCGCGCGCACGCACGTCTCCTCGCGCTACACGCTGGACCACGGCGGGCGGAGCGAGCGGCACTCGTCCTCTGGCGTGATCGTCTCCACCGGCGCGGGCTCGACGGGCTGGCTCCGGTCGGTCATCGCGGGCGCCAGAGGCGTGGCCGTGGCGTGCGGCGGGGCCGTGCCGCTGGCGCCAGAGGACGTGCGGTTCGCGTGGGACGCCGAGAAGCTGGTCTTCGCCGTCCGCGAGCCGTTCCCGAGCGTGGCCTCTGGCGCCGAGGTCGTCTGGGGCGAGGTGACGCGCCGCGCGCCGCTCCGGCTGACCTCGCACATGGCCGAGGGCGGCGCCATCTTCGGTGACGGCGTGGAGGCGGACTTCCTCCCGTTCCGCCGCGGCGTTTCGGTCACGGTCGGCGTGTCGGCGCAGAAGACGTGGCTGGTGACGCCGTAACGCCAGAGGCCTCTGGCGCCCCTTTACGCAATACGCTTTCCGCTCACGTCAGCCACCAGCCCAGTGCGAACGCGAGGCTGTAGACGAGCAGCAGCAGCGCTGTCTTGCCGAGAAGCGGGTTGAGAACCGCCGGGTCCTCGTTGCGAGCCAGGACGGTCGCCAGGCGGCGCCCGGCGAGCGACGCGATGGCCGAGGCCGCCAGCGCGCCCAGGTGCCCGCGCGAGACCCACACCATCGCCGCCGGCACCATAACGGCCACCGTGATCATCAGACTGTAGAGCGCGACGCCCGCGTTGCGTCCGAACCGCACGACGAGCGTCATCTTGTTCGCGATGCGGTCCTCGTTCACATCGCGGACGTTGTTCGCGAGCAGGATCGCCGTCGCGAGCGCGCCCGGCCCGAGCCCCGCGATGGGCACCCAACTCGGCAGTGCGAGCGCCTGCACGTAGTAGGTCCCCGCCACGGCCACAGGCCCGAAAAACACCAGCACGAAGAGGTCGGCCAGCCCTGTGTACGCCAGCGCGTACTTCCCCGCCGTGTACGCCACGCCGCTGGCAATGCAGACGAGCCCCAGGATCAGGATCTCCACGCCGCCTCTGGCGATGAGGTACCCGCCAGAGGCGAAGGCGAGGGCGAAGGCGATGCCGGCCGCAGCGCGCATCGCGCCGGGCGAGACCAAACCTGTGGCCACGGCGCGCATCGGCCCTTTGCGGTCAGCCGTGTCGGCGCCCTTGATGGCGTCCTCAGAGTCGTTGACGTAGTTCGTCCCGATCTGGATAAAGACCGCACCCGCGAGCGCGCACAGCGCCGCCAGAGGATGGAACACGCCGTCGCCGAGCGCCAGGCCGACGCCGAGCAGGACCGGCGCCACGGCCGCCCACAGCGTCTTGGGCCGCGCCGCCGCGATCCACACGCCAAGTCTCGCCGAGCCGGGGGCGCCAGAGGCCGCTACGGGATCAGCCATAGATCGAACGCGCTGAGCACGGCGTCGAGGTCGGGCCGGTGCTTTTTCTTGATCTTGAGCACGAGCTCGCCCTGCGCGCCGCCGGGCAGGTCGCTGACGAGGTGCATGGGCTGGGTGCGGAGCGTGAGCTTGTCGCCCAGCATGGACTTCTTGTAGCGGACCGCGTCGAGGTCCGTCAGGTGGAACGACGCGCGCTCCGTGCGGCCGCTGAAGATGCCGCCGAGGTGTGCCACCTGCACCTCCACGTTGACCTCGTCGCCGTCCACGCGCAGCACGCCCTGGCCTTCACTGAGGCCGCCGTGGATGTCGAGTGTGGTAAAGGGGACGCTGGGCACGGGCCGAAGCTACGTGCGCGGGGCATGCGAGGATTCAGCCCGCGGCGCCGCGCCAGAGGCCTCTGGCGCGGCAGACCACGGTGCGGGCGAAAGGCGGGGCCGGCACCTGCGGCGGGGCGTGGTACCCCGCCGCGGCGGCCGTCTACGCCGAGTAGTCGTAGAAGCCCTGGCCGGACTTGCGGCCCATGCGGCCCGCGGCGACCATCTTGCGGAGCAGCGGGCACGGGCGGTACTTGTCCTCGCCCAGCTCGTGGTGGAGCACCTCCATGATGCTCAGGCACACGTCGAGCCCGATAAAGTCCGCGAGCGTGAGCGGCCCCATCGGGTGCGCCATGCCCAGCTTCATCACCGTGTCCACGGCCTCTGGCGTGGCGACGCCCTCGTGCACGCAGAAGATGGCCTCGTTGATCATCGGCATGAGCACGCGGTTGCTCACAAAGCCCGCGGCGTCGTTGACCTCGACGGGGACCTTGCCGAGCTGCTCGCTCAAGTCATGAACCGCCTTGTACGTCTCGTCGCTCGTCGCCAGCCCGCGCACGACCTCGACGAGCTTCATGACGGGGACGGGGTTGAAGAAGTGCATCCCGATCACCTGCTCCGGCCGCCGCGTGGCGCCCGCGATTTGCGTGATCGAAATGGACGACGTGTTGCTCGCGAGGATGCAGGCCTCTGGCGCGTGGTCGTCGATCTGGCCGAAGATCTTGGCCTTCAGGTCCGCGTTCTCGGTCGCGGCCTCCACCACGAGATCCGCCTGTGCGACGCCAGAGGCGAGGTCGGTTTCGAGCGCGATGCGGTCCAACGTCGCCGCCTGGTCCTCAGCGGTGATCTTCTCCTTCGCGACCTGCCGGCCGAGGTTCTTGTCGATGGTCGCGCGGGCGCGGTCGAGCGCGGCGGCGTCGAGGTCTACAAGGGTGACGGCGTGGCCGCTCTGCGCGAAGACGTGGGCGATGCCGTTGCCCATGGTGCCGGCGCCGATAACGGTGACGTTCATGATGATGCGTGCTGCGTGATGCGTAAAGAGAAGTCTGGTGGCCTGCGGGCGCTAGTCCTGCGCCCAGACGACGGCGCCAGAGGCGTCGATGTAGCGCAAGAGGCGCCCTTCATAGACGCGGGCGAGGCCTCTGGCGAAGGGCTCGGCCTTGGTGTAGGTGGCGCGGATGGCGAGGTCGCCTGCGGCGTCGATGTAGCCCCACTGGCGCCCGACCTGTACGGCGGCGAGGCCTTCGGAGAAGCCGCGCGCCTGCTGGAAACGCGGCGCGATGGCGAGCGCCCCGGAGGCGTCCGCGAAGCCCCACGCGCCGCCCACCTGGACGGGCGCGAAGCCTTCGGAAAACGAGAACGCGAGCGCGTACTGGGGGGGGATCACGAACTCGCCGCCGCGGTCCACGAAGCCGACCTCGCCGCCAGAGGCCACGCGCGCGAGGCCGTCGGTGTGGCGGAACGCCGGGCCATCCAGCTCGGCCGCGATGACCTCGCGGCCCTGGGCGTCGAGGTAGCCCCAGGTCGTGGAGCGGAAGAGGCCCTGGCTTTTCTCGTACGGCGCGAGGCCGCCGGAGAACGACGCCGCGGAGATGCCGGAGGCGGGGACCCGAACGGCCACCTCGCCGTCGCGGTCCAGGAAGACGAGCGTGGAGCGGGGGGAGAACAGCTTTTGAACGAGGGTCTGCTTGTCAGCCAGGCGCACCAGCGCGAGGCCCTCGCTGTAGCTCAGCGCGTAGGGCAGCACGGTAGGCACAACGAAGGCGCCCGTCGCGTCTACGAACCCGAAGCGGCGCTCCTTCGCGCCGCCCACGCCCACCAAGCCGCGGCCGTCCGAGAAGCCTCTGGCGCTCGCGAACTGCGGCGCGATGGCCCACGTACCGTCGGGCGAAAGGTAGCCCCACAGGTTGCCCTGCTTGGCTGCGGCGAGGCCTTCGGAGAACGGCGTCGCGAACTGGAACCGCGGCGAGATCACGACCTCGCCGCGGCGGTCCATATAGCCCCACCGCCCCGCCTCCACGACGGGGAACAGCCCCTCCCCTGCCGCGATGTCTCGGGCCTCGACGCGTGCTGAGGACGCCTCTGGCGTGAAATCCACCCGCGCCCCCGCGCAGCCCGTGAGGGCCAAGAGCGCGAGGAGGAGGAACGAGCGGAGGGAGACGTAGGGCATCGGGGTGGGGAGAGAGCGGGCCGCTGGCGTGCTGACGGAGGCTGGAACGTCCGCGAGGCGCGCGCCCGTGCACACCGCCCGCCGCCGCACGACGCCAGAGGCTCCGGTGTGGTGCCTCTGGCGCGAGAGAGCAGGCTTACGCGCCGCGCTCCAGGATGATCGCCGTGGCCTCGCCGCCGCCGATGCAGATCGCCGCCAGCCCGTAGCGGGCGTCGGCCTCCTCCATCGCGTAGAGCAGCGTGGTCATGATGCGCGCGCCAGAGGCGCCGATGGGGTGTCCCACGGCGACGGAGCCGCCGCGCACGTTGAGCTTCTCGCTCGGGATGCCGAGCGCGTCCTGCGCCGCGAGCGCCACGACGGCGAACGCCTCGTTGATCTCGAATAGGTCGATATCGTCCAGCGAGAGGCCGGCCTTATGCAGCACCTTGTTGATCGCCTCGATCGGCGCCGTCGTGAACTCGACGGGCTTCTGGCTGTGCTGCGAGGTGGCGACGATCTTCGCCAGAGGCTTCTTGCCGTTGGCGCTCGCCCACTCCTCGCTCGCCACGATCATGGCCGCGGCGCCGTCGTTGATCGTGCTCGCGTTGGCGGCGGTCACGGTCCCGTCCTTGGTGAACACGGCCCGGAGGCTCGGGATCTTGTCGAAGTTGGTGCGCGGCGGCTCCTCGTCCTGCTCCACGACGGTGTCGCCCTTGCGCCCCTTGATGGTGACCGGCACGATCTCCTGCGCGAAGCGGCCGTTCTCCATGCTCGCCTGGGCGCGCGTGTAGCTCTCGATGGAGAAGGCGTCCTGGCGCTCGCGCGGCACGTTGCACGTGTCGCCGCAGAGGTCGGCGGCGACGCCCATCGCGTTGCCGTCGTAGGCATCGCGCAAGCCATCGTGGAAGAGGGAGTCGATCAGCGTGCCGTTGCCGTAACCGTAGCCCGTCCGCGCCTTGTCCAGCAGGAACGGCGCCATGCTCATGTTCTCCATGCCGCCCGCGGCGACCACGTCGGCGTCGCCGGCGCGGATGGCCTGGTCCGCGAGGAGGACGGCCTTCATGCCGGACCCGCAGACCTTGTTGATGGTCAGGCACGGAACGGAGTCCGGGATGTCTGCGCCGAGCGCGGCCTGGCGGGCGGGCGCCTGCCCCTCGCCGGCGGTGACGACGTTGCCGAGGATGACTTCGGAGAGGTCCGAGCCCTGGATGCCCGCGCGCTCCATCGCGCCGGTAAGCGCCGCGCTGCCGAGTTGAGGGGCCGGAACGGACGAGAGCGCGCCGTTAAAGGAGCCGACGGGCGTGCGAGCGGCGGAGAGAATGACGGAGGCCATGGTTCGGGGACTGGGGGTTCGGGACAGGGGACTGGCAGAGGGTTCACCTCTTGCGCTTCGGATCAACGCCAGAGGCACAGGCGGCCAGGGCCTCTGGCAGGACCGCGCTCGGGGCGCGCGCCAGAGGCGGCATCACCGCGTGCGGCCGGAAGCGGTTCCAAGCTAGGTGGGCCGGTGCGGGATGGGGTTGACCGGGGGTGAAATGTGGGGCCTCTGGCGCCAGAGGCGCACACAGAAGCCAGACCGCCCAGCCTCTGGCGGCGGAGACGAATCCACGCGCCAGAGGCCGACGCCGCTACGCGCGGCCCGTGCTGGCGGCGATCTCCGCGAGGAGCGCGTCGCGCAGATCGGCCGTGGACTGGGCGCCCTGGTCGGAGTCGTCGCCCAGGCCGTGGCGGCGGACGGAGACCGTGCCGGCCTCGGCCTCTTTGCGGCCGACGATGAGCATGACCGGCACCTTCTCGACCTCGGCGTCGCGGATCTTGCGGCCGGTCTTCTCGGAGCGTGTGTCGACTTCGACGCGGAGGCCCGCTTCGCGCAACTCCTTCGCGACGCCCTCGGCGTAGCCGTTCTGGTCGTCGGTGATGGGCAGGATGCGGACCTGGACGGGCGCGACCCACAGCGGGAGGTTGCCGCCGGTGTGCTCCAGGAGCACGCCGATAAAGCGCTCCAGGGATCCAAACGGCGCGCGATGGATCATGACCGGCCTCTGGCGCTGGTCGTTCTCGTCGGTGTAGGTGAGGTCGAAGCGTTCCGGGAGGTTGTAGTCCAGCTGGACCGTCCCGAGCTGCCAGGAGCGACCGAGCGCGTCCTTGACCATGAAGTCCAGCTTGGCGCCGTAGAAGGCGGCCTCGCCTTCCTCCTCGACGGTGTCCAGGCCCATCTCGGCAGCGGCCTCGCGGATGGCCTGCTCTGCGGCGTCCCACGTGGCGTCGTCGCCGATGTACTTGGTCGTGTTCTCGGGGTCGCGGAGCGAGACCTGCGCGGTGTAGTCGGTAAAGTCGAGCGCGCGGAGGACGGTCATCGTGAGGTCGATGGCGGCCTTGAACTCCTCCTTGACCTGATCCGGGCGGCAGAAGACGTGGGCGTCGTCCTGCGTAAAGCCACGGACGCGCGTGAGGCCGCCCAGCTCGCCGCTCTGCTCGTAGCGGTAGACCGTCCCGAACTCGGCCAGGCGCACGGGCAGATCGCGGTAGGAGCGCGGCTTGCGGTCGTAGATCTGCGTGTGGTGCGGGCAGTTCATGGGCTTGAGCAGGTAGCCCTGCTCGTCGCCGCTCGTCGCCGCGCCAGAGGCCTCGTCGTGCGTGCGCGCCTCTGGCGTCTCGCCGTCGGGCAGCGCCGGGCCCTTCTGTCCCTCCAGCATGGGCGGGAACTGCGAGTCCGAGTAGTACGGGTAGTGGCCGGACGTGCGGAAGAGGTCCAGCCGCGCGATGTGCGGCGTGATAACGGGCTCGTAGCCGCGGGCCACCTGCTCGGTCTTGAGGAAGTCCACGAGTGTCTCGCGCAGCCTCGCGCCCTTGGGCAGCCAGATCGGCAGGCCGGGGCCGACCTTGTCGGAGAACATGAACAGCTCCAGCTCCTTGCCCAGCTTGCGGTGGTCGCGCTGCTTGGCGAGCTCCAGGCGCTCCAGGTGCTCCTCCAGCTGCTTCGCCTTGGGGAAGCTGACGCCGTAGATGCGGGTCAGCTGCGGGCGGCTCTCGTCGCCGCGCCAGTAGGCACCCGCGAGGCTGAGCAGCTTGACGGCCTTGATGGGCTTCGTGCTCGGGATGTGCGGCCCGCGGCAGAGGTCCACAAAGTCGCCCTGCTGGTAGAACGTGATCTCGCCGTCCTCCAGGCGCTCTAGGAGTTCGAGCTTGTACGGGTCGCCCTTTTCCTCGAAGTAGGCGACGGCCTCGGCCTTAGAAACCTCGCGGCGCTCGAAGCGGCTGTCGCCGCGCGCCAGCTCCTTCATCTTGGCCTCGATGGCGGGCAGGTCCTCATCGGTTAGGCGGTCCTTGCCTGTGTTCGAGAGGTCCACGTCGTAGTAGAACCCGTTGTCGATGGCGGGCCCGATGCCGAGGTGGATGCCGGGGTAGAGCGCCTCCAGCGCCTCGGCCATGAGGTGCGCCGACGAGTGCCAGAAGGCCATCTTGCCGCCGTCCGAGTCCCACGTGAGGATGGAGACGGTGTCGCCGTCCGCCAGAGGCCGGTCGAGGTCGCGGACCTCGGGCGCGGGCTTGGGGGCCTCTGGCGTCGCTTCGGGCGTGACCTCAACGGCGAGGGCCATGCGGGCAAGGCCGGAGGAGATGGATTCGGCGAGGTCTCGGCCGCTGGCGCCAGAGGCGAGCTCGCGGGCGGAGCCGTCGGGGAGGGTGATCTGCATGGGGGCGTGGCGCCGGTTCTCGGCGCGGTCTAGCGTTTGTGGAAGCTAGCGGCGCCAGAGGTCCCAACGGGTTGCGCCTCCGGCGAAGGTGAGGCGAGAACCGAGCGCCAGAGGACGCTCCAAGGTCACAGCGGTCTCGTCAGGTTCGCCCGCCCAGCGATCGGAGCGCCCGCTCGGCCTCGCCGATAAACGGGTCCTCCCGCCACGCCGCCAGAAGCTCCGGCTCGAACGTGTCCATCACGTCGAACGCCTCGTTCAGCAATGCGCGCGCGCCCGGCCGCCCTTGCTTGTGCAAGGCCACCCCCGTCAGCAGCCGCGCCATCGCGTCGAGCTCGCCGAGGCGCGTGGCCTCTGGCGGGAGTTGCTCGCGGATGCGGAGCGCGATCCGCCCCGCGCGTTCGGTTCCTCGGTAGTCCCCCCGGTCCTTGCGCATCTGCGCGAGGCTGACGGCCATAGACATCCCCGTCGCCGTTTGGGCGCTGGGCAGCGCCTGCGCGATGGTAACCGTCGAGTCCAGATACGCCTCGGCTTCGGCGGTCTCGCCAGAGGTCTGGAGCAGCTGCCCCAGCAGGCCCATCGCCAAGAACCGCTCGTGGTGGTCCGGGCCGTACACGTCTCGCGCGATGGCGACGGCCCGGCGGGAGTACGGGATCGCGTCCTCCAGGCGCCCCACGGCCAGCAGGTGGTGAGCCGTCTGGGACATCGCGAGCGCGAGCGACGGGCCGCTCTTGCCCTCCGCGGCCTCGTAGTACGCCACCGACTCGATGGACGTGTCGATGGCCTCGTCGTACTGCTCGTTGTAATACTGGGCCCGCGCGAGCGAGGTCAGCGCCCGTCCCCGGTCAGTGGGGCCTGCCGACGCCCGGACCAGGCGCTCGGCGGTCTCGGCCCATTCCAGAGCCTCGCCGGGCTGCTGGAGGCCGCGATACGTCGCCGACGCCGTGAGCGCGATCTCGAACGCCAGCGACGAGTCAATCCGCGTTTCCAGACGGGCCAGGGAATCTGCCCGGAGCACGAGCGGCAACGCGCCGCGGTGGTCGCCCCGGAACCCGCGGTTGTACGCCAACCCTTCCAGGTTCAGCGCCCGGACGCTAGGTGCCACGTCCTCGCCCTTCAGCAGCTCGGCGGCGGCCAGCAGCAGGGAATCACCCCGCTCAAAGTCCCCGATGTCCAGATACGTCGATCCCAGAACCGTGAGCAGGTAGCCGCGGAGCGACGCGGGCTCGACCGTCCCGATCCGGTCCAGGCCGCGGTCCAGCGCCTCGCGGATCGTCACGTCGCCCCGTCCGGCCGCGGCCTCTGGCGTGGCCTCCCCGAACAGGTCCCGGAGCAACCGCGCCGCCTCGCCCGCCCGGTCCGCCGACGCGGTCGCTTCCGCGAACGCCTCGCGCTCGTTGCTCAGCGACACCAGCGCGCTTCCCAGCCCTACGGTGAGCGCCAGCACCGCCACCGCGGCTGCGGCCACGATGCCGCGGTTCCGCCTCGCGAACCGCCCTGCGACGTACGCCAGCGAATCGGGCCGGGCCTCCACGGGCCGGCCGTCGAGGTAGCGCGCGAGGTCGTCGGCGAGGTCGGCCGCGCTGGCATAGCGCCGCGCCGGGTCCGGGTGGAGCGCCTTGAGGCAGATCGTGTCCAAGTCCCCACGGAGCGCGCGCGATCTCGTGGACGCATCCGCCAGAGGCCCCTCCCCCGCCGTTTCCGTCACGATCCGCGACGGGCGCGTCGGCTCGGCCGTCGGGGGGCCGGTGGCGGCGCCGTCGCCGTGCGGGCGGCGGCCGGTGAGCAGCTCGTAGAGCAACGCCCCGAGGCCGTACACGTCAACCGCCGTCGTTACCGTCTTCCCCGGGTCGTAGAGTTCGGGGGCCGCGTACGCCGGGGTGAGCAACCGCATCCCCGTCTGCGTCAGCGGGAACGCGCCGCTCGCCTCGTCGGAGGCGTCCACCAGCTTCGCGATCCCGAAGTCGAGCACGACCGGCCGCGGCGTGCCGTCGTCCTGCGCGCTGACGAGGACGTTGGACGGCTTGAGATCGCGGTGGACCACAAAGCGCCGGTGCGCGTGATCGACGGCGAGCGCCACATCGGACACGAGCCGAACGCGCTCACGAACGCCGAGGCCTCTGGCGTCGGCGTAGTCCGTCACCGGCTCGCCCTCGATGAACTCCGTCACGAGGTAAGGAACGCCGTCGGAGGTCTCGCCGCCGTCTACCAGGCGGGCGATACCGGGGTGGTCCAGCGCGGCGAGGAGCTCGCGCTCGCGGCGGAGGCGGGCCGCCACGTCCGAGCCCGCGAGGGTCAGCGACCGCCGGACCACCTTGACGGCCACGGTTTTGTCATAGGCGCCGTCTGCACGGCGGGCGCGGTAGACCCGGCCCATGCCGCCCTCCCCCACCATCTCCTCAATCTCGTACGGCCCAACCCGGTGGCCTTCGTTCACGCCAGAGGCCGCATCTTCTTCCCCCAGCGACGCGACCGCGCCCTCGGGGTGGTCCAGCAAGGGATCGTCGGCAAGGGCGGCCTCCAGCATCCGCTCGATCTCTGCCCGGAGGTCGGGGTCGAGAGAGGCGAGGTGGGCCGCCCGCTCCTCGCCGTCGAGGTCTAGGGCGCGAGCGAGTTCGGCATCGAGGCGGGTCCAGTTCGTGGCGTCCATGGCATCAGCGGATCAGGGCGTGGAGGTGGGCTTTGGCGCGGGCCCACTCACGGGCAGCCGTGCGTGGGGAGATGCCGAGCGCTTCTGCGACCTCCGCGACCTCCATCCCCCCGAAAAAGCGAAGCTCGACCAAGTGAGCCAGGCGTTTATCGTGCGTCCCCAAGCGAGTCAGGGCCTCGTCAACGGCCAGGATCTGATCGGAGGGGGACTCCGCCGCACCTGCTACGTCCGCGTTGAGCGTGATGGCGCGCGCGTCGCCGCCTCGCTTGGCCGCGCTCCGCATCCGTGCCCGGTCGGTCAGGATCTGCCGCATCGCGCGCGCGGCGACGGCCTTGAAGTGGGACCTGTCCGCCCAATCTCCCCCGTCGATGAGCTTGAGGTACGCGTCGTGGACGAGGCCCGTCGCCGAAACCGTTACCACGCCTGGCTCCGCGTCGATCTTCGATTGCGCGAGCCGCCGGAGCTCGTCGTAGACCTGCTGAAAAAGAGCGTCCGATGCGCGCCCGTCTCCTTTTTGAGAGGCGCGGAGCAGCACGGTAGTTGGAGAAACAGACACGGCCCGGTGACAACAAACGGTCTCAAACTAGAGACGACGCAGGGTGAGAGAAGAAGGCGCCGGCAGATTTATCGGGGGTGCGTGGCAGTCGGTGGCGGCGGAATCCGCTTGTGGGTTGAGCTCCAACCAGCCGCATCCCTCATCTCGACACGCGCCCTTCCCCCGCGTCCCTCCAGGTGAAAGCGCAACGGGAGGAGCCTGCCAGAGCGCGCTCTGGCACCCCCTGCTGAGCCACCCCCGTGACCCAGCGCAACATCACCCCAACCACGTACTGCTATGCGCTTCTTCCCCACGGCCCTCTTCTTGGGCGCTCTTACCCTCTCCGCGTGCGCAGAGACGACCGACGCCCCCCCGGCAGACGACGCGGCCGTCGCCGCGGGCGAAACGCCCGTCGAAACGGTCGCCGATTCTGGACCCGCGTCGCTCGCTCGGACTCCCTGGGAGATGCACGCCGGTGAGGGCGCTCTCGCGCTGGCATCCAGCGCGTCCACGCCCGTCCCGGACCTGTTCACTCTCGCGTCCATTCCCGCCGAAGGCGACGGAGGCTGGGAGGCCGCCCCAAACCCCGAGGTGATCGGCTTCGGCAACGACCGGGCCTCACAGCTCTCGGGCTGCAACAACGAGGTGGACTACACCTACTTCCAGACGTACGTCGACATCCCGAGCAGCATGCAGATGTCGGCCTTCGCCATCGAGTTCGAAGGGATGGACGACGCCTCTCGCATCACGATCTTCAACTCCGACTACCCGGACGGCCACATCGTGGAGGGGAGCTACGTGCGCCGTGGCGCCGAAGGCACGGCGAACCTCGTCGACTACGTCAAGTCCGGCGAGCGCAACCGCGTCGTGGTGACCCAGGTCGACAACTGCCGCATCGGCAACCAGCTCGACGTAGCCCGCGTCGTCCTCGACGGCCAGGTTATCGAGACCGGCAACGACGGTACGATCACCGTTGACGGCACGGAGATCCGCACCGGCGACGTGCAGGTAACGCTGCAGTGGAACAAGGCCGTCGACCTCGACCTCTACGTCTCGGACCCCGCCGGCGACGAGGTCTCGTACCAGAACACCAGCGTGGCCTCTGGCGGCGAGTTGGACGTGGATGCGCGCCGGTCGTGCGCCGACACGCCCGAGACCGTCGAGAACATCATCTGGGCCGGCACCCCACCCACTGGCGAGTACAGCGTCAAGGTGAACTACTACAACGCCTGCGACGAGGGGCCAGTCGAGTACACGGCGACGCTGCGCCGCGGCGGCACCGTTGTCGAGGTCTGGGAGGAGACGGTCGCGTTTGGCCAGTCCAACACCCACACGTTCTCCGTCAACTGAGCCCGGCTCACGCCGTCTCAACCGCCGGCCGCCCTGCATCTGCTGGGGCGGCCGGTTTCATGTCTGCGGGGTTCGGTGCCTCTGGCGCGGGGTTCCTCCGCCAGAGGCCTCTGGCGCACGTGCGCTGAACGCCCCGTCCCATGCCAGAGCCCAAACGAAACGGCCGCCCCGCGGAGTGCGAGACGGCCGACGTGTGGAGCATAGCGGAGTCGAACCGCTGACCTCATCCATGCGAAGGATGCGCTCTACCAACTGAGCTAATGCCCCGGAACGCCCGCAGAATACAGCGCCGCCCCGGCAGGCGTCAACCGGCCGAGGCGGCGAGATCGTGAAGCCTCACGCGAGGCGTCGCAGCGGGGGCCTCTGGCGCGAACGGTACGCGCCAGAGGCCTCATGCGCTACCGCACGACGACCGCGCGCTGCGTCTCGACGCGGCCGCCAGAGGCGAGGCGGAGCACGTAGACGCCCGGCGCCATTGTGCCGGTCTGCCACGCGACCTCGTGGCGGCCGGCCTCCAGCTGGCCGTCGGCCAAACGGGCGACCTCGCGGCCTTGTACGTCGTAGATCGCGACCACCGTCGGGGCGGCCTCCTCCAGCGTGAACGTGACGCGCGCGACGCCCCGCGAGGGGTTCGGCGAGACCGGCGCGAGACCGAACGCGAAGCCTTCCGCGACCGCCTCTGGCGAGACGCCCGTCTTGACGGAGAGCACGAACCGCGTCACCGACGCCGAGGCGTCCGACGTGGCGACCTCTGGCGCCGATGCGCCGGTGAACCACTTGCGAGCCCGCGGCGCGGCCTCGAAGGCGTAGCTCTGTGCCCGACGGAGGTCGAGGGTCTCGCCCGTCACCACGTCGCGGAGCGTCACCTGCCAATCGGCCGGGAGGTCCGTCATCTGCGGCCACGTCAGCGTGAGCACCTCTTCTGCACCGACCGTCTCCAGCGCCAGAGGCACCTCGAACGAGGCGGGCGCGAGGGCGCGGGACTCGCTCGCCTTCAGCACGCGCTCGCCGTCCAACGTGGACTCTACGCCCAGCGAGACGTAGGAGGCCGCCAGAGGCTGCAGCTTCTGCGCGTCGTTGTCGTCCCAGCCGTCGGCGCCGTCGGCCTCAAAGGCGACCTCGGCGGAGCGGTCCAGGAGAACGCGGCCCGTTGCGGCGTCGCGGCCCTCCAACTCGAAGGCGATCACGCGCCGGAGTTCGGCCTCTGGCGAGGCCTTGGCTGCGGACGGCGTGACGGCTGCCGAGGCGGGGATCGTGAGCGTGCCGCCCTTGGCGACGGACTGCACAGCGAAGCCCTGCCACGCCTCCACACGCTGCGCGGCCGTGCCAGAGATCCACGTGCTCAGCACGGGGTCCCACACGAACGCGCGGCCCTTGGACGCGACGGACCCACCGCCCGGCCAACTCTTGATGTTCGTCAGGTCCAGCGGCGTGCCGAACGGGTTGCCGAGCACGTTGATGCGGTCGCCCACCGTGTGAAGCACGCGGGAGACGTCGGCGGTGTTGACCGCGCCGGGCGCCGTGAGCGTGACCGGGAAGGCCACCGCCGCGCTGCCGTTCGGCGTCGGTTCGGTCGGCACGAACGCCGAGTTCCAGAAGTACCAGAGGAAGGCCTGGCCGCTGGCGAACGTCTCGCCTGCGCCCGTCGAGGCCGTCCAGCCGTTGCGGTAGCCGTTGTACAACGTCGGCGAGGGCGTGCCGTCGAAGAACGTCGGGTAGTAGCCAGGGAGGCCCGCCACGAGGTTCATGGACGCGAGTTGCTCGATGGTCGTGTTGTTCGTCGGCGACGCCATGAGGTACCAGCCCGGCGAGCCGGTGATCGTCGCGCTACCGGCCGTTGCGCCGACGACGACCGTGACGGGCATCGTGACCGTGGAAGGCACGTTGGTCGTCAGGACGAGGTCCGCGGTGTAGGTCCCGGCCGGGAAGCCGGTCGCATCCACGTTCAGGTTCATCGTCGCCGAGCCGCCCACAGGGACGCTCACAAACTTCGACGAGAGCTTCATGATGCGCTCCGGCGCGCCATAGGCGAGCTGGAACTGCATGTCGCCTCCAGCATCCGCGATGGCGTTGGCAGGGTTGCCGTTCACCGTCGTGTACCGGGTACCGCCCGCGTACGGGTTCCGACTGTCGTACTGCAGTCCTGTCCGCCCCGAGGTCATGTCCAGGAACCACGTGTAGGTCTGGCCCTCAACGATCTCGACCGGAGCAGGCAGCGGGATGGTGAGAAGGAAAGCGCCGCTAGCGGGGTTCGTGTACGTGTACGAAGGCGACGCCAGAAGCGTCCCGCTCGTCCCCGTCCCGGCGTAGACGCGCATCGTGAAGCCCCACGTCTGGTTCGTGTTCAGCCCACTCGCGCTGATCACAGGAATGACGCTGTTGAGGAAGCCGGTGCAGGTCGCGGTAAAGCTCTGCCCTACCTCCAGCGCTCCTGAGATCGTGCTCATCCCAAGGTTGGCCGCGAGTTGCTCAAAGAGCTGTCCGCTCGCGCAGTCGGTGACCACCTTGGCGCTCGCGGGGACCTCACCGATGCGAGAAGCCGTCGGAACGACGAGCGGCTCCACGGCCAGTTCGGCCTCTGGCGCCAGAGGCTCGGCGCGGCGCACGGTGATTTCGCCAGAGGCCTTCATTCCGCCCTCGGGCACAAAGCTGGCAACGGCGCTGCTCGGGGGTCTGGGGTCCGACGGGACGAAGTTGCTCAGCGACGCCTGCACGTTGAGGTCGCCGGAGCCCGGAGCCGCGGTGTTGCGGATCACAATGGGCTTGCTGTCCCTCTGGCCCGTCTGCACGGAGAAGGAGAGCGAGCCTGGCGCGTAGACCATGCTCGGCGACGCCAGAGGCGCGTCGAAGGCCTCCACGTTGTCCACGTTGCTCGTGGTCACGCCCTGGCTGGCGCTGACGCCGAGGCCGCGGCGGGCGAAGGCCTTCCACAGCGTGGTGTAGTGACGGCCACGGCCGGGGTTGGTCGCGTCGGGGTAGAGCAACGCGTCGGCGGCGAGGATGGCGTCGCGGCTGCTCACGAAGCCGGGCGAGCAGGGCTGCATCTTGAGGCCCTGCGTGACCAGGTTCAGCATGATCTGGTTGCCTGCCGTGCCGCCGGCGTTGTAGACGTCGTCGCTGAAGCCGTGTTGGTCGATCAGGTCCCAGGTGGCCTCGTGGAGGATCGTTGCCCAGACGAAGCCTACCTGGTGGACGGCCGTCATCGTCTTGGTGCGGCCGTAGGTGTAGCTGTTGACCGCGAAGTCCGTGGAGTACGGCGCGAGGCGGATGCCGATGCCGTTGGGCCCCTGCGCGAAGAGGTACGTTCCGATGCCGCGCGCGGTGGTCCGCGTCTCGGTCGGCTTCATGGTGAAGAGGACGGCGTAGAAGTCGCTCCAACCCTCGCCCTGCTGCTCGGCGTTCTGGAGGCAGGTAGCGGCAGCGGGGCCGCCGGTGAGGCGGTTGGAGATGCCGTGCCCGTACTCGTGGATGACCACGCCGTTGTCGAACGAGCCGTCACGGTTGGGGCTCACGTCCACGCCCACGTACATCTGCATGCGGGGGCGGAACCCGTCCACGGGGGTGCTGAAGTTGGCGTTGTTGGTGCCGCCGCCGTCCTGACTCTCGGCCTGCACGTAGTCGCCCCCGGCACCAAGGCCGGAGTAGTTCGTCGTCTGGAAGTTGCCTGCGGCCTCGGTGAAACCGTACTGCACCATCACGTCATGGATGATGTTGTTCCAGTAGAAGAGGTTGATGACCGAGGCCGGGCGGTACGCGCTCGGGTTCTGCGTGAGGTCCAGCGCGGCGTCGAACACGAGGCCTGCGCCACCATCGGGCGAGCTTCCCGTGTCCGGAATGTTGTTGGCGTCGGTGTCGGTGTAGGCGTGGACGTTGTTGCCCTGCGTCGTCGTGAACAGGGCGCCAGAGGTGCCGGCGGCGTTGCGGCTGTCGTGCCAGCCGTTGGGGCTGGCGAGGAGGTTGAACGGGTTGGCGACAAGCGAGCGGCCGTCGGCCGGCGGTGCCGCTGTGCCGCCGTGGTGCGGGCTCTCCAGCGGGAACGGGTACACGCGGTAGCTGGAGGCCATCGCGCCAGAGGCGCCTTCGAGGAACGAGAGCGCGGACGGCGTCGAGAGCGGCGCGTAGCTCCGGGCCGCTGGCGCGTGCTCTGCGGGGCCGAACGCGTCGTGCACGACCAGGTCGTAGCGCGAGAGCTCGGCGCCGGTTTGAGCGTCCACGCGCACGAGCCAGAGGTGCTGCGTGTCGCGCGAGGGCAGCATCACCTCCCACGCGAGCCGGAGCCCGCCCTGCGGCACGCCGACGTACACCAGCCGCGCCGTCACGGGGTCCCCCGCGACGCTGGCCAGCTCCGTCCGGCGCTCCACGCCAGAGGCCGCTTTGGCAAAGGCGGTGGATGGCGTGGGCTCACCAACCAGGCTCGCCACGCGTGCCAGAGCCGCCTCTGGCGTCAGGCCTGCGCCTTTCGACGCGGACGTCGTCCCGGCGGCGACGTCGCCAGCGGCGTGGGCCACCCGCCCATCGCGGCCGACGGTGACGGTCACGATGGACTCTGCGATCTCGATCCCGTCCACTCGTTGCTGGACGTACACGTACGTGGCGCCGGTGCGCGGGTCCTCGTGCGCGCTCGCAACCGACAGGTCGGCGAGGTCGCCCGCCTTGAGGCCGAGCGCTCCCGCTTCGGCTCGGAGGTACGTGAGTGCCGTGCGGACGGCGTCCGAGGACGCAGCACGGTCCTGCGCGGAGGCAGGCGCGGCCAGCACGAGGGCTAGCAGAAGCACGGGCAAGGAGAGTCGCATGTGTTGGGGATCGGGTAGGGGTAGTCCGAGGAAAGGAGACGGGCGAACGCGCCTCTGTTGAAGCGCGCGATCGTACCGACGTTTTCCCACTCTGCCAATAGCCCGGCCTATCATTTTTTACCAGGCCAGACAAGTTTTTTTACACTCTAACCCAGAACACGGCAACCAAGGGTCTCATGCTCTGTGAGCGAAGCTGGCACCCGTTCGCTCCTACCCGCGCGAGGCCCATCCGCTGTTGTAGGCTCGCTCCCCCGCAATCCAACCGCGCGCCGCCGCTCGCCGTGGCCTCTGGCGCCTATCCCTGGTGACGTACAGAACGACAGGCGCCCCGCCTCCCAGATGGAAGCAGGGCGCTCGGGGCCTCTGGCGCCAGAGGCGGCTCGGACTGCTGCGGCTCGGACTACCGCACGACCGTCAGCCGCACCACCCGCACCGCCTCCCCGCTCTGCAGCCGCACCGCGTACACCCCCGCCGCCAGGCCGCCCACGTCGAACGACGCCACCTGCGGCCCGGCCGGGACCTCCCCGTCGGCGAGCGAGGCCACGCGGCGGCCGAGGAGGTCCACGACGTCGAGGCGGACCGGGCCGGCGGCGGGGAGGGCGTACCGGACAGTGGCGGCCCCGCGGGCGGGGTTCGGGACCGGGGCGTCGAGCGCGAGCGCACCCGAGGCCTCCAGAGACGACGAGGTCGCGAATGACGGCGTGACGGCCACGACGAACCGCACCGGCACCGCGTCCGCGCTCAGGGCCGAGCCTGCGGTGCGGCCTGGAACGCGAAGCCCAGCCTCTGGCGAGACCGCCCGCGGCGCCACTTCGAACGTGTAGCCATCCTCCGCACGGAGGTCAACGGTTGCGCCCGTCACCACGTCGCGCAGTTCTACGGCCCACTCCGTCGGGAGCCGGTCCAGCGTGGGCCATGCGAGCGTGAGCACGGTGCCGCTCCCGGCAGCGTCCACATGGAGCGGGACCTCGAAGGCGCCGTCCTTGGGAGAGCGGCCCTCGTGCCCGCGAAGCTCGGTCCCGCCAGAGGCCGTCTCGGCGCCGAAAGCGAGCGTGACGTACCGGGAGTCGATCGGCTCCAGCTCGGCGAGGTCAAATGCGTCATTGCCAGCGCTCGCAGCCTCGTCGAAGTAGAGGACGGCGCCGCGGTCCGCCAGAGGCTGGCCGCCGCGGGACTCCTCGGTGAGCTCGAAGGCGAGGAACGTCCGGTCGTCCTCTTTGACGAGGGTGCCGCCCGTCGTCCGCGCGCTCTCGGGGATCGTGAGCGTGCCGGCCGTCTTGCCGTAGGCGTAGAAGCCCTGCCACGCCGAGACCACCGGCGTCGTCGTCGAGTAGGTGTAGCCGTTCGTCCCCGAGTTGTAGATCGCGAAGACGGGCGTGAGCAGGTTGTTCTTGCCCACCCACGTGTTCGCCGTGGAGAGGTCTAGGCTCTGCCCGAACGGGTTGCCCAGCAGGTTCACCTTGCTGTTCTCCGCGTGCAACGTCACGTCGACGTCTTCGGTCGTCGGCGCCCGGTCCGTCGCGAGCGTGAACGGCAGCGCGTAGCTCGGGTTGGCCGCGCCACCCGGGCACTCGGCGTCGGTCGTGCAGTTGGCGTCGTAGAGGTACCACCAGAAGCCCTGGCCGGATTCCAGCACCTCGGCGCCGCCAGAGGCCGCGATGAAGTCCTGCCCGTCGAAGCCGGTGAAGATGTTTGGGAGGCTGCCCGTTGGGTTCTCAGGATCGTTGAACTCGTCGTAGCCCGGGATGCCGGAGAGCCGGTTGAGGCCACCGAGGTCGGCCACGGTCAGGCCTGGGGCCGCTGGCGCGAAGAGGCGCCACCCGGCGTCGCCGTCGATGGTGGCGGAGGCTGTGGCGCCGTCCACATAAAGCGTAATCGGGATGGTCACAGTCATCGCGTCCGGGTCGTTGGTGCTCAGCACAAGGTCGACCGAGTACGTGTCCGCAGCGAGGCCCGTCGCGTCCACGCGGATAGTGATCGTTGCGGAGCCGCCCTGTGCGATTGCGTCACTAGCGGGCGCAACGGACGCCCAGCGATCTGGGGCGCCGAATACCATCCGGTATGCCATGTCGCTGTTCGAGATAGCGCCACTCGAACCGGGCGCTCCGTCCGTTGACACATATGCTTGGCCTCCGGACTGCGGATTGTCTACGGAGTAGAGCGTAGCGGTCTGCCCAGCAGTGAGGTCCCAGAACCATGTGTACGTCTGGCCCTCCACGATCTGTATCGGTGTCGGGAAGTCAAACGCTAAGTACTCCAAGCCGCTTGCCGCGTTGACGTAGTCGGTCCGCGTCTTCTCTCCCAACACGGTCCCACCGGTCCCTTCCCCTTCGTAGACACGGAGCGTCGCACTCCACGTTTGCCCTGCCGAGTTCTCACCCGACATGTAGTTCGTTGGGGACACCCCCCTAAGCGTGCCGGAGCATGGGGCCGTAAAGCTCTGTCCGTACTCCGCCCCGCCGGAGACGACGTCTGCGAAGAAGCTGATGCTCGACTGCTCGAACACCTGACCCTCTGTGCAGTCCAACGCGCGGCTCTTCGAGGCCTCTGGCGGGTCACTCGTCAGGCTGTTCGAGCTGTAGTTCTGGAAGGCAGCCGTATAGGCGAGCGGGGAGGCCCCTGCAGCGGCGATGTTCTCCAACTGGAGGTCGAGCGTCGTCGCGCCGCCAGAGGCGAGGGAGACAGAGAAGGACCCAGGCGAGTACGCCAACTGCGGTGCGGTGGACTCGGCCCGGAACGCGGCGACCGTCCCACCACGCTCTTGGAGGACGCGGGAGTTGTCGCGGAGCACTGCGTCTCCGGTGGGGCCATCGGCCTCTGGCGCGGTCGTGTCGTCGTAGATCACGTCTGGATCGGACCAGAACGGCACTCTGGTGCACCCGGTGTTGGGCACGGTGGCGATGCATTCGTCGTTGTAGGCCATCACGGTACGCCAGCGGCCCGCCGTGTTCACGGACCCGTGCCCGTACGCATAGGGCGTCAGGGAAGGCTCCACGAACGGGTCGTGGAGCGCACCGAAGTTGTGGCCCAGTTCGTGAGCGAGCGTGAGGTTGCCGACGGCACAACTCGCGGCGCTGACACTGAAGGCGAACGCTGCGTTCGAGTTGACGTAGCCAACACCGCAGCCGCCAGCGCTTTCTCCGAGCATAGCCACCATATCACCGCCGAACGCGTCTCGTAGCCCGTGGACTTCGTCGAACCGCCCATCAGAAGGGTCGCGGAGATCCGCTAGATCATCCCCCGAGTTGGCCGATGAGGCGAAGGGGGTCTCGTACGCGTAAACGAGGCGCAACCGCAGGCTGAGCCCTGTGTTCGCGTAGGTCATGTTGGATGCGTCTATAGCCGCCTGTGCGAGAGCCTCCGGGTCGGCGTAAGCCGCAGTGATGTTTGTCGTGTACGGCATGATGACATCCACATTGGGCACCATCGAGACGCCAAGTTGCACGCTGCTGGCCTCTGGCGCCGGAGGGGTGCCGGGAGCTGGCGCGACGCGCTCGCGCTCCAGCCGCTCTTTTTCTTCCCGCTCGAACTCATCGTAGTCGTCACCATGGTCACGGAAGGCCTCTGGCGCCTTGCGCGAAACGGCGTGCAGGCCGCCGGTCAGCGGCCGGACATCATAGACGAACCCGCCGGCCCAGATGGTGCCGGTGATCATGCTGCCTCGCTCTACGAGAACAGCCGTTGCAGCATCTGGAGCGGCTTTGCCTGCTGTATCCTCCACACCGGACCAAGACAGCAATTCCGATGCGCGGCGCTCGGCCGAGCGCGTCTGCAACACGATATCGAGGCCGAGAACGGAGATCTGCACATCGCCAGAGGCCGCGAGAAGCGACGCATCGGCGCGTACGATCTCGACGGCCTGGACGCCAGGCTCGGCGCTCAGGATCTCGAAGATCTGGGACTGGCGTGGGGTGAGGTCTCCAGCCTTGGAAGCGGATGGAGCAAACAGCGCCGGCTGGGCTGCGGCAGACGAGGCCGCGGCGAGCAGCAGGACGGCGAGCAAGGGTCGGAGACGCATCAGGAACACGGGAGCGGTGGGGACACCCGCGTATCGGCGCGTGTCTACGATGGCTGAAGGCGAAGGGGAAGAATAGCAGGCGTGTGTACCCCCTCGTGGCACCTTGGGGCAAACCCACCCGCGTTTCACGCCTCTGGCGGGAGCAGCGCACGGCCTCCCGCGTATCCTATCTGCTCTATTCCGCATCCCCCGCCCCTCCCGACACATGGCTTCCGACCCCTTCGGCGCACGCGACACCCTACAGACCTCTGGCGGTGCCGTCACCATTTTCCGCCTCGACTCCCTTCGCGAGGAGTACCCCGGCATCGACCGGCTCCCGTTCTCGATCAAGGTGCTCTTGGAGAACGCGCTGCGGCAGGCCGCGATGCCTGGCCCGGTCGGCGAGGACGACATCCGCAACCTCGCGAGCTACGACCCGGCCAACCCCGCCGACGTCGAGATCCCGTACACGCCGGCCCGCGTGCTCCTGCAGGACTTTACTGGTGTGCCGGCCGTTGTTGACCTCGCGGCGCTGCGTAGCGCGATGGCGCGCAACGGCGGCGACCCGGAGGCGATTAACCCCCGCGTGCCCGTCGACCTCGTGATCGACCACTCGGTGCAGGTTGATTCCTTCGCGCTCCCGGCCGCGTTCCAGATCAACGCCGACATCGAGTTCGACCGCAACGCGGAGCGCTACGAGTTCCTCCGCTGGGGCGCCGACGCGTTCGAGAACTTCAGCGTGGTCCCGCCCGAGCGCGGGATCTGCCACCAGGTCAACCTAGAGTACATCGCGCAGGGCGTGTGGACCTCGCCCGGCGATGACGGCCTGCCGATCGCGTACCCGGACACGCTCGTCGGGACGGACAGCCACACGACGATGATCAACGGTCTCGGCGTGCTGGGCTGGGGTGTTGGCGGGATCGAGGCCGAGGCGGCCATGCTGGGACAGCCGATCTACATGCTCATGCCCGAGGTCGTCGGCTTCCGCCTGACGGGCTCGCTCCGCGAGGGCGTGACCGCGACGGACCTCACGCTCACGGTCACGCAGATGCTCCGCGAGCACGGCGTGGTGAGCAAGTTCGTGGAGTTCTTCGGCTCGGGCCTCTCGGCGATGAGCCTGCCGGACCGCGCGACGATCGCCAACATGGCGCCCGAGTACGGCGCCACGATGGGCTTCTTCCCCATCGACCAGGAGACCGTCGACTTCCTCAAGCGGACCAACCGCTCGCCAGAGGCCGTGGACTTGGTCGAGAAGTACACCAAGGCGCAGGGCCTCTTCCGCACGGACGACATGGAGGAGCCCCAGTTCGCGAGCGTTCTGGAGCTGGACCTCGGCGACGTGCAGCCGTCCATGTCCGGGCCGAAGCGCCCGCAGGACCGCATCACGCTGGGCGACGTGCAGCGCGAGTTCACCGAGAGCCTCACGCGTCCCGCCTCGCCGCAGGGCTTCGGGCTGGCGCCAGAGGCGCTGGGCAACACCGGCCGCTACACGGACGAGGCCGGGAACGACCTCGACATGAAGCACGGTGACGTCGCGATCGCAGCCATCACGAGCTGCACCAACACGTCCAACCCGAGCGTGATGCTGGGCGCGGGGCTTCTGGCGAAAAAGGCCGTCGAGCGCGGCCTGAAGGTCAAGCCCTACGTCAAGACCTCGCTGGCCCCCGGCTCGCGCGTGGTCACGGCGTACCTCCAGGAGGCCAATCTCCAGATCTACCTGGACCAGCTCGGCTTCAACCTCGTCGGCTACGGCTGCACCACGTGCATCGGCAACTCGGGCCCACTCCCGGAGCCTGTGGCCAAGGCCATTACCGAAGGCGACCTCATCGTCTCGGGCGTGCTGAGCGGCAACCGCAACTTCGAGGGCCGCATCCACTCGCTCGTCAAGGCCAACTACCTCGCGAGCCCGCCGCTCGTCGTGGCGTACGCCCTCGCGGGGACCGTGGACATCGACCTGCAGAACGACCCGCTGGGTCAGGATGAGCAGGGCAACGACGTCTACCTCAAGGACGTGTGGCCGTCGCAAGAGGAGATCTTGGACGCCATCAACACGGCCGTCAAGCCGGAGCAGTACGCCGAGCTCTACGAGGGCATCGAGACCAGCAACCCACGCTGGAACGACATCGAGATCTCGGGCGGCGCGGTCTACGACTGGCAGGACGACTCCACCTACATCCAGGAGCCGCCGTTCTTCCAAGACGTGACGCCAGAGGTCCCGGCCGTGCAGTCTATCTCGGGCGCGCGCGTGCTCGTCAAGGCCGGCCCGTCCACGACGACGGACCACATCTCGCCCGCAGGCGCGATCCCGAAGAGCGAGCCTGCCGGTCAGTACCTGCAGGATCACGGCGTCGAGCCCAAGGACTTCAACTCGTTCGGCTCCCGCCGCGGCAACGACCGCGTGATGACGCGCGGCACGTTCGCGAACATCCGCCTCCGCAACGGCATGGCGCCAGGAACGGAAGGCGGCCACAGCACCTACCTCCCAACGGGAGAGCAGGGCTACATGTACGACGTGGCGCAGCGCTACGCCGAGGACGGCACGCCGCTGATCGTCTTCGCGGGCCAGGACTACGGCATGGGCTCCTCTCGCGACTGGGCCGCCAAGGGCACGCTGCTGCTCGGCATCAAGGCCGTGATCGCGGAGAGCTTCGAGCGCATCCACCGCTCCAACCTCGTCGGGATGGGCGTGCTGCCGCTCACGTTCAAGAGCGGCGAGACGCTAGACACCTACGGCTTGGACGGGACGGAGACCTACGCCATCCCCGTAGATGACGACGTCACGCCGGGGCAGATGCTCACCATCACGGCCGAGAAGGCCTCTGGCGAGAGCGTGGAGTTCGAGGTCCGCGTGGCGCTCAACACGCCCGTCGAGGTGGAGTACTACCGCCACGGTGGGATTCTGAACTACGTGCTGCGGGACTTCCTCAACACGTCGATGCAGCCGGCCTAGCCACTGGCGCCAGAGGCCTCGGCCTCTCGCTTTCTACCGCCTCTGGTGCTTCGGCGCCAGAGGCGGTTTGCGTTGGCAATCTCAAGGAAGCAGTATGCGAAAGCATCTTCACATCTACAGTATTAAGGGACGAACACCAGAAGCCGATACTCGGGGGAACTCCCCACCATAGGCTTCTTCCTGATGAGACCTTTCCTCACCCTCACCGCTTTCCTTTTGGTTGCTAGCGGCGCACTCGCTCAGACCAGCTCTCCGGCTACCAAGGCGGCAGGCCCTGTGCCGGGGATGTTTACCTACACCGGACAGGACGCGCCGGTCACGGAAACCTACGCGCTCGACCCCAATGGGCAGGCTAAGGCAGCGCAGACGCTGTTTCTCAACGACCTCGACCCGGAGACAATCTCCTTTTTCGACTTCGAGGACGAGACCCCAAACTCGACGGACGCAACGCCTGGCCGTTCGGCAACGGCGGGCCTCACGCTGAACGCGACCGCGCGTTTCAACGCATACGGAGACAATGGGCAGATCCCCGCCCTCGTGAGGGGCCGCAACGGTGCCATAGTTCGGCTGAACACCAGCACGAACCGTATCGGTACGTTCGCGACCAGCGGAAACCAGTACCTCTACGCTGTGGGCTACGACGGGAGCAACCCGAGTGTACCCGCTTCGATCCCAGACGGGACGACGCAGACAGCGCTCGCACTGGAGTACGCTCCCGGCAGCGCTGAAGCCGGGCGTATGGCTAAGCCGTTCTCCGCCTTCGGCGCGTACGTCAACGACACCGAGGCATACGGGACCATCCGCCTCACGCTCACGCCGCTCGGCGGCGCGACGGCGCAGGATCCTCTTGTAATCGTCGACTACGACGGGATCATCAACCAGGGCAACACGGGCCTTACGCCCGGCAACTCTCAGGTGACTTTTATCGGCTTCGCCGACTTCGACAGCCAGTATGAGCGGATCGACATCTCCTTCACGAACCGGAAGGCGCCCGCGCCGGGCCGAGTGGTGGAGGACAACGAGGCTTTCGGCTTCGACGACTTCGTCGTTGGAGAGCTCAACCAAGTTTTCGTCCCCAACGAGGTGATCGAGACCCGGCGCGTGCTGGACCAGGTGGACGAGCCCGGATGGCGGCTCCTCTCCGCACCCGTGCGCGGCGTGACGGTAGCAGACCTGGCCGCTCAGAACCTCGTCCAGGGCGTACCCGCGGGCGATGGAACCCCCGCGCAGTACCCTGAGGCGGGCTCCAACTTCTACTGGGAGTACGGCGGCGGCACGCGCTGGGACTACATCCCCGTGCCCTCCACCTCCACCGTTCTACGGCCTGGCCGCGGCTTCTGGTGGTACTGGTACGACCTCGAGCTCACGCCAGATCCCACTGGAGCAGGCGGCGGTACGAGCGCGAGCGTGGAGTTGGACAACTTCCAACTCATGGGCAACGGCCCAGCGCTCCGCGGCACGTTCTCGGAGTCCTTTGACGACAACACGGACTGCGCGTCCAACGCGGCTATTTGCCCTTTGGGGCGCGAGCGCAACGGCGCCCCCCCTCCTTCTGTAGAGCTCCCCACGGGCACCCAGACGCCCCGGGAGAACTTCACGCCTGCGGACGACGACTACTACATGGTCGGCAACCCCTTCCCGTTCCCTATGGACTTCTCCGCCATTACCGCCACGGGCGGCACGCTGGCGGCCCAGGGGGTGATCTGGAACCCGGACACGCAGTCCGAAACGTTCCCGCGCACCGGCGAGGACATCGCGTTCGACGGGCCGGGCTCCTACGAGATGGTCTTTGCGGACCCGCCCACTGGAGAGCAAGGCGCCGTGGCGGTCTGGAACGGCATCCTCGTGGAGGTGGCCAAAAACCCCGTAGCGGGTGACATTCTGGGCGAGCCGGTCGTGTTCACGTTCGACCCTGTAGTGGCCGCAACGGAGGAGCAGCCGCTGTTCCACGGCAAAGACGGCACGCCAGAGGCGAGCGCCGAAGCGTACATCCGCTTCGGACTCTTCGGCGAGACGCTCTCTGGCGCGAAAACGCGCGACGAGATCGCGTATCTCCGCTTTACCGAGGGCGCCACGTTTGGATGGGACCCCACGGACGCCTCCAAGCCCGCATGGCCCGGCGGCCCCGTCGGCTTGGTGGCCTTGGAGGGGTACCGCGATGGTGCACCTGCCGCGCACGCTGTGATGGCGTTGCCGCCACGGGCGGCCTCGCGCCGGACGCCGTTAAGCCTGAAGCTATCCGAGCCTGGCACCTACGAGCTCGTATGGCGCTCAGAGGGTCTCGGCGGCAACCTTTACGACCTCATTACTGGTGAGGCAGTCTGGCTCTCCGCCGGGCGTTATACCTTTACCTCTGATGGAACTGGCGAGGAATGGGAGCGGCGATTCATCCTGAGAACCGCGGCGCGCTCTAACCAGAGCTACAGCAAGGAGGAAGCGGGGGCGGAAGAGGCATACGTCGGTATGCCGAGCCCGAACCCGACGCGCGGTGCGTTCACCCTCGACGTGCAAACCGAAGGGGAAGCAACGGTCTCCGTCTTCGACGCGCTCGGCCGCCGAGTCTCCGAGATGACGCTCCGTGACTCCGAAGCCGGACAAAGCGTCCGCGTCTCCACCGATGGGTTCGCCCCGGGCGCGTACCTCGTCGTCGTGGAGGCACCGGACGTGCGGGAAACCCGCCGCGTGACGGTCCTTCGCTAGACCGGATCGACCGGGGGCCTCACGCGAGGCTTCTGGCGAGACGCCCCCGCCGCCTCTGGTGCCCCGGCACCAGAGGCGGCGTTGCGTTTAGGCCTCTGGCGCGGTGCCTCTAGCCCGCGGGCATGAGCGCGGCCTCGCCAGCGCAGCACGCAAAGCGAGAGCGGCTCGCGTCGAGTTCCCACCGGGGGGAGCCTGTCTGAGTCCAGGCCTACCGCACAGATTGGTTCCAGCGCCAGAGGCCTTGGACAGGCTTATCGGCGACACGCAGGGACAGACGGCAAACGCCCCCGTACCACGCTGGGCTCACACATATGCCGCAGCGTTGGGCTGGGTAGTGCCGAAGGGGGCGCCCTCCAAGGGATGCGCCCGTCAGCCACCCCTCTAGGTCAGGTTCGAGGGTGGTTACAGGCCGAACCCCTGATCGTAGGCAGAGCGGGCCCTCCAGGCGGTCCAGCCCAGGCAAAAGAGGGGCGCAAGCAGGGGGGAGTTGGGGCACCTCTGGCGAGGCCCGATGAGCACGAAAGCGCTCTAGGGGAAGAGCGCTACAGGCGCCGGGGACCCCTCCTGCCCAAAATGTGCCATACGTGAAATTCGCGTGTACGAATCCGGGTTCCGACACGCGGGCCCAACGAACGGGACGAACAATGGGCCATATCTCTGAACGAGACAAAGCAGCACCCCATACTGGGACAACAGCGCTTCGCATCTACACACATATCCGCACCTCCCGCTACGCCTTATTAGACCCAGTCCATTCCGATCTCTACCCCGCTTTGGGCGAGCCGGCGCCGGATCGCCCAGTGCCTTTGATCTCAACACTGCCTAACGACTACATCCTCCTGCGGCCATGCAGCCAGACTCAGCGCATCGGCTGGCATCCTTGGCCTCACCTTTTCGATGCTGCACATAGATCCACCGATGTAGACAACTGAGCCCCACTATTCAGGCTGATCCATTCTTGCTCGCGCCCGAGCCACCCCTTCCCCATCCCGTCATGAGATTCTTTACCACGTACGTCATCGCGTGCTTTGTAGCGGCTAGCGCCTTCGCGCAAGACGCCCCTCCCGTTCAGTACTTCGGACAGGACAGCCCTCTTTTTCCCAGCTACGAACTCCAACCCAACGGCGGAGCTGTCACCGCTCGGAACGCGTTTGTCGAAAGCCTCGCAGACAGAACGGTGGGGAGCCACGGCTTCGAATCTGACACCCCCCACTTTATCAACAACCTTCCGTCCCGGGTGGCCTCGGCGCTGTTCCAGACCGCCACGATGGCTCGCTTTCCAGCGTACGGCGACGGTGGAGAAATCCCTGTTGTAGTCAAGGCTCGCAACCGGGGAATTATCGAGCTAGACGCGAACCTAGGACTGATCTCGCACCTCCTCGGAGCATGGCCCACGGGCGGTAACAAGTACCTCTTCGCCGCCGGCTATGACTACAGCATCCTCGACGTGGTGAACGAGATCTTTCACGGCACGACCCACGGCGCGGTGCGGCTCGAGTACGCTCCAGGCCAAGTCTCTGCGGGCAAGGTTGCAAAGCCGATCTCGGCGTTCGGGACGTACGTCACGGACATCGAGGGCTACGAGACCATCCGGCTGACGCTGACGCCCCTCGGTGGAGGCGCACCAGTGGTCCTGGACTATGGCGAGGTAACCAACCTAGGCGTGATCGAGTTGTCCCCTGGAAACGGTCAGGTCGCCTTTATCGGATTCACAGATCACGACAGTCAGTACGAGGCGATCGAAATCAGCTTCACGGACCGCCGCGTACTCGGTCTTCCCATCGGCAGCACCGTCGTAGACAACGAGACGTTCGGGTTCGATGACTTCATCATCGGTGAGATCAACCAGGTCCAAGGCCCAGAGATCACGGGCGCAACGCCTCCTGTTCTCAGCGAGCCCGGATGGCGTCTCTTGAGCGCTCCCGTTCAAGGGGTGACCGTGGACGACCTCGCGCAGCAGAACGTTGTACTCGGAGTCCCCGATGGCGACGGCGTGGAACAGGCGCAGTACCCCAACCTGGGCTACAACCTCTACTCGGGGTACCAAGGCGGCGCACGCTGGGACTACGTCCCGGCCCCGACGACAGGCACAGTCCTCCGCCCCGGACGCGGCTTCTGGTGGTACTGGTACGACCAGGCCTTTACGCCCAATGACCCCGCCTTCGGTCCTGGCACGAGTGTCAGCGTTGAGTTGGACGGGTTCCAGCTCTCGGCAACGGGCACGGAAATCTCCGACGCCTTTAGCGAGACGTTCGAGGACAACACGAACTGCGCCTCAGACCAGGAGACGTGCACGCCCCCATTTACGACGCCGAATGCGGACCCGACAACAGTGGGCGCGCCCGAAGGGAGCATCGCGCCAGACGACGACGATTTCTACCTGTTTGGCAACCCGTTCCCATACCCGATGGACTACTCCGCGATGTCCGTGACCGGCGGCACGCTGGCAGCCCAGGGGTTCATCTGGAACCCCGGCAATCCCGGTGGCCTCAATCCACGGACGGGTGACGTGCCCGAACTGGATGGCCCGGGCACGTACGAGATCGTGTTCGACACTCCCCCGCCCTCCGACCCAAACGATCCCACGCCGCAAGGGGCGGTATCCATCTGGAACGGCGTTCTGGTGGAGGTAACGAAAACGGCGGGTGAGGTCGGTGATCCCGTGACGGTGACCTACGATCCAGTCCTTGCGGCCACGCCAGAGGTCCCGCCGTTCCATGGCAAGACCGCCGCACCAGAGGCGTACGCCCGCTTCGGGCTCTTCGGCGAGACGGCCTCTGGCGCTAAGACCCGCGACGAGGCCACCTACATCCGGTTCCTGCGAGACGCGACGCTGGGTTGGGACCGCACGGATGCGTCCAAGCCCTCGTGGCCATCGGGGCCGGTGGGCCTGATCGCGCCGATGGGTGAGCGGGATGGCGAGCCGATGGCGCAGGCCGTCATGGCGCTGCCGGAAGGCGCGGCGGGCTCCTCCGTTCCGCTCTCGGTCCAGCTCACCGAGGCCGGAGAGTACACGCTCGTCTGGCGCAGCATGCGCTTGAGCGGGACGCTTGTAGACATCGAGACCGGGGCGCAGGTGGACCTCGCGAGCACAGAGGGCTACACGTTTACCGCCCAAGCGACAGGTGAGGACTGGGTCCCACGCTTCGTGCTGACCGCTGCCGTCACCGCGGTCGTGGACACCGAGCAGACGCCAGAGGCCTCTGGCGCGTACGTCGGCGCCCCGATGCCGAACCCCGCCGCCGGCGCCTTCGCCCTCGACGTCCGCCTCGGCGCCGCCGCCGAGGCCACCGTCTCCGTCTACGACGCGCTCGGTCGCCGTGTCGCCGAGCAGGCCGTCCGCCTCTCCGCCTCTGGCGAGAGCGTCCGCGTCTCCACCGCCGGATTCGCCCCAGGCGCGTACCTCGTCGTCGTGGAGGCGCCGGGCGTGCGGGAGACCCGCCGCGTGACGGTCCTCCGGTAGGCCGCTCAGCCAGCGGGCCTCCCCGGAGGCCTCTGGCGAGACGCCCCCCGCCGCCTCTGGTTGCTTCGGCGCCAGAGGCGGCGTTGCGTTCGGGCCTCTGGCGTTGAGGCCGGTGCGCTTTGCGTTGCAGCGCCAGAGGCGGATGCCTGCCCCTCGCTTCTCCCCTCGCGCCAGCGGCGTGTTGGCCGCACCTCCACGCGACTGGCGGAGCGGGCGGGCTAGGTTCGCCAGCTATGCGAGACCCTGCCTCCTCCTCGATCCCGCCACAGGCCGACGGCGTGATCCGCCGCACGCCGTTCTTTTTCGGCTGGGCCGTGACGGGCGCGGCGGCGCTCGCGATGGGGATGACGCTGCCGGGACAGACCGCGGGCGTCTCGCTCTTTATCGACGCGTTTATCGCCGATCTCGGCGTGTCCCGGTCGGCAGTCTCCCTCGCGTACACCGGCGCAACGGTCGCGGCGGCGTTCGTACTGCCGTGGACGGGTAAGGCCCTGGACCGCTGGGGGCCGCAGCGCGGGATGATCGTGATCGCGGTGCTTCTGGCGCTCGCGTGTGTGGGCATGGGCCAGGTGCAGGGCTTTACAACGCTCGCGGTTGGCTTTTTCCTGATGCGAACGCTGGGCCAGGGCGCGCTCAGCCTCTCGGCCGTCCATGCCGTCAACCTGTGGTTCGTACGGCGGCGCGGGTTCTCCGTCGGCCTGATGGGGATCGGGATGGCGGTCGCGCTTTCGGTGGTGCCGCCGCTGATCGAGCGCGGCATCGCGAGCGTGGGCTGGCGCGCGACGTACGGGTGGCTCGGCGTCGCGGTCGCCGCGCTCGTGATCCCCGCCGCCCTTCTCTTCGTGCGGCGCCATCCCGAGCGCTACGGCCTCCGCCCTGATGGCGACGCGCCGATGGCCTCTGGCGAGGCCGAAACGCCAGAGGCGTCGATGAGCCTTCCCGAAGCGCGGGGGACGGCCGCGTTCTGGGTGCTCCTGGCAGGCATCGCGACGACGAGTTGCCTGGGCACGGCGCTCCTGTTCCACCACGTAGACGTGATGGCGAGCGCGGGGCTGGACCGGGCGTCCGCGGCGCTGCTGTTCGTGCCCTACGGGGTCGTGACGGCGCTGTCCAGCCTTCTTGGCGGCGGCCTCGTGGACCGCTTCGGACCCGGGCGCGTGATGGCGGCCTCGCTCGCGTTCTTCGCCGCGATGATGGCGCTCGTGCCGTGGGTGACCTCGCCAGAGGCCGTCTGGGTGTACGGCGCGGCCTTCGGCGTGAGTCAGGGCGTGATGGGCAACGTGAGCGGGAGCGGCTTCGCGGCCTATTTCGGCCGCGCGCACATCGGCGCGATCAAGGGCTACGCCGGCACAGCGTTCGTCGCCGCCACGGCCCTCGGCCCGCCGCTTTTGGCCGTTGGCGCCGAGACCTCTGGCGGCTACACGCAAGCGCTCTGGGTGCTCGCGGTGATCCCCCTCGGCGTGGCGTTTCTCGCCGCGCGGGTGCTCTCGGTCGCCGATGGGATTTCGCTGCGGACGCGGGAAGCCTGACCTTGAGAAGCGCCTCTGGCGCCAGAGGCGGTGAGCGGGCACACGGTGATTCCCGCGTGGATGATGCATGCGAGAACGTGCCCTTCTTTCGACCTCTTCAGCGCACGAAAGCCCTCCTGCTCTCTGCACACCGACACAACCAGGGTGCGGATTATATATAGGCAGATCCGTTGTCGCTTCAGCGCGGGATAATTGGACCCGATTGTGCGCAGTTAGGCGGCGTGCAGCACTCTACTATCGAGCCCTTCCCTAGCCCTGATGAACGATCACACCTCCTGGTCCGGTGCCCCCGTAACCTCCGTCGACGCCTGTCTTCCCGCCCTCGTCCCGTCCGCGCACCCCGTCCCGGAACGGACGGCAGAAAGCGCGCGGCTGAAGCAGCTGCTCAGCATCAACCTCGCGCTCAACACCTTCGGCGATACGGCGCAACTTCTGGACGTGATTACCAACACGGTCACCGGAGTCGCCGACTGCGACGCGGCGTCGATCCTGCTCTTCGACGAGCGCTCCAACTCGCTCTGCTTCGAGGCCGCCAGCGGCGAGGTCGGCGCGTCGCTAGTCGGTACCACCGTGCCGATGAACGGGAGCTTGGCGGGCGAGATCTTTCGCGAGGGCCGCCCGCTGTACTCCGCCGATGTCCAGAGCGACGAGCGGCACTTCCGCGCCGCTGACGAAACGACCGGCTTCGTCACTGAGGCGCTTCTCGGCGTGCCGATGCACATCGACGGGCAGCCGGTCGGGGTGATCGAGGTGCTCAACTCCCGGCATGGTGGCTTCGACATGGGGGATGTAGAGGCGCTGCAGATCGTCGCGGCGCAAGCGGCCATCGCCATCCGTGATGCGCGCCACGCCCGCGCGCTCGTCGAGCTCAACGAGCGTCTCGCGGAGGTGGACCGCCTGAAAATGAACTTCCTCGCGATCACCTCGCACGAGCTGCGCACCCCGCTGACATCCGTCCGGGGGTTCGGGCAGATCCTCGCCGACGAAGTCGAAGGGCACCTCCGCCAATACGCCGACGCCATCGTCCGGGCGGGGTACCGCATGACGGACGTTGTTCAGACCCTCGACGTGATGGCAACGCTTGAGGGCGAGATCGGCGCTCATCCGTCGCGCCGCGTCGATGTGAGCACGATCCTAGAGGAGGCCATCCGTGGCCTGGCGCAGCGGAAAAACGAGATCCAGGTGAGCTTCCCACACGGCCTCACGGTCGCAGGCGATGGGCTCCGGCTTCGGCTCGTGTTTAGCAACCTGCTCAAGAACGCCGTCCGGTTCTCCCCCGCCGGCGCGCCGGTCCGCGTCAAAGGCTCTGTGGAAGGGGAAACGTTGCACGTCCGCGTCACGGACGAGGGCTGCGGCCTCGCACGCCACAACCTGGAGCGGATCTTCGAGGGCTACGTGCAGCTACAGGACCCCGACCGCCGCGACCACGAGGGCCTCGGCGTCGGCCTGACCGTCGCGCGCGCGGTGGCGGTCCGCCACGGTGGCCAGCTGTGGGCCGAAAGCGACGGCCCCGGTTGCGGCTCCACGTTCCACCTCGTGCTGCCGCTCCTGCTATAACCGGTCCGGCCTCTGGCGCCAGAGGCCTACCGCACGACGGTGAGCCGCGAAACGGCCAGCACGTCCCCGGCCCGCAGCACGATCACGTACGTGCCGGCAGACAACCGGTCGGCGCGGAGGTCCAGCACGGTCTCGCCTGCGGGGAGGTAGCCCTGGACGAGCGTTGCGACGCGCCGGCCGCGGAGGTCCAGCACGTCCACTTGCGCCAGTCCAGGCTCGGCCAGCGCGAGGATCACGCGTGTGGTCCCGCGCGCGGGGTTGGGCGCGGGCGCCGAAAGGCCGAACGCGCGCGGTGGGGCCTCTGGCGTTCCCACAGCCAGCCCGGCTCCGGCCAGCGCCAGTTCGCTCGCTGTCAGCACGCCTTCGGCGACGATGGTCTCTCCCGCGACGGCGGTCGCGAGCGCCCGGAACGGGCCGCCGGAGAGCGGTCGCGCGTAGACCGCGAAAGCGCTCGGGTCGGCCAGCGTGAGGCGAGGGAGCGCGCTCAGACGAAGCGCCACGCGCGCGCTGTCGAACTCGAGGCCGCCTTCTGCGCGAAGCTCCCAGCGGTACGGCGCGATCTCGACACCCGTCGGGATTCCAGCGGGCGACTCGGGCCGTGCTTCCTCGAAAAACGCGCTCGCGCTGCCCGTCTCGCGAAGCCCACGCAATGTCACGTCCAGCCCCAACGGGCCGACAAACGCCACGCGCTCAGTGTCCACCCGGACCGCGCCAGAGGCCGCCGAACTGTCCCCACGCGCCACGCCGAACCCGTCGACAACTCCGATGCCCTCTCGTACGAGCAGCGCGAGGGCTCGCGCGAACTCCGGCGCGTCAGTGAGGGTGACGGCTTCGCGCACGAGCAGCTGGAGCGCCGTCGAAAACCGCGGCTGGTCGCGAACGCCTATAGCCTCGCGGAGCGAGAGCTGTAACGGCAAACGGGCCTCTGGCGAATCGCGGGTGCGCACGTCCTCGCGGAGGTAGAGCTGGGCCGCGAGGCGCGGCGCGGGCGAATCGCGCGTGCGCACGTCCTCGCGGAGGAACAGCTGCGCGGCCAGCCGGGCCCCTGGCGCGTCACCCACAGTGACAGCCTCGCGCACGACGAGTGCGACCGGCCGAGACGGTGGAGGCCCGGGTGGCGGCGGCGGGGCTGTGCGCTCCGTTGTGTGCACGTACGCCACGGCCTTCTCACTCGTCACCACGGTCCGGTCCGACAGCGCCGTCGACATTCCGAACTGCGCTCCGGCGGTGCCGCTTCCTTGCAGCGTGACGCGCGGCTCCCACTCACTTCCAAGACGCGCGAAGACGTGGACCTCGCCCCCCTGCCCACCTACGGACTCGCCGGGCGCCGCGACAACGGCCCGGTCCGCCTCCAGCGCAACCGCGAACCCCACGCTCGCGCCGGCTGTCAGCGCCGGCGTGAGCCTCTGGCGGAGCGTCCACGCCCCCGCCGCGCTGCGCTCGAACGCGTACGCCGCGCCCGAGGCCACAACGCCCTGCCCCGGCACGGTCACACCTTGCCCCCAGGCGCCGATGAGTGCGCGGTCCCCATCCAGCGCGACCGCGGTTCCAAACCGTGTGGGCGCACCAGAGGCCCGGGGGTCGGGCGATTGTAGCGTGGCGACGGCCGTCCAACCAGCACCCACCTTCTCGTACACATAGGCGCGTCCGTCCTCACTCGTAGATGCGGGCTCTGCCCCGATCAGGAGCCGCGCGCCGTCGAGCGAGAGCGCGCGCCCGAAGCCCGCCTCGCCCTCGCCCACCGGTCGCCGCAGCGTGGCTGAAAGCGCCCACGCGCCGCTGGCCTCTCGCGCGAATACGTAAACCGTCCCGCCCCTGTACGAGGCGCCGGGTCGCGCCCCTGGCGCTGCGACGGCAACCGTGCTTCCACTCAGCGCCACCGCCGCCCCAAACCCAGCGCCCGCTTCGGACGCCGGAGGCGAGAGCGTCGCCGCGCGCGTCCACTCGCCTCCGGCGCTTTGCTCGAACACGTACGCGGCCTCTGCCCCCGGGGCGCCGACTACAAGCCGGTCCGCCGCCAAGGCCACCGCCGATCCGAACGCGCCCTCTGACGTCCCCGGAGCCAGCCTCTGGCGAGAAACCCAGCGCCCGTCCTGCGCGCGGCCGTACAGCGTGACGGCGCCAGAGGCCTGGGCTTGAGGCGCGCCCACGGCGGCCACGTCTCCCTCTACCGCTATGGCGCGCCCGAAGTCCGCGCCCGAGGCCTCTGGCGAGCGCAGCACCGCCAGAGGGTCCTGGGCTCGCGCGCCGATCGCCGCGAGCAGAAGCGCGATGGAGAACAGGGCGCGGCGCACCCCTAGTCGAACGAAAGTTCGAACGTCACATCGACGGTTTGGCCGGCCTGGACGGCGAGCGGAGTCCCCAGCACGCGGCTCGTGAACGCATCGGCGGGGGCGGCATTGGAGGCGTCGCATGCCAGCACCTCGCCGTACTCGCACGGCGCGAACCAGGACTGCACCTCGGTGATGCTGTCATTGAACCCAGCGGATACCGAGCCGGTGTAGCGGATTCGCTGCGGCAGGCCGTTCCCCGCCGGGACGATCTGGAACACGAGTTCCTCTGTCACCGCCTCACCCTCGCCGATCGCGTCAGGCTCGCGGAGGATGCAGGCCGTCCGCGCTCCCCCCTCTCCGATGCACGGCCCCTGCGCGCTGAGCACGCGGATTCCCAGCGCGCCATGAACGCTCTCGCGAGCGAGGATGCCGAGGAGGTACCTCGCGCCAGCGGCCGTCAAGTCGTTGTGGAAGCTCCGCCCCTCTACAGGCGTCCCGTCAGCGGCGCGTACCTGCAGCGTCCATGCCCCCGAGACGTGGATGCCGGCCTCTGGCGCCTGGGCCAGGGCGCCAGAGGCGAGGAGCGTGCAAGCGGCGGCGAGGACGAGGCGTTTCATGGCAAGGCGGCGGTTCGGGCGGCTCAGAGTACGGACGCGCCCGTGAGGCGACATACCGTTTGGGTGTGCCCTCGTCGCTGGAGAGGCCGCTGGGCAAGCGGTGCCACCCTCAACGCGCGCAGCGAAGCTCGTGGCGCTTAATCGCGCACAAAAAGACCCCTAAAGAAAAATCGTCTAACGGCCTGCTCGTCGGCACAATCGCGTGGGTGGTCGAAGGGTCCTGAACGTTTTACGTCCGAGAGCGCGGGCCGAGCGCCTTGACGGCGCGGCGGGGCTTCGGAGCGGCCGTCCGCGAGATGGCCTCGGCGTCCACGTCCGCCTCTGGCGTCAGAGCCATCATGGACACCTCTGGCTGCTTCTCGGTCAGCTGCGGCCAGTATCGCTTGGGCACGTGGCGGAGGTGAAGCTTCAGGTTGCGCCGCTCGGGGATGTCCACGGCGCGGAAGTACGCGCGCCACATCGCCTGGTAAGCGCGCTCGTCCGCTGTCGGCGCGAGGTCCGGGAGCGAGGACGCCGGCACGATGCGCGTTGCGTCGGCCTCCGGCGCGAGGTCGGCCGCGGGCGTGTCGTGCACGAGGGCGAGGCGGCGGCGCTCGTCGAGGATGGTCCACCGGAGCGCGGGGTAGCGTAGCGCGAAATGTTCGGCGATGACCGGCAGCACGTGGTACTCGGGCCGGACCCGGGCGAGCCAGCGCTCGCCGCCAGAGGCGGCGGGACTGGGGCCGAGGGACTGGGGACCAGCAGAGACGGGGGCCTCTGGCGCCAGAGGCGTGCTCGGGGTCTTCTCTGCCACTGCCCACTCCCCACTGGCTCCTTCCTCATGCCTCTCGAAGCGCACGAACGCCTCCATGCGGTGCGCCTCGCGTCCCACGCGCTGCGCCCAGCGCGAGACTTGGCGCGAGGGCTCGAACGTCCAGTCGCCCACGGCCTCAGCGCCATCCACCGCTACGGCGTCGATCATCTGCAGGATGGCGACCTCGATGCCCGCCCGCTCGCTCAGAAACGCACGGAACAGCTTGCCCACCAGCCCTGGCTTGACGCGCTCCAGCCCGTGCTCCATCCGCGACGCCAGAGGCGCCTCGGTCTCGACCGCCTCTGGCGCGCCGAACAGGTGGCCCGGCGCGGCCTGCCCCGCCGTGACGACCTCGGCCGGGAGCGCGCCCGCGCGGTGCGCCCGGGCATACGCGCAGAGCAAGCCCGCGAACGAGCCGTCGGTCGCGTAGGTGGCGGTGCCGAGTTGGAGCGGGGCGCTCGGACGAGCCTCTGGCGCCGGCATTAGGCTGCTCGCGCCAGAGGCGCGGAGGCGAGCGGTGCGAGAGCGCCCGAGGGCGTGACGATCCGGCCTCTGGCGGGCGCGGCGGGCGGCGGCGTCACGACCGGCGGCGGCGCGCCGAACAGCGAGAGTTGGGGCGCGCCAGAGGCCTTGCCGCCCACGATGCGGCGGCGGATCTCGCCGGGGTCGGTCCCGATGAGGTGCGGCCGGTGCTCGGGCGTCGTGATAAAGTAGCGGGCGCGCTTGAGGACCACGCCCATCGCGCGGAGATGCTCCCAGCGGACGGTCCCGCGCCGACGGGCGGCGACGATGCGGCGCGCGCTTTTGAGGCCCAGCCCCGGCACGCGTTGCAGCCACTCCATCGGAGCCGTGTTCACGTCGATGGGGAACAGCTCAGGGAAGCGGAGGGCGTAGGCCGCCTTCGGGTCCAGTTTCATGTCCAGGTGCGGCTGCTCGGCGGGCAGCACCTCGTCCAGCGAAAAGTCGTACTGCCGGATCAGCCAGTCGGCCTGGTAGAGCCGGTGCTCGCGCGCCAGAGGCTGCCGGTAGGTCGCGGGGTCCGGCACGCGGCCGTCGGACGAGATGGGCACGTAGCCGGAGTAGTACACGCGGCGGAGCTTCTGCTCCTTGTACAGCCCGTCGGCGAGGCTGAGCACGGTCCGGTCGTCCTCTGGCGTGGCGCCGACGACGAGTTGGGTGCTCTGGCCGCCGGGCGAGAAGCGCGGCGCGCGCTTGGTCTTTTTGCGCTCGGCGCGGTACTCGTCGTGGCCCTCGCGAATCGTGTCCATCGGGCGGATCACGCTCGCGTAGTCCTTCTCGGGCGCGACGGCCTTGAGGCTCCTCTCGCTCGGGATCTCGATGTTGACGCTCAGCCGGTCCGCCAGCCGCCCGGCCTCCACCAGGAGATCCGTGCTCGCGCCCGGGATCACCTTGAGGTGGATGTAACCGTTGAACTGATGTTCGTGGCGAAGGCTGCGCGCCACCTCGACAAGCTTCTCCGTCGTCGTGTCGGCGTCGCGGAAGATGCCCGACGAGAGGAACAGCCCCTCGATGTAGTTCCGCTTGTAGAACTCCATCGTGAGGTCCACGACCTCCTTGACCGTGAACGCCGTCCGCACGACCTCCTCGTTGCTCCGCCGCGTGGTGCAGTACGCGCAGTCGTAGATGCAGACGTTGGAGAACAGCACCTTCAGGAGCGACACGCACCGACCGTCGGGAGTGTACGTGTGGCAGATGCCCATCGCGCGGGAGTTGCCGAGCCCCGTCTTGCTGTTCTCGCGCTCGCCGCCCGAGGACGCGCAGGACACGTCGTATTTCGCCGCGTCGGCGAGGATTTCGAGCTTCTCGATGACCTGTGTGCGCATAGCCTCTGGCGTCGCGGGTGGAAGAAGGCCAAGGTCCCCACCACATGTGCCAACCGTGTGTCGCACGAGAAGGGGGACTCCGCATTCACCCGCGCCTCTGGCGCCAGAGGCCGAGCCCTACCCCACCTCCGCCCCGATCACGCGCACCGACTCGTGCTCCACGAGCTCCGTGCGGACTGTGACCGCGAGGGCGGCGCCGGCGTAGTGCTGCCGCATCATGCCCACGAGGATGTGCGCCGCCTTCTGCCCCACTTCCTTGCCCGAGTGCAACAGGTGGGTCACCCGCGGGAACAGAAATTCCGGCGCCCGGCCGTCCGAGATCGCCACGAGCGAGACGTCGTCCGGGATCGCGCGGCCTCTGGCGAGAACGGCGTGGTAGGAGCGGACCAGGAGCTCGTCAGACATCGCGAACAGCCCGGTCGCGTCCGGGTGCGCATCCATCGCGCGCCCGACCAGGGCCTCGAATTCCGCCAGGTGCCGCACGTGGACGATGGCGCTCTCCGCCAGAGGCAGGTCCCGCTCGGCGAACGCCTGCCGGAAGCCCTCGGCGCGGACCACGGAGATCCTCTGGCGGTCGTCGGCGAACACGCCGAGCACGCGCTCGTGGCCGCGGTCCAGGAGGTAGCCCGTCGCGCGGCGGGCGGCGTCCCGCCCGTCCGTCGAGACCGTGGAGTAGCGGTCGGTATCGAGGATCTTGTCCAGGAGCACGACCGGGAGGTCCGCGTCGGCGAGCGCGTCGAGGTGCGAGAGTTCGGTCGTCTCCGAGGAGCGCGCGAGGAGCACGCCGTCCACCGAGAGGTTGAGGCAGAGCTGCGCCAGCTTCCGCTCTTGCACGATCGAGTCGTCACTTTCGAAGAGCAAAAGCGAGTAGTCGTTCTCGCGCAGCACGTGGTCCACGCCCGTCATCAGCGAGGGCACGAAAAACATGTTCACCTCCGGCACGATGAGCGCCACGAGGCGGGAGTGCTGGGAGCGGAGGTACCGCGCGCGGAGGTTCGGGATGTAGTTCAGCGCCTTCGCCGCCTCGCGCACGCGGGCCTTCGTCTCCGGCCCGATGTCCGGGTGGTCCGCTAGCGCGCGGGAGACCGTGGACGGAGCGACGCTCAACAACCGGGCGATGTCTTTGATGGTGACGCGCTTCATCGCCAGGGGGCTGAGGGGGCGGGAGAAACCGCGCCGGTTTGGGAGGGCCGGCGCCTCGGCGGACCCGGCGCATGACCACATCAGGCCACGGGGTGCGCGAAGGTCCAGAGAAACGACGGACAACTTATCCACCGCAAACGATTCCGCAAACGGTTGTGCAAGGTATTGCGGCGAAAGCGCTTGGCGCCAGAGGCCTCCCCACACGAGAATCGGAGTGTTGGAACCGCTTCCGAGACCTCTCCACACCGACTCCCCAGCCATGCTACGAGCCGCTACCCTGCTCCTCTTCACGCTCCTCGCGGGCTCTGCCGCTTCGCAGACCACCGTGCAGGGCACCGTCACCGACGAGAACGGCGACCCGCTGATCGGCGCGACCGTCATCATCGCCGGGTCCGCCTCTGGCGACGCGACCGACTTCGACGGCCGCTACACGTTTACCACCACGCAGACCGGCGAGGTCACGCTGGAGGCGACGTTCGTCGGCTACGGCTCCGAGCGCGAGATCGTGACGCTCTCCGGCGGCACGCTCACCCGCGACTTCCAGCTCTCACCCGACGCCCTCGGGCTCGGCGAGGTCTTCGTCACCGGCGTTGTGAACCCGGTCTCGAAGCTCAACAGCAGCGTCTCCATCTCGACGCTCTCGCCAGAGGCCACCGAGCTTGTCGTCCCGCGCAACACGGCGGAGATCTTCCGCGCGATCCCGGGCATCCGCTCCGAGGCGTCCGCAGGTGACGGCAACACGAACATCACCGTTCGCGGCGTGCCGATCTCGGCCGGCGGCTCCAAGTACCTCCAGCTCCAGGAGGACGGCCTGCCCATCTTCATGTACGGCGACATCGCCTTCGGCACGGCCGACGGGTTCCTCCGCGCAGACCAGAGCGTCGCGCGGATCGAGGCCATCCGCGGCGGCTCGGCGTCTACGCGCGCCTCGAACTCGCCTGCAGGCATCATCAACTTCATCTCGAAGAACGGCCAGGTCGCAGGCGGCAGCATCTCCACCACGGGCGGCCTGGACTACAACTTCCAGCGCGTCGACTTCGAGGCGGGCTCGCCCTTCGGCGACGGCCTGGCGTTCCACGTCGGCGGCTTTTTCCGCTCCGGTGAGGGCGAGCGCGACCTGGGCTACACGGCCCAGCAAGGCGGCCAGATCAAGGCCAACATGACCAAGTTCTTCGAGCGCGGCTACGCCCGCGTCTATGCGAAGTACCTCAACGACCGCACGCCGACGTACCTCCCGCAGCCCATCGCGGTGAGCGGCTCCAACGAGAACCCCGAGTTCTCCGACGCCGGCACGCTCGGCATCAACGACCAGGCCATCGGCAGCGCGCGCTTCCTGAGCAACTTCGGGCTCGGTGCCGACGGCCAGCGCCGCCGCGTCAACCTCTCGGACGGCCTGCACCCGGTCAGTTCGGCCGCTGGCGTCGAGTTCTCGTTTGACCTCGGCAACGGCTTCCAGCTAGAGAACCGTGGGCGCTTCGCGCTCAACTCCGGCCGCTTCGTCTCGCCGTTCACCGCCGCCGTCGGCGACCGCGACGCCATCCTCGGCGCGCTCGAAGACGCCTCCGGCCGTGACCTCTCCGACGCGACGCTCACCCGCGCCGACAACGGAAACGCCGTCAGCGGGGACCTCCTCCAGGGCATTGTCCTCTTCGACACCGAGTTGGAGAACTTCAACACCGTGTTCAACGACGCGAGCCTCTCGAAAAGCTTCGCGGACATGGACCTCGACCTCACGCTGACCGCAGGCCTCTTCACGGGCATCCAGCGGATCAACATGGCGTGGCTCTGGAACTCGTACATCTCTACCGTGGAGGGCGACAACGCCTCCCTCGTGGACGTGATGGACGACGACGGCACGATGCTCACCGACGACGGACTCGCAGCCTACGGCGCGCTGTTCTTCGGCAACTGCTGCGGCGTGCGCTTCGACGCCACCTACGACGTGAAGGCGCCCTACGCGGCCATCGCGTACTCCCCCATCCCGCAGCTCAGCCTGGACGGCAGCGTCCGCTACGACTTCGGGAGCGTGACCGGCGTCGGCTCCGGCGGGTTCGTCGGTGAGGTGGACGTCAACGAGGACGGCGAGATCTCGGAGCCCGAGAGCCGCGCCAACTTCATCGACCAGGCCAGCCGCAACCCCGTCGACTACGACTACGACTACTGGTCCTTCTCCGCTGGCGCGAACTACACCCTCACCGACGCCTCGGCGGTCTTCGCCCGCGTCAGCCAGGGCCACTCCGCCAAGGCCGACCGCGCCATCTTCCCGACCGGGAGCTACATCGGCGTGGACGCGCTCGGTATCGAGAACCCGTACGACCAGCTGCAGCAGGCCGAGCTCGGCTACAAGCAGCAGTTCCCCATCGGCGGCGTGTTCGTGACCGGCTTCTACGCCAAGACGACCGAGCAGGGCGGCTTTGAAGCCACCACGCAGGAGTTCATCGACAACGACTACGAGGCGTTCGGCGTGGAGGTAGAGGGCGTGGTCAACTACGGTCCGTTCAACTTCCGCGGCGCGACGACCTACACCGCGGCGGAGATCACTTCTGGCGGCAACGAGGGCAACACGCCTCGCCGCCAGCCGGACTTCCTGTTCAGCTTCGTGCCCTCCTACACGATGGACAACCGGGGCACGCTCGGCCTGAGCCTCTTGGGCCAGACCGAGAGCTATGCGCAGGACTCCAACGAGCTCGTCCTCCCGAGCTTCGTGATCCTCAACGCGTTCGCCGAGGCCAACATCACCCCGGCGCTCTCGCTCGGCCTCTCGGCCAACAACCTCCTCGACTCCATCGGCATCACCGAGAGTGAGGAAGGCGCCATCCCCGGCAACGGCTACATCCGCGCGCGCTCCATCTCGGGCCGCTCGATCTCGGCCTCGCTGCGGTACGGCTTCTAACGCCCTCGCCTCTGGCGGTCCACCACCCGCCAGAGGCGCTGGCCGCGCCCGGTCTCTCCTCCGAGCCAGGCGTCCCGCCGCCCCGCAGACTCGACTCCTGCGGGGCGGCGTCTTTGATAGGCCTCTGGCGCCAGAGGCCACGTGACTGCCTCCTCTCCCGCATGGGAGGGGGCTGGGGTGAGGGCAACCGGGCACGCTCGCGCGCTCGGCCTGGCCCCCTCCTCCCGGCCTCTCCCGTCTAGAGAAGGAAAGACGGCGGCCCGCCTCTGGCGCCAGAGGCTCTGATTCCGCGCAACGCGTTTCGAGTTTGCACCGGCCACTGGCCGAAGCCCACCGGCTCCGCTCGCCAGAGGCTCCCGACTCTCCCACTCCGTCCGCCCAATCCGTTATGGACTTCGCCCTCTCCACGCTGGACCTCGCCGTAATCGGCGTCTACGTCCTCGGCATCGTGCTCTTCGGCCTGTGGATCGGCCGCAAGCAGGAATCCACCGACGACTACTTCCTCGCGGGCCGCTCGCTGGGCTGGGGCGTGATCGGGCTGAGCCTGTTCGCGAGCAACATGAGCACCTCCAGCCTCGTCGGCATGGCCGGCGAGGCGTACGGCGGCATGGGCGTGGCCGTGTTCAACTACGAGTGGATGGCGGGCATCGTGCTCGTCATCTTCTGCGCGTTCTTCCTGCCGTTCTACATCAAGACGGGGATTTACACGCTCCCCGAGTTTCTGGAGCGCCGCTTCGACGGGCGCAGCCGGCTCTACTTCTCGGGCTGGACGGTTTTCCTGAACATCACCGTCGACACCGCCTCGGCGCTCTACGCGGGCTCGCTCGTGATTGCGCTGATCTACCCGGGCGTGGACATGCGACTCAGCATCGCGATCCTCGCGCTGGTCGCAGGGCTCTACACGATCGCGGGCGGCCTCAAAGCCGTCGTCTACACCGACGCCGTGCAGGCGATCCTGCTCCTGGCGGGCAGCGCGGCCGTGGCATGGATCGGCTGGACCACGATCCAGGCCGGCGGCGGATGGGAGGCAGTGACCGCAGTCACGCCAGAGGACAAGCTCTCGCTCATCCTGCCCGCGAACGACCCCGTGATGCCGTGGCCGGGTCTGCTGACGGGCGTGTTCATCCTGGGCTTCTATTTCTGGGCGACCAACCAGTTCATGGTGCAGCGGACGCTGGCGGCGCGCACGCTCAACCAGGGTCGCTGGGGTGCGCTCTTCGCGGGCCTGCTCAAGCTGCCGGTCATCTTCCTGATGGTGCTTCCGGGGACGTTCGCGCGGGTCCTCTACCCCGGCCTGGAGCGCGCCGACGCCGTGTTTCCGACGATGGTCTTCGACCTGCTCCCGGGCGGCATCCGCGCGCTCGTGCTGACGGCGATGGTCGCGGCCATCATGTCCAGCGTAGACAGCACGCTGAACTCCGCCTCGACGCTCGTGACGATGGACTTCGTCAAGCGCTTCCGCCCGGCGTTCACTTCTCGGCAGCTCGCCAATGTGGGCCGGATCGTGACGCTCGTGTTTATGGTCTTCGCGGCCGTCTGGGCGCCCATCATCCTCCAGTTCGACACGCTCTGGGGCTACCTCCAGAGCTTCCTGGCCTACGTCGTCCCGCCGTTCGTGGCGCTCTTCGTCGTGGGCGTGTTCTGGCGGCGGGCGACCTCTGGCGCGGCCTTCTGGAGCCTCATGGCAGGCCACGCGACCTCGGCACTGCTGTTCATCCTGGGGCCCGTTCTGGGCGCGATCGCGATCCCGTTCCTCTACATCCCGGGCATCCTGCTCCTCGCCAGCGGCCTCGTCCTCATCCTGATGAGCAAGGCGCAGCCCGCGCCGGACATGGCCAAGATCGCCGACGTGACGTGGACGCCGAGCCTCTGGCGCGAGGACTCGGAGGCGCTCCGCGCGCTTCCGTGGTGGCAGAACTACCGCGTCCAGGGCGCCGCGTTGGTCGCGCTCACGTTCGTCGTCGTCGCGCTGTTCTGGTAGGGGCCGACGGGCAGTAGGGAGTCGCGTGCTCCTCCCCGCGCCTCTGGCGCCAGAGGCCCGCACCCCCACCTGCCCGGCTGTTCATCCGCCATTGCCTCCTGGCCACACCCCACTGGCCCCATGACCGCCCTCGACCTTCTGCGCCGTTCGCTCACGCCCGCCGGGTACGTCGCCTCCCCGGAGGACACGACGAACTACCGGCGCGTGTGGGCGCGGGACGGCGTGATCTGCGGCCTCGCCGGGCTCGCCTCTGGCGACGCCGACCTCGCCAGAGGCCTCCGCGCAACACTGCAGACGCTCGCCGATCACCTCGGCCCCGAGGGACAGGTGCCGTCCAACGTAGCGGTCTCGTCCTCTGGCGAGACGGAGGCCGTGAGCTATGGCGGCCTCGCGGGGCGCGTGGACGCCGGGCCGTGGTTCGTGCTCGGCGTGGCGCTCTACTCACGGCTGACCGGCGACCGCGGCTTCGCGGTCCAGATGGCGCCCGCCGTGGGTGGCGTGCTGCGCCTCTTGCGCGCGTGGGAGTTCAACGCCCGAGGCCTCGTCTACGTCCCGCAGTCCGGCGACTGGGCCGACGAGTACGACCTCCACGGCTACCTCCTCTTCGACCAAGCGCTGCGGCTCCTCGCGCTCCAGCAGTGGGCGCCTCTGGCGGCGGACAACGGCGACGCCGAGCGCGAGGCCGACGACCTCCGCCGAACTATTGAGGCCACGTTCTGGCCACGCGAGGGCGGCGCGCCAGAGGCAGCGTATCACCCTGAGGCGTTCCGGCGGGCGCTCGGAGAAGGCGCCGAGCCGTTCCCGTTTGCGGGCCTCACGCCCGGCGGCTACGCCCGCCGGTTCGACGCACTGGGCTCCGCGGTCGCCCTTCTCGGGGGCCTCTGGCGAGAGCGCTCCGCGCCGCTCCTGGACCACGGGCTGGGTCTCGCCAGAGGCAGCAGCGGGCTGGTCCCCGCCTTCGACCCCGTGATCCGCGAGGGCGACGCCGAGTGGGACGTGCTCCGCGCCAACGTGCGCGACCGCTTCTCCAACCGCCCCGGCCACTACCACAACGGCGGCGCGTGGCCGATGGTGAACGGCTGGTGGGTGGCGGCGCTCGCGCAGTCCGGCCGCGAGGCCGACGCCAGAGGCCTCGCGGACGCGCTCGCCGCCGCGAACCGCATGGGCGGCTTCCCCGAGTACCTCGACCCCGAGGGCGCGCCTCACGGCACGACGCCTCTGGCGTGGAGCGCCGCGGGCGAAGTCCTCGCAGAGGCAGCGATCGACGGACGCCTCGCGGACTGGTGGTCCCCGCCAGAGGCCGCGCCAGCCCCGGCCGTGCCTCTGGCGGAGGGCGGCGCGCCAGAGGTCGTCGTCGCAGGCGAGATCCTGGTGGACCTCCTCTCGGCCGAGCCCGCCAGCGGCCTCGGCGAGGCGGCGATGTTCGAGCGCCACGCCGGCGGCAGCGCGGCCAACCTCGCGACCAACCTCGCGCGGCTGGGCGTGCCGACCGCGCTCGTGGCGAGCGTGGGCGACGACGGCTTCGGCCGCTTTCTGCGCCGCTCGGTTGAGGCCACTGGCGTGGACGCCCGGCTCCAAGAGATCACGGACTCCCCCACCTCCGTCGTAACCGTCACGCGGACCGACGCCACACCGGACTTCGCGCTCTTTCGCCACGCCGACCGCCGCATCGCGCCCGGCCAGCTTCCCGACTCGCTCCTGGCGAGCGCGCGTCTGTTCCACACGTCGGGCTTCGCGCTTTCCCGCGAGCCCGCGCGCACGACGCTGCTCGACGGCGCCGCCCGCGCCTCGGCCGCGGGCGCCACGCTCAGCATCGACCTCAACGTGGCGCCGCGCTCGCGCGACGAGCGGACCGAAATCGGCGCTACGGCGCGCGTGTTCCTCGCGCTCGGGCCTCTGGCGAAGGCCAGCCGCGACGACGCCGAGCGCCTGTTCGGCGAAACGCTCCCGGACGACGCCATCTGCGAGCGCCTCCTATCCTGGGGCGCCACGCTCGTGTGCCTCACGCGCGGCTCCGAAGGCGCCCTCGTCGCCTGGGACGGCGGTCGCGCCGACGTGTCTGCCGAGCCGCTAGAATCCGTCGCCGACGCGACGGGCGCGGGCGACGCCTTCTGGGCAGGCTTCCTCGCCGCGTGGCTCCGCGGCCTCGCGCCAGAGGCCTGCGCCCGCTCCGGCGGACGCCTCGCCGCGCTCAAGCTCGCGCGCGTCGGGCCACTCCCGGACCGCGTCGATCCTGAGACGGTGTTCGCAGCCGCGCGCCAGAGGCCTCTGGCGGGCTAGCGCCTCGCCCGGGAGCCCCCACGCAAAAGCGCTCCCCCCGGGTGGGAGGAGCGTCTGGATCGACAGGTTTCCTGACGGGTCTAGCGGGTTAACACCATCGTCCGCGTGACGGTCGAGCCGCTGTGCTGCAGGCGGTAGAAGTACATCCCGCTCGCGAGGCCCGTCGCGTCGAACGAGACGGCGTGGTCGCCAGAGGCCACCGAGCCGTCCACCAGGGTTGCGACTTTCTGCCCGAGGTGGTTGTAGACGTGCAGTTGCACGTCGCCCTGGGCCTTCAGCGAGAAGCGGATCGTCGTCCGAGCCGTGAACGGGTTCGGAGAGTTCTGCGCGAGCTCCACGTTCTGAGCCGCGGCCGTCTCTTCCGCGCTGACCGGGGGCGCCGAGCCAAAGGCGAGGTCGTCCCAGTAGTAGGTCGCCTCTGCCACCGGCGTCTCATCGGGGCACCGGAAGTTGAAGAAGATCGAGGCCTTCGTGTACTCCGAGTCGAGGTTGAGCGCGGCCGTGCCTGTCCGCTCGTTCGCGAAGTCAAACACGAGGACGTCCCATGCTCCCGCCACCGACGTTGTGGCCACCGTTTCCACGCTGATCTCCGGCGTCCCGGCCTTCTCGACCTTAACGAGGACGGGGATGCCGGCCTCTGGCGACCAGACACGTACGTTCATCGTCGTCGCGCCAGAGGCGAACGGGATCGGCGCGGTGAAGCCGGTCCGGTCGGCGACCGTCGTGCCGGCAAAGCATGCGGCCGTGGCCGTGCGGACGGACTGCACGACGGTGTTGCTCGCGTCCTCCGGGTCGGGGACGAGCGTGGAGGCGTTGCCGCCGAAGTCCTGCAGCTCGTAGTAGTCGGCGTCCCCGCTCTCGAACCGGATGGGGAGCGAGACCACCGGCATCGGCGGCGCGAGCACGTCGCCCTCCGCAATGGCGAGGAGTTGGTAGCCGTCGGTCGCCGGGGTAGCGGTCGTGAACTGACCGACGACGCCCGTAAACGTGAACGCGGCGCCGGGGATGTCCGTCCCCTCAAGCGCGGTGTCGTTCGCGTTCGGGATGCGGAGCGTGCCCGTGCCGGAGTCGTCGGTGGCGGTGTAGTTCGTGCCCGCGGAGAACGTGCCGGTCTCGGCAACCGTGAGGCCGGTCAGTTCCACGAGTTCGGCTTCGTACGCCTCGCCATTGCTCGCGAGCTCCGCGAGCGTGATGCTCTGAGCAGCGGGCACGTCGGTGACGCCGTCCACGGTGTAGCTCGCGAGGCCTCCCTCGTTGAGCTGGAAAAGGCCGCGGAACTCACTCGTGGTGCCCACGAGGGTGACGCGCGTTCCTGCCGCGATGGTGCCCGCCGCGATCTCGGCGAAAAACGCGCCGCTGGTCTGGCGGACCGTGATGGCACCCGTGGCGTCCTGCACGTAGGCGAACGCGCCCTCTGCGCGGGTCACCACCCCCGTAAGCGTGACCTCGGTTCCGGCGCCCGCAGCGCGGGCCTCGGCGATGGTGTCACCACCACTGGTGGCGTTGTTGCAGCCGCCCGGCACAGCCGTGCCGCCAAAGGAGACATCGTCCCAGTAGTAGGTCGTCGGCGTCGGCGCGTTTTCCTGGCCGAAGTTGAAGAAGACCGACGCCTTCGTGTACTCGTTCGCGAAGTTGATGTCGGCCGTATTCGGGACTTTGTCCGCCACGAAGTCATAGGTGATCGTCTCCCACGCCATCGCGGTCGTCGTCGGGCACTGGGCCTCCACGCTGATCCCGCTGTTGCCCGCGTTCTCGACCTTGAACCGAACGGGGATGCCGGCCTCTGGCGACCAGACACGTACGCTCATCGTCGTCGCGCCAGAGGCGAACGGGATCGGCGTGGTGAAGCCGTTCGCGTCGGCGACCGTCGTGCCGGCGAAGAAGGGGGCGTTGGCGCCACGGATGGATTCCACGACCGTGTTGGAGGCATCGGTGGGGTCGGCGATCAACTGGGATGCGTTCCCGCCGAAGTCCCGGAGTTCGTAGAACGCCCGGTCGCCGTCCTCAAACGTGACGGGAAGTGCGACGGTGGGGCCAGGCGGCGGCGGGCGGCACCCGCCCTCGACGGCCGTACCTCCAAAGGCGACGTCGTCCCAGTAGTAGGTCGTGGCCTCCGTCGCGTTCTCGAGCCCGAAGTCGAAGAAGATGGTCGCCTTGGAGTACTCACTGTTGAAGTTGAGATCAGCGGACCCTGGCACCTTGTCGGTGATAAAGTCATAGGTGATCGTCTCCCAGCCGCCCGCTGTTGTCGTCGGGCACTGGGCCTCCACGGTGATCGTCGGGTCGTTGAACTTCTCCAACTTGAAGCGGACCGGAACGCCGGCCTCTGGCGACCACACGCGCACGCTCATCGTCGTCGCGCCAGAGGCGAACGGGACGCGCTGGGTGAAGCCGTTGTCGTTCGCGACCGTTGTACCGGCGACGCCCCCGGCGCCCGCGGGCCGTACAGTCGTCACGACGCTGTTGGAGGCGTCCGTGGGGTCCGCGGTGATGTCGGAATCCGCCCCCTCGAAGTCGAACAGCTCGTAGAACGTGGCGTCACCGCTCTCGAACGTGATGGGGAGCGAGACCTGCGCCTGCGCTTGGACGCGAGGGGCGGCCAGCACGAGCACGGCGAGAGCCAGCGCCGTCGCGAGACGGACCCAGCGGGAGGGGTGTGGCTCTGGACGCGTCCAAGAGGTGCGCAGGGAGAGGAGTAGCGGATGCGTCATGCGGGATGGCCACGAAGGCAGAGGAGAGAACAGAGCCTCAAGGTAGGCGGCGTGAAAAGGTTTTCATAACACAGAAAAGCGTTTTTCTAGCCCGTGAGGCTATATCGGCCACCACGCCCCCTGTGGCCACATTTCTGCGCCTTTCGGTCCTACCGTTTGAGACATCCGGCGTGCAACGTCCCGCCATTCGCCGAGGCCTCTGGCGAGTCCGGCCCGCCAGAGGCATCTTCGGCCATGCTGTTCCAGACCGAGCGCCTCTCCGTCCGCCGCTTCACGCTGGGCGACGCGCCTTTCGTGCTCCGCCTCCTCAACGAGCCGCTGTGGCACCAACACATCGGCGACCGCGGCCTCCGCACGTTGGAGGACGCCCAGACGTACCTCACCACGCGTCTGCTCGCGCACTACGAGGCCCACGGCTTCGGCTCCTACTGCGTGGAGCTGCGCGACACGGGGGAACCCATGGGCCTGACGGGCCTGATCCAGCGCGAGGGGCTGGACGCGCCGGACCTCGGCTACGCCATCCTCGGAGCGCACCACGGACGCGGCTATGCCACCGAGGCGGCCCTCGCGACGCTCACGCACGCCCGCACCGACCTCGGCCTGGACCGCGTCGTCGCGTTTATCGACGCCGACAACGTGGCGTCCCGGCGCGTCCTGGAAAAAGTGGGCATGCGCCCGGCGGGGACATACACCGCAGAGGGCGAACACGAACCCTGCCTCCTCTACGAGATCTGACCCATGCCTAGACAGCTTCTGGCGAGACGCCTCGCCCTGCTCCTCTTCCTCTTCGCCTCTGGCGCGAGCGCGCAGCCTGCCACGCTCGACGTGGCGGTAGAGCGCGCTCGCGCGATCGCGGACTCGGCCGCCAGAGGCCTGCCGGGCATGGCCATCGCGGTGAGCGTGGACGGCGCGACGGTCTGGAGCGAGGGCTTCGGCCTGGCGGACCTGGAGCAGCGCGTGCCGGTGACGACGGAGACGCGGTTCCGCATCGCGAGCGTCTCCAAGCCGATGACGGCCGTGGCAGTGGCGCAACTGGTGGAGGCGGGGGCGCTGGACGTGGACGCGCCGGTGCAGACGTACGTCCCGGCCTTTCCCGAGAAGCGCTGGGCGGTCACGACGCGAGCCCTGGGCGGGCACCTCGCGGGCATCCGGCATTACCAGGGCGACGAGTACTTCCTGGCGCGCCCGTTCGGGAGCGTCGGGGAGGCGCTGACCGTGTTCTCCGCGGACACGCTGATGTACGCACCCGGGACGGCGTACGCGTACTCCAGCTATGGCTGGAACCTCATCAGCGCCGTCGTGGAGGGGGCCTCTGGCGAGCCGTTCCTGAACTACATGGAGCGCCGCGTCTTCGCCCCGCTGGGCATGGCGCACACCGCCGCCGACCAGCCGAGCGCCCTGATTCCCAACCGGGCGAGGCCGTACGAGCGCCAGGGCGAGGCCTTCGCCAACGCGCCCTATGTGGACAACAGCGTGAAGTGGGCGGGCGGCGGCTTTCTCTCCACGCCAGAGGACCTCTTGCGCCTGGGCGCCTACGTCACGGCGGACACGCTCGGCACGCGCTCGCGCGCGCTCCTCTTTACCGAGCAGACGACCGCCTCTGGCGAGGGCGTCAGCTACGGGTTCGGATGGGCGCTCGGCACGGACGCCAGAGGCCGTGACGTGGTCTCGCACAGCGGCGGCGCCGTTGGCGGGACCTCGCTGCTGTGGGTGGTTCCTGAGGCGGGCGTGGTGGTGGCCGCGGCGATGAACCTCACCGGCGCCGACCTCGCCTGGGTCCGCGAAATCGCGGCAGTCATCGCCGACGCCGCAGACGCCGACTGACGCCACAGGAGGCCTCTGGCGCCAGAGGCCACGGCGGCACGAGAGCTCTGGGCGGGAGCCGGGCGCCCGCGAGCGGGTTGACACCCGCCCTGCCTCTGGCGCCATGCCCACCCCTATCCCGCCCGGTCCCGGGCAAGAGTCCGTCTGGGACTACCCCCGCCCACCCGCGCTCGAACCCGTCGGCCAGCGCGTGCGCGTCGAGTTCGCGGGCCGTACGGTCGCCGAGAGCGACGGCGCGCTCCGCATCCTGGAAACGAGCCACCCGCCGACGATCTACATCCCGCCAGAGGACTGCGACCTCTCCCTTCTCGTGCCCACGGCGCGGACCTCGGGCTGCGAGTGGAAAGGCCTCGCGCGCTACTTCGACCTGGACGTAGACGGGCGGCGCTCGCCAGAGGCCGCGTGGGCGTACGCCAGCCCGCGCGAGCGGTACCTCGCCCTCAAGGATCACCTCGCGTTCTACCCCGGGCGCGTGGACGCGTGCTGGCTGGGCGGCGAGCGGGCGCTCCCGCAACCGGGGACGTTCTACGCCGGGTGGATCACGTCGAAGGTCGTGGGGCCGTTCAAGGGCGAGCCCGGGACGTGGGGCTGGTAGCGCCAGAGGCCTCTGGCGCCGCGCGTGTTAGGAAACGAGGCAGAAAGCGCTTCCGGGATTACAGAGTGAGCACCAACTCTCAACATGCCTTGCAAATGACAGCCCGCATGCTCTAGACTCCTTCATTCCTACTGCGCCCCGTCGCGCTCACCGTAGAACATGAAGCGTCTTGCCTGCCTCGCCTTTCTTTTCGCGCCCACTCTCGCCCTCGCGCAGGACGCGCTCCCGCCAGAGGCCGCTGCGGTTCAGGTCAACCTGGACTACGTGTGGATCGCCGTCTGCGCCGCGATGGTGTTCCTCATGCAGGCAGGCTTCGCCCTGCTGGAGACCGGGCTGACACGCGCCAAGAACGCGGCGAACATCATCATGAAGAACGTGATGGACGCGAGCGCGGGCGCCATCGTGTTCTTCGTGGTCGGCTTCGGGCTGATGTTCGGGCCGAGCGCGGGCGGCCTTATCGGCACGAGCGGGTTTGGGCTGACGGGTCTGGAGGGCGAGGCGTCGTGGACGTACCTCTTCTTTTTCTTCCAGGCCGTGTTCGCCGCCACAGCGGCGACGATCGTCTCCGGCGCGGTCGCGGAGCGCGTCAACTTCGCGGCGTACCTCGTGGTCTCGGTCGTGCTGTGCGCGTTCATCTACCCGATTTTCGGCGGCTGGGCGTGGGGCAGCCTGTTCGCGGGCGGCGGCTGGCTGGAAGGCCTCGGCTTCCACGACTTCGCGGGCTCGACGGTCGTCCACAGCGTTGGCGGCTGGGCGGCGCTGGCCGGCGCGATCGCGGTCGGCCCGCGCGCGGACAAGTACGACGAGACCGGCGCCCCGCGCGAGATCCCTGGCCACAGCCTGCCTCTGGCGGCGCTGGGCGTGTTCATCCTGTGGTTCGGCTGGTTCGGCTTCAACGCCGGGAGTACCGGCGCGGGCAGCACGGCCCTCGCGCTGATCGCCGTCAACACGTTCCTCTCCGCCGCCGCTGGCGCCCTCGCCGCGATGGCCTACACGTGGGTGCGTGGCGGGATGCCCGATGTGGGCCAGACGCTGAACGGCGTTCTCGCGGGCCTCGTCGGCATCACCGCCGGCTGCGACGTGGTCGCGCCCATCGGAGCGCTGGCGGTCGGCGGCCTCGCGGGCGTGCTCGTCGTTGTGGCCACAGGCCTGCTGGAGCGCCGCGGCGTGGACGACCCGGTCAGCGCCGTCGCCGTTCACGGCGTGTGCGGCGCGTGGGGCACGCTGGCCGTCGCACTGTTTGCCTCTAGCGGCCCGAGCCTCGCGCAGTTCGGCGTGCAGGCGGTGGGTGTAGGCGCCGCGTTCGCGTGGACGTTCCCGCTCGCTTTCGGTCTGTTCAAACTGCTCGACGCCACGATGGGCCTCCGCATCGACCGCGACGTGGAGCAGGGCGGGCTGGACCTGCACGAGCACGGGACCGTCGCCTACCCGGAGTTCGTGCCGTTCTCCGCAGCCACGAGCGCCTCTGGCGACTCGTTCTCGTTTACCACCACGAGCGGCGACGGCGCGATCGTGGAGCCGACGCTCGCGCTCACCTCCAGCACGGCGTTGGAGCGCCCGGCTCCCACGCCGATGCCGGCGCTCAACACGCCCTGGCTGGCGGCCCCGCCCACCTGGAACGCGTACGACGCCGCGCGCGGCGGACCGGGTTAGCGCACCAGCACCACCCGAGCCGTCCGCGACTCGCCCAGCGCCGCCACTACCAGGGGAGAATGCGCCGAAGCTAACGAGGCGGCCTCTGGCGCCAGAGGCTAAAGGAGCGCCCTGCCCGCTGACACCCGACGTGGCACGCCAGAGGCCTCATCCTGGGCCATGACCGCCCCGTTCCACGTCACCGTCGCCTGCGGCCCGCCCGAGGGCGTCCCGGACCTCGCCGCCGAAGTCGCTCTCGTCCGCGCGGGGCTCCTCTACGGCGACCGCGTCGCGCTCGTCAGCCCCGGCGCGAGCCTCTTGCGGCGGCTCCTGGCGGACGCCGCCCTGGCCTCCACGCCGCGCCAGAGGCTGGACCTGCTCGCGAGCCTCGCCGACGACCTCGGGCTGGGCGCGGCGCCCCTGGCGATGCGGGAGCGGCTGGGCGAGCCCGACGTGGCCGCGACGGTCCGGCACCTCTGGCGCGCGTTCCGAGGCCGGCTGGACCGTGCTGCACAATCCAGCGGGCTGGACGAGTTGGCCGTCGCCGAGCGCGCCGGGGCGCTGGAGATCGTGGACCTGGCCGGCGCCGAACTCCCCGCCGACCTCGCCGCCTGCACCTCGGACCACTACGCCGCGCGCGTGACCGACGCCGTGGCCTCTGGCGTGACGTACCCGCTGCTGGACGGCGCGACGGGCGAGGCCCTCCGCCAGAGGCTGGACCTCTCGCCGGGGCGGGCGCACCAGGCCCGGCACATCGCGCTCGCCGCGCAGTTGGTGGAGCGGCTCCCCCTTTTCGACCTCGCGACCGTTGCCGAGACGCTCGACGTCCGCGCCGACCTCCACGCGCCTCTGGCGCGCTTCCGCGGCGCCGTCCTGGAGTTCTCCGAGGCCATCGCCAGAGGCGCCCCCCGCCGCGATCCGTGGGACGCCGACTTCGCGCGAGACGCCGAGCAGGTCTACCGCCGCGACGTGGCCCCCGCCGTCGAGGACATCCGCGACGCGATCCAGAGCACGGGCTACCTCCGCGCCCTCGTCTCGCGCTACGCCGACCGCCCAGCGCTGCTGGCGCCTCTGGCGGCGCCGGCGCTCGCGCTGGCCGTGGCCGGGCCGGACGCGCTGACCCACGCCGTGGGGCTCGCCATCGGCGGGCTCTCCGTCGCGGCCAACGCCGCCCAGGCGCGCTACGATGCTGGCGACCGCGCCCGCGAGGCCGAGGCGCACCGGCTGTTCTTCTACGTCGCCGCCGGCGACCGCTTCGCGCGGGGCTAGCGCGGGAGCAAGCCAGCCTCCCACCCCAGGCCTCTTGCGAGATGGGGAATTGCCCTACAGGCGCCAGAGGCCGCTCTGGCAGCGCACGTCCGTATCCTGTGCGTCGCATGTCCGTCCTGCCCAGTCCCCCCTCCCCGACGACCATCGGCCGCGCCATCGCGCGGACGGGGAAGTACTACGGCTCCGGGCTGGCGAAATCGCTCTTCACGCTGCCCATCTTTATCTGGGCGCAGGCGATCGCCTTCAAGGTGTTCATCACGCTGCTGCCGCTGATCCTGCTGGCCACAGGCGTGTTCGGCTTGGTGTTGCGGCAGGATGAGCCCTCGCGGATCGTCACGGACTTCCTGCGGGACTTCCTGCCCGCAGGCCAGAGCGAGCCGCTCGTCAACCTCGTGCAGCAGTTGCAGTCGGCCTCTGGCGGCCTCACCTTCGTCGGTGCCGGGGCCTTTCTCGTGACGGTCATCACGCTGCTCTCCACGCTCCGCTACGTGATCGGGATGGCGATGGGCGGCGACCGCCACCAGATGCGCTCCATCCTCAAGGGCTACGTGTTCGATATGCGGATGGTGCTCCAGGTGGGCAGCCTGTTCCTCATCTCGTTCGCGCTCACGGTCGGCACCCAGATCGCGCGGCAGTACGGCGCCGAGTGGGGCTTGAGCACGGCGTTTTTGGACCAGTTCACCGAGTTCGTCCTCACCAAAGGGCTCCCCTTCACGATCACGCTGGGCATGATCGTGCAGCTCTACTACTTCATCCCCCGGCCGCACCCGCCGTGGCGCAGCGCTATCTGGGGCGCCTCGGTCTCGGCGGTCCTCTTCGAAAGCGCCAAAAACGGCTTCGCCATCTACGCCACGCACATCGGCAAGTTTGACCGCTACGCGGCCTCCGGCAAAACCACCGACGCCACCGCCGACGTGGCGAACGCCGTCGCGGACGCGGCCTCTGGCGTTGCCGACGCCGCCGGCGGGGCCAGCGACAGCCTCGGGGGCCTCGGCGGGGCGTTCGGGCTCATCCTCGCGTTCGTGTTCTGGGTGTACCTCTCCGGCCTCATCCTCGTGATCGGCGCCGTCGTCACCACGCTGCATGAGAAGCGCCACCGGCCGCGCCGTAACGCCCTCCGGCGCATCTGGAAACGGTTCGGCATCCGCCGCCACAGCGCTCACCCCGAAGGCGCCTCGGACACGACGGCCGACGCCGACGCCTCTGGCGGCTCCCCCGCCTCCGGCGACGGCGCGGCGACGCCAGAGGCCACGCCCGGCCTCCCCGCACCGGCCCCTCTCCCGCTCCCGCCAGAGGCCTCTGGCGGCCCGCAGGATCCTGAGCCGGTGCCGGCCACGCCTCCCGCCTCCGCGAAAGGTTGACGGAGGCGCAATCTTATCTGAAACACGCGTTCTGCCGTAGCTTCCGGCCCTTCTCTCGACTGCTCGCTCCGTGCTCCGGAGCGCCCTGCGTGCCCTTCTCCCGCCTCTCTTTCGTCGCGGCCTTCGTGGTCGGTCTCGTTGCCTCTGGCGCGGCGGCTCAAGAGGGCGCCCCGCTGGTGTTCGTCAACGACGACACGCAGGTGTCCGCGCTCTCGTTCGAGGCCGTTGACGGGAGCCTGACGCTGGACCCCGCGTCGCTTGAGCTCCAGGTCGCGACCACGGCGCCGACGTTTTTCGAGAAGGCCCCGTGGCGGTACCTGAGTCCCGGCGCGCCGCCGCCGCACCCGCTCAACCCCATCGAGCTGCAGAAAGACGTGGTGCGCCTTCAGCGCTACTACGAACGCAACGGCTTTCCCCGCTCGCTCGTGGACTACACGGTGGACCTGGACACCGCCCGCAACGCGGCAGGCGTTACGTTCCAGATCGCCGAGGGCCCGCCGCTGGTGCTTGAAGGCGTGGAGTTCGGCAAGCCCTCCGCGCCGCCCGTGACCGAGTCGCTTATGCCGGAGTTGCGCGAGGAATGGCTGGACTACGTGGAGACGCTGGGGCTCCAAACCGGCGAGCGCCTGACCGAGTTCAGCCTCGTCTCGCTCCAGAACCGGACGCGCCAGTGGCTCCGCACGCGCAGCTACGCCTGGGCCGATGTCAGCTACGAACGCTTTATCGACTCGACCGGCCTGGCCGCAACGGTCCGCCTCAAGGTCTCCCCGGGGCCTCCGACGACCTACGGCGAGATCGTGATCGAGCGCGTTGATTCCACCGCGCAGGCGAACATCACGGACAACGTCATCCTCCGCGAGCTCCCGTTCCGGCCCGGCGACCCCTTCGATGCAGGCGATCTCGCCGTGGGGCAACGCGAGATCTTCGGCCTCGGCGTCTTCCAGCTTGCAACGGTCGACGTGGAACCCCAGTCGCCCCCGTACGACTCCACGGCGACGATCATCGTCCGGGTTCGGGAGGCGCCGCTGCGCGTGCTCCGCGCCTTCGGCGGGTACTTCACCGAGGGCGGCGTGACCGGCCGGCTAGAAGCCACGCACCGCAACGCGTTTGGCGGCGCCCGCAACGCGACGGCCACCATCGAAGCACGGACGGGCATCCTCGACCAGAGCAACGTCGTGGACGGGCTCTACGACTATCGCGCCTCCCTCGCGCTGCGGCAGCCATACGTGGGCTACCGCGCACTCTCCTACACGCTCACGCCCGCCGTCCGCTCGCGCAACGACGAGATCGAGCGCTCGGTCTCGGCCAGCCTAACGAACACGCTGCTGTTCACGCGCTCCACGCTCCAAACGGCAGCCGTCAACGCGAGCTTCCAGAACCGCCGCGTGGACCCCTTCGGTACGGCTACGAACGGGTTCTTCGACCTCCGCAACATCCTCCAGGGCGACAGCACGCTTGCCGTGACCACCACCGCCGTTGGCGTGGACGTAACGGCAGGCTTCGTGGACAACCCGCTGCAACCGCGCAGCGGCGTCATCCTGCGGCCGTCGGCGCGCGTGGCGACGCCTCTGGCGACGGACTACCAGTACGCCCGCGGCGCGCTCAGCGCCTCGGCGTTTTACCCCTTCGGCGACCGCACCGGCCTGACCGCTAAGGGCACCGTTGGCGCGTTCTCGACCTATGGTGGGACCACGCTGTCGAACCCGATCGCCTACGTCCTCTTGCGCGACCAGTATTTCTACGGCGGCGGCGCGACCGACGTGCGCGGTTGGGCGGTAACGCAGCTCGGCCCGAAGGTCATCAACTTCCGCATCGCGGACGTGCTGGGCAGCCGCGGCGAGGTCACGCGGCAGGACACGACCGTGACGGGCTACGCGGGAATCGGCGGCACGCGGAAGCTGTTCGGCTCCGTTCAGCTGAACCTCCCGTTCTTCCTAGGCCCCCAGTGGGGCTCCAACGTTTTCGTAGACGCGGGCATGATCTCCGCCGCCGCCGACTTCGACCTGGACGAGGCCTTTGGCGCGAGCCAGGCGACGGAGGACTTGGAGGACATCCTCCGCAACGAGGGCGGCCTCCGCGTGGCGACGGGCGCCGGCTTGCAATACCTGACGCCCATCGGGTTCGTCGGCTTCGCGCTCGGCGTCAAGCTCAACCCGTCCTATTTCGACCTCCGCAACCCGGAGCAGATCTTCTGCGGCCCGACCGACGCCAGAGGCGCGGTTCCGGACGACAGCGGCGCGCTGTTCTGCGACGCCGGGTTTGCCGACGCCGCCCGCAACGGTCAGGCGTTTGACTTCGAGGGCGTCGCGCCGTCGAAGGGCTTTTTCGGCCTGATCCCGCAGGCCCGCCGCCTCCAGTTGCAGATCACCTTCGGGCAGTCGTTCTAGCCCTGACTTTCTCTCTCGCCCGGCAAACAGACCGGCGATCCCAACGTTAGGCCTCCATGCCCACCGATCCCACCCGCTCCCCCGACCCCTCGGGCGCCGACGCCGGCGCCCAGGGCGCAGCGGGTACAGGCGCCTCTGGCGACGGGGCCGCTCCGAGCGGCGCGCCCGTCTCGGACGGCGGCGCCTCTGGCGCGGCGCCAGAGGCGGGACGGCGCTCGCTGGGCGACGTCGTCCTCCGGTGGGGCGCGGCGGCGCTTGTCGGCCTCTTGGTGCTCGCGGGCGGGCTGTACCTGCTGGTGCGGACCGAGGCGGCGCGCGTACGCATCCAGAGCATCGCCGTGGACCAGATCGCGAACCTCCTCGCGGACGACGCCGAGGTAAGCGTGGAGCGCCTGGAGGGCAACTTCTGGACCGGCGCGCGGCTTCTCGGCCTCAAGGTCGTCCGCTACGGGGAGACCGTCGCGACGGTCGATACCGTGCTGGTGGAGTACGACCTCAAAACGCTGCTCCGCTCCCGGTTTTCGGCCAGCCAGCTGTACGTCAAGGGGCCATCGGTTTTCGTGCGCCAGAGGCCGGACAGCACGTTCAACGTCTCCGGCCTGCTCAAGCCCGCCGAGGACGACTCCACCCAAAGCGGCTTCGTCGTCGACATCGCCGAGTTGGGCGTGCAGCGCGGCCTCGCCGAGCTCCGCTGGTACAACCCGGACCGCGACTCCGTGATCGTCGTGCGCGACCTCACGCTACGCGCCAGCGCCTTCCACTCTAGCCCGGACAGCCTCGTCGCCGCCATTGACGGCGTCTCGCTTCAGGCCTTCGCGCCCGAGGCCTCTGGCGGCGGCGGCCCCGCCGCCGCGCTCACGCTTGCCGGGGCGGGCGCGTTCTCGCGCGAGAGGCTCGCCCTGCGCGACCTCGCGCTGACGAGCGAGGCCGGCACGAGCGTCGAGGGAGACGCCGTGTTCCGCTTCCCGCAGGAAGGCGACAACAACGCGATCCCCGCGTTTGAGGCCAACCTCCAGGCCCAGCCGTTCGCCCTCGCCGACGCCCGCGCCTTTACAGGGCTCTCCATCTACGGCCGTCCCCGCGTACGCCTCACCGCCGACTCCGACGGCGAGCGGCTGGACTTCACGCTGCGCGGCTCGCTGGACCCCGAGACCGGGAATGCCCGCCCCGCGACGGTCGTCCTGGACGGCCAGATCGACATCCAGCCCGACGGCGGGCCTCTGGCGACGCGCGTCAACGGCGAGCTCCGCAACCTCAACCCAGCCGCGCTTCTGGGCAACCCCGCTCTGGAGGCGGACCTCAATGGGACCGTGACCGCCGACCTCCGGGGCCGCTCGCCAGAGGCGCTGACCGGCCCGTTCGAGCTCGCGCTCAACGACAGCCGCGTGGGCGCGCAGGTCGTGGAGCGGCTGCGCGTGGACGGCTCGTTCCGGACGGGCGCCGTCGACTTCCGCGCCGACGCCGCCGTGCCTGGCCTCATCGCCCGCGCCAGAGGCGCCGCGCGGCCGTTCGACCGCGTGCCGTCGGTCGAGACGACGGGCACGATCTCCGAGTTCGACCTCGCGCGCCTGACGGGCGACCCGACCAAACAAGCGCGGCTGCGCGGCGACTTCGCGATTGAGGGACGCGGGACCTCGCTGCAAACCCTCATCGGCAGCGCGGCCGTCACGCTGGACGACGCCGCGTTCCCCGTCGGCACCGACGGGCGCATCCTCCGCCTCGCCGGCAGCGAGCTCGACGCCACGTTCCGCGGCGGCCTAGCCGCCTTCGACGCCGACGTTCGCCTGGCCTCTGGCGGGCGCCTCGAAGCCGTCGGCACGGCGGACCTCACCGATGAGCCCATCCCCTACCGCGTCTCGCAGGGCCAGTTCACCAACCTCGACCTCGCGACGCTGACCGGCAACCCGGACCAGGCCTCCGACATCACCGGCTCGTTTACGCTGCAAGGCAGCGGCTTCGACCCACAGGCGTCCGACATCGCCGCGACGCTCCGCCTCGCGCCCAGCCGCCTCCCGGTTGGCGCCGAAGGCCTCCGCGTGGCCAGCGCAAACGTGGACGCCCGCCTGCGCAACGGCGGGCTCACCTTTAGCGCCGCCGCCGACCTGGGCGACACCGGGGCGTTCACCGCAACGGGCACCGCGCGCCCCTTTGCAGACCCGCTGACCTACGACGCCAGCGGCTCGTTCACGCGCCTCAACGTGGCCGCCATCACGGGCAACGAGGAGCAGTCCTCGGACCTGAGCGGCACGTTTACCGCCAGAGGCTCGGGCATCGACCCGCAGACGCTGACCACGAGCGGCACGCTCAACCTCGCCTCCGGCTACTACGGCACGCGCGACATCGACGGCGCGGACCTCACCTTCCGCCTGGCCTCTGGCGCGCTCGCCGTTGGCGGGACGGTCGCGCTGCCTGAAGGGCAGTTCGCGCTCGACGTGACCGGGCGGCCGTTCGACGCCAACCCGTCGTTCGCGCTGGGCGAGAACACGTGCTTTAACGGCCTGGACGTGGGCCGCCTGACCGACAACCCGGACCTCTACACCGACCTCAACGGCTGCTTCCGCGGGGCGATCTCCGGCTTCGATCCCGAAGTCGCCGATGGCTCGGGCGTGATCACGCTCCGGCCCTCCACCATCAACGCCGCCGAGGTCTCGGGCGGGCAGATCTCGTTCTCGCTCAACGACGGTGCCGTTGGCGCGACGGTCGACCTCCGCTTTGTGCCCACGGCCTCGGCCATCGCGGGCGCCGAGGCGCCAGAGGCCAGCTCGCTGTACGCGGTCTTCCAGGGCCGGCCCTTTGCCGAGGAGCCCACCTACGCGCTGACCGGCCGCACGGAGTTCTTGGATGTCAACGCGCTGCTGCCCTCGGCCCCCACGCAGCCGCTCCAACTCTCCGCCGACTTCAACGTCGAAGGCGTCGGGTTCGACCCTCTGGAGGCCGTGGCCTCTGGCGAGATCGTGGCGCAGCCGTCCGCCATCGCGTTCGCGCAGATCCAAGCGCTCACGCTGGACTTCGCGCTGGACCGCGGCACGCTCCGGTTGGACACGCTCCTGCTCCAATCGGACATCGCGACGCTCAACGGCGGCGGCCAGATCGCCGTTTTCGACACGACCGCCGCGACCGACTTCCACCTCGTCGGCGAAGCCGCTGACCTCTCCCCGCTTTCCGCCTACGCCAACCGGCCGCTCACCGCCGACCGCGTCGCGCTCGACCTCCGCATCCAGGGGCTCGCCGGCGAGCCGCTCAGCATCAACGGGACGGCCGAGGCCCGCACCTTCGCCGCTGGCGACCTCCTTCTCACCGGGCTCGACGCCACGCTGGCGGCGACGGTGGACCCGCAGGAACTCCTCAACGGTAGCGGGCTCAGCGTACAGCTCGATGCCAGGTTTGACTTGCTCCAAACGGCTTCGCTCCGCGTCCAGAGCGGGGAGCTAACCGGGAGCTACGACGGCGAGGACATCCAGCTCGCGGGCAACGTCATCGTGGACCAGGACCGTGACGTGGCGTTCAACGCGCGCGTCGAGATCGACCCGGAGCCGGACGTGGCGCCGGGCGCGCTCGGGTTGCTGCTGGAGCGCGCGGACTTCCGCCTGGGCGATACGCGGTGGTCCCTCGCGCAGGAGAGCAGCATCCTGATCGGGGACGTGATCCGCGTTCGCGGCCTGCTCCTTCAGAGCGCCGAGACGGGTCAGCAGATCGCCGCCGACGGCACGCTGAACATGAACGGCGAGCAGAACTTCGTGCTCACCGCCGAGGAGGTCGACATCGGCGTGCTCACCGACCTCGTCGGCTTTGGTAGCCTGGACGGCACGCTCTCCGCGACGCTGCTCCTCACCGGCCCGGCGGAGGCGCCGCTGCTCGACGGCGCCATCACGCTTGAAGACCTCGCCTCCAACGGTGAGCTCTTTGGCGCGATGGATGCCCAGGTGAACTACGCCAGCGGCCGGCTGGACCTGGACGCCGTGCTCACGCACCGCGACGGCGAGGAGCTCCTCATCACGGGATATGTCCCGACCAACTTCTCGCTCGCGGGCGGAAGCCCCGAACTCAAAGACGCCGCCGGGGACGAGGGCGTCCAGATCCGTCTCCAAGCGGGCGCGTTCCCCGTTGCGTGGGCGCAGCCGTTCCTCGCCGCAAGAGGCTACACCGACATCGGCGGCACGCTCCGCGCGGACGTTACCATCTCGGGCACGCAAGAGGCCCCGGACCTGACGGGCAACGCGCTGCTCACCGGCGGGCGCCTCGGCGTCGCGGCGACGGGCATGACGTACGCCCCGCTCTACGCTGACCTCGGCTTCGAGGGCAACCGGATCCTCTTGGAGGATGTGCGGATCACGAGCCCTGACACGAGCGCGACCGACACCAAGCTGGCCGTCACGGGCGATATCACGCTACAGGAGCTGTCGGTCGGCGAGTTGGACCTCACGATCCAGCCCAGCGAGTTCGTCGCCATCGACACGCGGACGTATGACCGCCTGGTTCTGGACCGCGGCAGCCGCCCGCTCCGCCTTACCGGCACGCTTCAAAACCCCGTCCTACGCGGCTCGGTCGTGCTGGCCTCTGGCGACATCTACCTCACGGACGAGCTGGTCCCGCCCGAGTTGGAGCCCGTCGAGCTCACCAACGAACAGCTCCGCTTGGTAGAGGCGCGCTTCGGCCGCCGCATCACCAGGCGCGATACCGCCGTGAGCCGCTTTACCGACGCGCTGGACTACGAGTTGGACGTCGAGATCCGTCGCAACGTATGGATCCGCAGCGAGTCCGGGTTGCCGTTCGCCATCGAGTTCAGCGGAGACGTGGAGGCGTCCAAGCGCCCGTTCGCGGACGGCAGCAACCTTTCGGGCACCATCAACCTCGTGCGCGGCAACGTGGAAACGCTGGGCAAGCGGTTCGAGCTCCAGCGCGGCACGCTCGTCTTCGACGGCGGCTCCGCCCTGGGCGCCAGGGTGGACCTGCTGGCCACGCTGGACGCGAAGCTTAAACAAGGCTCGGTCCGATCCCCCATCGAGATCGACCTGCGCGTGATCGGCCAGTTGGACCAGAACCCCGAGATCCGCCTCAGCAGTCCGCAGCTTTCGGACCCCGCCGACATCGTCTCGGTGATCGCGACGGGACAGCTCTCCGGCGACCTCTTCGGCGCCAACGCCGTCACGGGCCTGGGCACGGGCCTGGCGCTGGGCCAGATCTCCGGCCTGGTCGAAGGCGTCGCGAGTGAAGCCCTGGGCCTGGACCTCGTCGAGATCGACTCCGACGGCTCCGACTTGGTGATCCGCATCGGGAAGTACCTCACGAGCGACCTCTTCACCTCGCTAGGCTACGTCGTGGTCCCGAGCCCGACCGACCGGAGCGCGACCGATGACACCCGCTTCGTGGCCGGTCTGGACTACGAGCTCTACAGCTGGCTTCTGGCGCAGGGCGAGTACTCCGGCGAGCGCGGCATCGGCGGCGGCCTCCGCACGGAGATCGCCTGGTAGCCCCTGGCGATCTCCATGGGCCTCTGGCGCCAGAGGCCTGAGCGCTACGTGTCGGCGGGAGGCGGGCCGAAGACGCAGCGGAAGCGGTGATCGTCCAGCGGAACGGTCCAGACGCCGAACGCGGGCGTGTCCTCGGTCGCCTCGGCGCGCGCGACGCAGGTGCCGCCGGGCGGCGGGGTTCGGGTCGGCGTCCACTCCGGCGGGCGGGCGCCTACGTCGTACGCCACGGTCCGCCGCCCGCGCTCCGACGTGACGCGGATCGGGCAGGTCGGGTACTCACTGGGGTCCAGGCCGGCGGCGTAGCGCGAGTGCGCGGCCTCTGGCGGGGGGCGCCAGAGGCGACGGGCGCCTTCGAGGTCTTGGGTGAGCGCGCCGTAGGCGACGCGGACGTCGTGGAAGTCGCGCGCCGAGCCGCCCCGGTCGGGGTGCACTTCCCAGGCGAGGCGCCGGAAGGCCTGGCGTACGTCGGTCGGCCCTGCGGTGTAAGGCAGGCGGAGCGTTCGGAACGGATCGCGGGAGTCGGCCACGAGGGAGCAAAAGCGGGGCACGCTGCGGCGGCGTGCCGCGTTGAGCCTCTTGTAACGAGAGGCGCTCACCGCGTGGACGGGGTGGGGTTCCAGCAACCCCCGCGCGGGTTGCAATCCCGGCGCGCCAGAGGCCCGGCGGCCCATTCAGGATCTCCCCTCTCGACTTTTGAGCCCGTACGGGTTACCCTCCCCTTTCCCCTCCGACCTCGCATGGAGCCCCCGGTCCAGCCCACTCCAGACGGCCCTCTGCCCGCCCTCTCGGACTCGCTCACGCAGCGGCTCCGCAGCTCGCGGCGCTCTCGCCTCAACGAGAAGATCCTCCAAGAGAAGGACTTCGAGCAGAAGGCCCTTGAGATCGAGGCCGAGACGCGCGCCGTCGTGGCCGCCAGCGGCGGGTTTTTCGACCGCGCGGGCGCGTTCTTCAGCTTCACGTGGCGCTACTTCGCGCGGGTGTGGCGGCGCCCGTACGAGATCAAGGAGCTGTTCAACCAGATGGATGAGGTGGGCTCCAAAAGCCTCATGCTGACCGGCGTGGTCGGCTTCGCCATCGGCATCGTTCTCGCGATGCAGAGCCGCGGCACGCTCGCGCGCTTTGGCGCTGAGAGCTTCCTGCCGTCGATGCTCGCGCTGAGCGTGATCAAAGAGATCGGGCCGGTGCTCACGAGCCTTGTGCTCGCCGGACGCCTGGGCGCCGGCATGGGCGCCGAGTTGGGCTCGATGCGCGTGACCGAGCAGATCGACGCGCTGGAGGTGGCGGCGCTCAAGCCGTTCCACTACCTCGTCATCACGCGCGTCCTCGCTTGCGTCATCATGTTCCCCATCATGACGCTTATCACCGACGTACTGGCCCTCGCTGGCGGCTACCTGGAAGCCACGCTTTCGGGCGGGATGGACATCCGCGTCTTTATCGCTACGGCGTTCGACTCGCTCCGCATCGCGGACGTGGTCTCGGACACCGGTAAAACGGCACTCTTCGGCTTCATCGTCGGCATCGTGAGCTGCTTCCTGGGCTACAACGTGCGCGGCGGCACCCGCGAGGTGGGCCGCGCAGCCATGCAAGCCGTGGTGGTGAGCAGCCTCCTCATCCTCGTCACCGACGTGATCTGGGTGCGCATCTCGATCATGATCTTCGGCGACATCTCCAACGCCGCCTGACCGGCGTCCACGCGCCGTAGCTCGCGCCCTGGAATCCCCCCGCGCGCGGCCTCTGGCGCCAGAGGCCCGACCGACCCACCGACGACCGCCCTACTGACATGGAGGACCCCGAACACGAGCCGGTCACCGGCAACGCGCCGCCGCCGCCCGAAAACGTCGCGATCGAGATGCGGAACGTCCACAAAGCGTTCGGCACGAAGGAGGTGCTCAAGGGGATCAGCCTCGCCGTGGAGCGCGGCACGAGCGGCGTGGTCCTGGGCGGCTCCGGTACGGGCAAGAGCGTGCTCACCAAGCACATCGTGGGGCTGCTCAAGCCCGACCGCGGCGAGGTCTGGGTGCTCGGCGACCGCATCGACCTGATGAGCGGCGACCCGCTCGACCGCAAGAGGCTCCGCCTGGGCTACCTCTTCCAGGGCGGCGCGCTGTTCGACTCGATGACGGTCTACGAGAACATGCGGTTCTTCCTGGACCGTCACACCAAGCTCTCCAAGGGCGAGAAGAACGACCTGGTGGAGGAGAGCCTGGAGGACGTGAACCTGCCGCAGACCAAGCACCAGTACCCGGCCGAGCTTTCGGGCGGTCAGAAAAAGCGCATCGGGCTGGCGCGCACGCTCATCCTCCGGCCGGACATCATCCTGTATGACGAGCCCACGACGGGCCTCGACCCCGTCAGCGTCCGCGTCGTCGCCGACCTCATCGTCAAGCTCCGCGACACGCGCGGCATCACGTCGGTCGCCATCACGCACGACCTCCTCGCCGCCGAGATCATCACCGACCGGGCGTTCTTCATCTACGACGGGAAAATTATCGCCTCGGGCTCGCTCAACGAGGTGCGCAAAGAGAAGCACCCGGTCTTGGAGGAGTTCTTCCAGGGGACCGAGGCCTACGGCAGCGCCTAAGCCTCTGGCGCGAAGGAGCAAGGAGCAAGGAGCAAAAGCTGCGCGGCCCCCTGGCGCCAGAGGCCGAACCGTCCGCGCTTCCCTCCTTTCCCCGCTTGCACGCCAGAGGCGGAGCACGTAACGTCCTGAGCGTCCCGTTGGGGCGCGATACACGCACTCGCACTCATGGCACGTCAGGCACGTCTCGGCCTCCTCGTCACCCTCGGGCTTGTCGCCCTCGTGGCGGCGATCTTCATCATCGGCTCCCAGAAGAACCTCTTCGCGGATACGTTCACGGTCCAGGCGGACTTCAACGACGTGGCCGGGCTCCAGCAGGGAGCCGACGTGTTTTACAACGGCATCTCGGTGGGCCGCGTGCAGCGCGTCCAGCTCCCCGACGCGCCGGGCGAGCCCATTTCGGTCCGCCTCGCGATCAAGGAGGAGGCGCGCCAACTGCTCCGCTCCGATAGCAAGGCCGCGATCCAGACCGACGGACTCGTCGGCAACGTGATCGTGTCGCTTACGGACGGGAGCCCCGAGCTTCCGCCTATCCAAGAAGGCGGGCGCATCCAGGGCGTCGATCCGTTCGCGCTCGCCGAAGTCACCGACCGCCTGTTCACCAGCGTCTCGCGCTTCGACTCCGTCACCGTCGCGCTGGCGGGCATCATGAACGACGTCCGCGGCGGCGAGGGCACCGTCGGCCGGTTCCTCTACGACGACGCGCTCTACAACGAGACCGTCCTGACCACGCAGGAGTTCAGGCTCCTCCTCGGCTCCTTCGGCCAGCGCGCGGACGACCTCACGCTGATCGCCGAGAACGCCTCGCGCGGCGTGGACCAGATCATCGGCAAGGTCAACACCGGCAACGGGACCGTGGCGCGCTTCCTCAACGAGGACGACGTGTACACCACGTTCCTCCAGACCGCCGAGCAGCTGCAGGGCGCCGCCGCCCAGTTCCAGACCGTCTCCGCCGACGTGCGCGCGATCACGGACCGCTTTGAGCAGGCCGCCGGCTGGGGCGCGCTCGGCGCCTTCCGCTTCTCGGAGCTGATGGAGGCCGGCAAGCACAACTTCCTCTTCAAGAGCTACTTCGAGGACCGCGGCTACCTGGAGATGGCGCCGTTCGAGATCCGTGAGCAGGCGATCTCCGAGACGCTGCAAGACCTGGAAGAGCGCGAGCGCCGCGTCTACCGCGATGAGCAGGAAGTGGAGGCGCTGCGCCAGGAGATCGAGCGCCTGCGCGAGGAGCTCCGCCAGACCAGCGCCTCGCGCCCGATGCTCCCCGGTGAAGCCGCCCGCCGTCCGGCCGGCGGTGGCCCTTCGGCCAACCGATAGGTGGAGACCCGCGGCCTCGCCACGCCGCCAGAGGCCCGCGCCGCCCAGGCCTCTGGCGTGAGCGGCGCCCCTCCCGGAGGTTCTCCTGGCGAGGCCCCGAGCGCCAGAGGCGTGGTGTTGCAGGGGCTCCTGGCGCTGGGCGGACTCGCCGCGCTGGTGCTCCTGGTGGTCATGTTGGGCGACGGGCTCAACCCGCTCGTGCTGGCAGGCGTGGGCGCGATTCTCCTGTGGCCGATCCGGGCGCACAAAGCGGGCCGCGCCATGCTCCTGGCGATCGGCGCCGTTGTCGCGGTGTACATGGTGCGGACGCTGGCGGGCGTGCTGGCGCCGTTTGTGGGCGTGTTCGTGCTGGCGTACCTCCTGAATCCGGCCGTGAACTGGGCGGAGCGGCGGTGGAACGTGCCGCGCTGGGCCTCGACGGCCACGCTCACCTTTGTCGCGGTCGGCGCCTTTGCGGCGGTCTTGTTGCTGCTCGTGCCCGCGTTCGTGGGACAGATCGAATCCCTCGCCGCGAGCGCGCTGGGGCTCGTGGCGGACTTCCCACAGTGGGTGGGCCGAACGAGTGCGCTGGATCCGCTGGAAGAGGCCGGCCTGATCGAGCGCGAGGCCCTTGTGACCGATCTGGGGACGTTCCTGCCGCAGCAGATCCAATCCGTGGCCGGGAGCCTGCCGGCGCTCGTCGGGAGCCTTACCAAGTCGGTCGGTGCGCTGATCGGCGTGGTCACTATTGCGGCGCTGCTGCCCGTCGTTCTGTACTACTCGCTCAAGGACTACGCGGAGCTCCGCGACGGTCTGGTCAAGCTGTTCCCCCGCTACCGCGGCGACCGGACGTACCTGACGCGGATCGCGCACGTGGTCGGTAGCTACCTTCGGGGACAGCTTACGATTTCGGCCATCTCGGCGCTGCTCGTGGGCATTCCGGCGGCGCTGTTCGGTCTGCCATTTTCGCTTTTGCTCGGGCTTCTGGCGGGGCTGCTCAACATGGTCCCCAGCCTCGGCTCCATCCTGACGTACGTGTTCGGGATCTCGCTGATGCTGCTTTTCGGCACGCTGGGCGATGTCGCCATCGTGATCGGCATCCTCGCCGGTCAGGCCATTGTCGAGCAGTCGCTGCTCACGCCAAACATCATGAGCCAGCAGGTGGGCCTCCACCCGGTCGTGGTGATGCTCTCGCTGTTCGTGTTCAGCGCCTTTTTCGGCCTCGTGGGGTTCATCATCGCCGTCCCGATGACGGCGCTCCTGGCGAGCGCGGTAGAGGCCTATCGCGAGGCGTTCGTGCTGGACATCGCGGCGGGCGAGGAGCCGGTGATCGTGACGCCAGAGGCGGCGTAGGCCTCTGGCGGGTACGGGGTACGGGGTACGGGGTACGGGGTACGGGGT